>JBBDMO010000098.1:0-16922 GCA_040878255.1 Ilumatobacteraceae bacterium
GTTGGTCAGGGTGAGAGGCGTTCGACGAGCCACGCACTATCGGCTGACGAGCGGTACCGGAGGCGGTCGTGGAGGCGGCTCGGCCGCCCCTGCCAGAACTCCCACTCGTGCACGCGGGCAAGCCAGCCGCCCCAGAACTCGGGGCGGGGCACCTGATCGTGGTCGGCGAAATTGTGCTCCATGTCGGCGACGCGGTCATCGAGCTGGTCGCGGCTCGCGAGCACGGTGGACTGGCGCGATGCCCAGGCCCCCAGTTGTGAGGCGCGCGGTCGGCTCGCGAAGTACTCGTCGCTCTCGTCGTCGGGCAGGCGCTCGACAGTGACGGTGAGGCGGACCTGACGATGCAGCTGCAACCAGGTGAACAGCATGCTCGCCTGCGGATGGGCGGCGAGCTGACGGCTCTTCGCCGACTCGTAGTTGGTGAAGAACGACAGGCCGCGCTCGTCGGCACCGCGGGCAAGCAGGTATCTCGACTGCGGAAAGCCATCGGACCCGAGCGTCGACAGGACGAACGCGTTCGGCTCGACGCACCCGGCCTCGGTGGCCTGGTCGAACCACCGCTGCCACTGGGCGAGCGGATCGGGCAGCACGTCGGCCACGTCGAGCCCTGCCGTCTCGTACTCGTGCCGACGCGATGCAAGCGTCATGGCGCCGGGATCACCTCGGCACCACGCATGTACGGGCGCAGCAGCGTGGGAATGACGACACTGCCATCGGGCTGGCGGTAGTTCTCGACAATGGCAGCCCACACCCGCGGCACGGCGAGTGCCGAGCCGTTGAGGGTGTTTGCGATGAGCGTGCCCTTCTCGCCGGCCCTGCGGTAGCGGATGTCGGCACGACGTGCCTGGTAGTCGCCGAACCAGCTGATGCTGCTGACCTCGAGCCAGCTGTCGCAGCCCGGTGCATAGACCTCGATGTCGAAGCTGCGGTGGTGGCTCTGCCCCATGTCACCCGTGCAGATCTCGATGATGCGGTACGGCAGCTCGAGGCCTGCGATGAGCGCCTCGGCACGCTTGGTCAGTTCGACCAGCAGTGCTGCACCCTGGTCGGGAGCGGCCAGGGCCAAGATCTCGACCTTGTCGAACTCGTGGGCGCGCAGCATGCCACGGGTGTCTCGTCCGGCCGAGCCGGCCTCGCGGCGGTAGCACGGCGTGTACGCCATCATGCGCTTCGGCAGCTCGGCCTCGTCGAGGACCTCGCCGGCATAGATCGACGTGAGTGGCACCTCGGCCGTCGGGATGCACCACAGGTCGTCTCGCTCGATCGCGTACGCGTCGTCGGCGAACTTGGGGAGCTGCCCGGTGGCGGTGAGAGTGGCCGTGGTGACGAGCGACGGCGGACGGATCTCCTCGAACGCGTCGGCATTCATGTCGAGCGCGTACTGGCACAGTGCGCGGGCGAGCGTGGCGCCGAGCCCGCGCTGCATGGTGAACATCGCCCCGCTGATCTTGGTGGCGCGCTCGTTGTCGAGGATGCCGAGGGCTGCGCCGGTGTCCCAGTGGGGCACGCGCTGGTGAGGCTCGAACTCGGCCGGCAGGTTGACCGGACCGGTCACGATCAGGTTGTCCTGTTCGCCCGCACCGTCGGGCGCATCGGGGTGCGGCAGGTTGGGCAGCCGGAGCAGCAGCTCGCGCACCCCGACCTGCACCTCGTCGTACTCGGTGACGAGCACCTTCTCGTCGTCACCCAGCACACGCGAGCGCGCCTGCAGGGCCTCTGCCCCGGCATCGTTGCCTGAACGGCGCATCGCGCCCACCTGCTTCGAGAGGTCGTTGACCTCGGCGCGGATGGCGTCGCGACGAGCGACGATCTCGCGGCTCCGCTCATCGAGCGCCGCCAACTGATCGAGCTGATCGAGCAGGTCGGGTTTGCCGCGCCGTGCCATGGCGGCACGCACGAGCTCGGGCTGGTTGCGGAGCGTGCGGATGTCGATCACAGGACAGTGAGGCTACTCCCGCGGTCGGTGTCGACAGCCCGACGTTTCAGCTCGGAGGGCGCCGCGTCGGGCAGCCGGAAGCGTCCGATCATGTGCCAGTCACCGTTGCGGTCGAACGCGCTGCACGACGCGACGACGGGCGTCGCGCGTAGGTTCACGAACCGGCGGCCACGCGACCGGCCGTGCTCGCGCAGGCGTCGAGCGAAGTCGGCCCCGACGGACCGGGTGAGCGTCGGGTTGTAGCCCTCGATCGCGTCAAAGTCCTCCCGACGACACCAGTACATCCCGCTCCCGAGACCGCTCACCTTCTCCGTCAGCTTCACGACGGCCATCGTGAGGGCGATGCCGACCGAACGGCGCTCCGGCACCACGGTGGCGGCCCCTCCGATGCAGACGCCCGTGGCCAGATGGTGCTCGATCTCGCGCAGTGCGTCATGCGCCATCAGACCGTCGGCATCCATCGTCACCACGATCGAGCCAGCTGACGCGGCGACACCGGCGTTCAGCGCCGCGCCGACGGTCTGCCCGCTCGACACGAGGACGTGTGCCCCCGCATCGAGCGCCATCTGTGCTGTGATGTTGCCGGTTCGACTCGACACGACGACCACGATCTCGATGTCGCACCGAATCGACGCCGCCGCGGCGCAGATCGATTCGAGGCAGGCGGAGAGATGGTGCTGTTCGTCGTGAGCCGGCACGATCACCGACACCCGGGGCTGACGTGATCCGGACATGCTGATGTCATCGTCACTCTCGATGGCGAACTTGACTTCGTCATCCGGTTCATGGGCTTCCGGTCCGGGACCAACACGCCGTAGCGTGCACCGCTGTGAGCGTGGTGGAGGTCGATGGGCTGACGATGCGATACGGCGGCCTGCTCGCCGTCGACCGTGTGTCCTTCACCGCCGAGGCAGGCCAGATCACCGCTGTGCTCGGCCCGAACGGCGCCGGCAAGACCTCGACGATCGAGGCATGTGAGGGCTACCGGCGCCCCACGGCCGGCACCGTCCGCGTGCTCGGGCTCGACCCGGCCACCGATCAGGTGCGCCTGAGCGAACGCATGGGCGTCATGCTCCAAGACGGTGGCGTCTACCCCAGTGCACGCGTGCTCGACACCGTGCGCCACTACTGCGCGCTCTATGGACGTGGCGCCGACGCCGCCTGGTTGGTCGATTCGGTGGGCCTCACCGAGCGGGCCACCGCATCGTGGCGGCGGCTCAGCGGCGGCGAGAAGCAGCGTCTGTCGCTCGCGCTCGCTCTGGCAGCGCGCCCCGACGTCGCGTTCCTCGACGAACCGACCTCCGGTGTCGACATCAACGGCCGCGACACCATCCGTCGCATCGTGCGCGAGCTCGCCGACGGCGGCTGCGCTGTGGTGCTCGCCACGCACGAGCTCGACGAGGCCGAGCGGGTCGCCGACCGGGTCATCATCTTCGACCACGGCCAGGTCGTGGCAGACGGCAGCCTCGCCGACCTCCGCCGCGGCCACGACGAGATCCGGTTCCGCAGCGATCCTGCACTCGACTCCGCCGCGCTGGCAGCGGCGATCGGGCACCCCGTGCGCACACTGGCCGTCGGCGAGTACATCGTCGATGCGTCACCCGATCCACGTCTGGTCGCACAGCTCACGGGCTGGCTCGCCGATCACGGCCACGCGCTGGCCGACCTCCGCGGTGGGGCGCAGCGGCTCGAGGACGTCTTCCGCCGCCTCACCGCAGGCGATGCGGGCCAGGACGAGGCACCATGAGTCGCCTCGGCACCCAGGTGCGCACCGAGGTGCAGCTCGTTCTGCGCAACGGCGAGCAGCTGCTGCTCACCCTCGGCATCCCGGTGATGCTGCTCGTGTTCTTCAGCGTGGTCGACGTGCTGCCCACCGGCACCGACGACCCGATCGACTTCCTGGCGCCCGGCATCGTGGCCCTCGCCATCATGAGCACCGCGATGGTGAGCCTCGGCATCGGCACGGGGTTCGAACGCACCTACAAGGTGCTCAAGCGCCTCGGTGCCACCCCCCTCGGCCGCGGCCGGCTGATCGCCGCCAAGATCCTGGGGGTCGTCCTCGTCGAGGTCATCCAGCTCGCAATCATCATCCCGGTCGCATACGCACTCGGATGGGAGCCCGCCGACCCGAACTGGTTGCTCGCCTTGGTGGCGGTCGTGTTGGGCACCTTTGCCTTCGCCGGCATCGGCCTCACGCTCGCGGGCCGACTGCGCGGCGAGATCAACCTTGCTGCACAGAACGCGATCTACCTCGTGTTGCTGCTGTTGGGGGGCATGGTGATCCCGTTCGGCGAGCTGCCTGCGCCGCTTCGCGCCGTGTCACGGCTGCTGCCTTCCGGCGCGTTGGCCGACGTACTACGCGAGGCACTGACCCAAGCCGGTGATCGGCCCAGCACCAGCTGGATCGTGCTGGCGGCCTGGGCCGTGGGGTCACCGCTGCTCGCGAGGCGCCTGTTCCGCTTCGAGTAGTGACGGGGTCGTGGCCTGGAACGCTGCCTCGACATCGCCGTAGGTGAGGGTGACCTCGTCGTGGCCGGTGATCTCGGCCGTGGGGATCTGGCCCTTGCGTACGTAGGTGTTCTCGGTCTCGACGCCGGCACCGAACTTCTTGAAGAAGAGGTAGATCGTGATCGCCCACAGGAAGGCCGCGCCGCCGAGCTTCATGATCGCCCCAGCGATCTGCTGGTCGTCAGTGACCGTGATGCCCCAGATCCGCACGGGTTGTGAGTAGTGCTTGTAGACCGCACCCTCGGCGAAGACCAACCAGCCGGCAGGCACCGTGGGGATCACACTCATCAAGAACAGGTAGATGCACTTTCCGCCAGGGCCCATCTGCAGCTCGGGGAACGGGCCCACCACAGGGGTCCACATCAACAGTGCGAGCGTGACCAGCAACAGGTGCAGCGTGTAGTGGAGCGGCCCGTTGCCGACCGATGCGTTCACCACGCCGGGGATGTGGGTGATCATCACCATCAGGTTGAACAGCACGCCGGCGATGACCGGCTTCGCGAACCACGCCACGACGCGGTAACCGCGTCCGTCGCCCACCACCGTGCGCGCCATCCATCCGGGGATGGCCATCAGCGCGAGCGGCGGCATGAAGTAGGTGAAAATCATGTGCTGCAGCATGTGTGCCGAGTACAGGTACTGCTCGCCGATGTCGTGCACCGGCCAATCGGCACCGATCCAGAACAGCGCGACCGCTCCGGTGAAACACCCCCACTGACGCTTGCTCACCGGTTCGACGCCGGCGGGTACGGCCTTCGGGCCGATGACCCGCGCCATGTAGATGTACGCGCCGACGAGGAAGATGACGAGGACCCAGACCTCGGGGTGGGCCTGGAACCGCCAGGGATCGAGGACTGGTGCTGTTTCGGCGAACATGGGTGCCGCCTTTACGGGGGCTCAGGTGGGACTGAAGAAACGGAAGCAGGCGAGCGCGACCACGTACACGAAGATGGCCAACAGGAGGCCCGAATAGAACATGTAGCTGAAGATCTTGTTGTCGAACTTCAGGTGCATGAAGATCGAGACCACCATGACGAACTTGATCGCCATCATCCCCAACAGCGCCGGCATGAAGAATGGCCCGAAGTCGATCCAGTAGGTCGACGTCTCGAGGGCGGTGATGGCCGCAAGGACCAGCGCGATCTTGATGTAGTACGCGTCGGAGTGGTGCTCGTGGTATTCGCCGTCCTCGACGGGGCTGGCGTCATCGATGGCGTGCTCGAGGTTGTCGGTGGTGCTCATGGTGCGGCCTCGCTCAGGACGGGATCAGGTAGACGAGCGTGAAGATGATGATCCACACGACGTCGACGAAGTGCCAGTAGAGACCCACGAGCTCGACGACCTCGGCCTTCTGGCCGACGATCTTGCCGCGGGTGTTGATGCCCACGAGCGCCATCAGCATGATGATGCCGACCGACACGTGGACGCCGTGGAAGCCCGTGAGCGTGTAGAAGCTCGAGCTGAACAGGCTGGTCGTGAAGCCAAGACCTTCGCGGTAGAAGCTCGTGAACTCGTACACCTGGCCGCCGACGAAGGTGGCACCCAGCAGCGCCGTGATGACCAGCCACAGGTTCGTGCGACGGTCGTCGTTGCGCTGCGCCGAACTGACGGCGAGCACCATCGTGAGCGAACTCATGAGGAGCACGAAACTGCTGACCGACGTGAACGGGATGTCGTAGATCTGGTCGGGGCCGAGGTTCGCCGAATGACGACCTCGGTAGAGCATGTAGGTGGAGATGAGGCCGCCGAAGAGCAGGCACTCGCTGCCCAGGAACAGCCACATCGCCATCTTGTTGTTACTGAGCCCCGTGGAGGTCTCGTGGGCCCCGGCATGCTCGTCGTGGCCGTGGTCGTCGGCCGTGGTGGTGTGTACGGCGATGTCAGACAATGGTCGCCAGCTCCTTGGTGGGCTCGCCGCCCTCGGCCGGCGGGTCGTAATCGGTGTCGTCGGCAACGGAGGGCTCGAGAGCCCAACCGAACATGGCGAGCAGAAGAATCACGCCACCGACCACGGCGAGCAGCCGTGAGTAGATGATGCCGTAGGCCATGATCGGCAGCGCAACAGCCAGGACGATCGGCCAGTACGACGGCGATGGCAGGTGGATGTGATGGTCGGCGTTGGCTTCCATCTCGGCCAAGATCTCCTCGGCCGTTGCCACCTTGCGCACTTCGCCAGTCTCGTGGTCTTCCTCGTACTTGCGGTGGAAGAACTCGTCGAGCGCGTGCACGGTGGGGATCGAATCGAAGTTGTGCTCCTTCGGCGGGCTCGACGTCATCCACTCGAGGCTGCGTGCGTCCCACGGGTCGAGCGGAGCCTTGCCGACCTTCTTGCTGGTGTGCGTGTAGAACACGTTGATCAGGAAGATCAGCACGCCGATGGCGAGGATCAGCGAACCGAGCGAGGCGATCCGGTTCCAGAAACCGAGGTTGAAGAAGCCCTCGCCGGCGCGGGCCTCGGTCCAGTTCATCATGCGGCGCGGCTGGCCCTGCAGACCGATGATGTGCATCGGTCCGAAGGTCATGTTCATGCCGATGACCATCAGCCAGAAGTTCCACTTACCGAGTCGCTCGTTGAGGAGCTTGCCGAAGATCTTCGGCCACCAGTAGTAGAAGCCGGAGAAGATGCCGAAGATCGCTCCGCCGAACAGCACGTAGTGGAAGTGGGCGACGATGTAGTACGTGTCGGTCTGCTGCGTGTCGGACGGGGCGACCGAGTGAGTGACGCCCGAGAGTCCACCGATCGTGAACTCGACGATGAGGCCGACTGCGAAGAGCATTGCCGTGGTGAACTGCAACTTGCCGCCCCACATCGTGAGCGTCCAGTTGACGATCTTCACGCCGGTGGGGATGGCGATGAGCATGGTGGCGACCGAGAAGACCGCGACCGAGACCGGGCCGAGGCCGGAGGCGAACATGTGGTGAGCCCACACACCCCAGCCCAGGAAGCCGATCGCTGCACCGGAGAACACGACGAAGCGGTAGCCGAACAGTGGCTTGCGGCTGAACACCGGCAGCACTTCGCTGACGATACCGAAGCTGGGCAGAACGAGGATGTACACCTCCGGGTGACCGAAGATCCAGAACAGGTGCTGCCACAGCAGCGGATCCGCACCGGCACCCACATCGAAGAAGGTGGCGCCGAACTCACGCTGGAACATCAGCAGGAACAACGCCACCGTGATGACCGGGATGGCGAACAGCAGGAGGAACTGCACCACGAGGATCATCCACGTGAAGATCGGCATCTTCATCAGCTTCATGCCGGGCGCCCGCATGTTCAAGACGGTGACGATGAGGTTGATCGCGCCGGTGAGCGAGGCGATGCCGGTGATCTGCAGGCCGAGACCCCAGAAGTCGACGCCGTTCCCAGGCGAGAACAGCGCATTGGCGTTCGGCTGGTACATGAACCAGCCACCGTCTGCCGCACCACCGAGGAACCACGAGGTGTTGAGGAAGATGCCACCGAAGAGGAAGCACCAGAAGCCGAACGCGTTGATGCGGGGGAACGCAACGTCGCGTGCACCGATCTGGAGCGGCACGAAGTAGTTCGCCCATGCCGCTGCCATCGGCATGACGAAGAGGAACACCATGGTGGTGGCGTGCATCGTGAACATCTCGTTGTACTGACTGGCGCTGAGGATCGTGCCCTCCGGCCCAGCGAGCTGGGCGCGGATGAGCAGCGCCTCGATGCCGCCGACGAGGAAGAAGAACATCGCCGTGACGCCGTACATGATGCCGAGCTTCTTGTGATCGACAGTGAAGAGCCACGAGCGCCACCCAGTGGTGGTGACGGGCCGCCGCATGACGCCGTACGCCTGCGCGGGCGTGACGACTGCAGTCGCACCACCGGCGCCGATGACGGCTGGGGTGGTGGAAGGACGTTCGATGATTGCCATCTGTGTCGTGCTCCGTTACTTCCGCGTGAGGAGGTAGGCGATGATCTCGTCGATCTGGGATTCGCTGAGGCCCAGTGCGGGCATACCCCGCACCTTGCCCCCATTGTCAGCCTTTTGTGATTCGCTGGCGTACATCGGCTTCTTCGCAGGTGCGTTCCGCAGCCACTCGCGCAGGTCGACCTCGTTCAGACAGTCGGCAGTGACGCCCTGCAGGTAGAGCGCACCGAACTCGTCGGACGGCGCCTTCCAGACCTCGTCCCGGCAGGTCTGCGTGAGCAGGTCCCAGGTGGCCCCGGCGAAGGTGTTCCGGCTCATGAGGTGGCTGAGGTTCGGCGCAGCGCCCGACACGATGTACTGGTCGGGGTTCGCGAGCACGGGCGTGGTGCCGCCGCCGGGGGCAGGGGTCGACAGACCGTTCACCTGGTGACAGTAGGCGCAGTTGGCCGTGAAGGTGGCTTCGCCCTTGGCGGCGAGGGACCCCTCTTCGGGCTTGTCGTACTCCTTGAGTTGCTCGGCCTTCCACGTCTCGAAGTCCTCGACGCTGAGCGCCACGGCCTCCATCTTCATGTTGGCGTGGCTGAGGCCGCAGAACTCTGTGCACTGGCCGGCGTAGATGCCGGGCTGATCGGCCTGCATGCGCAGGGTGTGTACGCGACCCGGCACCATGTCTCGCTTGCCGTTGAGGCGCGGGATCCAGAACGAGTGGATGACGTCGCGGCTCGTGCCACGGACGAGCACCTTGGCGCCGGCGGGGAACACCATCTGGCCACTGGTGACGATCGGCTCGTCGATACCGCCGCAGCCGTCTTGGACCGGATAGTCGTATTCCCACCACCACTGCTGGCCGGTGACGTTGATGACGCACTCGGTGTCGCTGGTCTTGGCGAGCTTGAAGATCGTGCTGACCGTGGGGATGCCGACACCGACGAGGATGAGTGCGGGCAGGATGGTGAGTGCGATCTCGAGCGCCGGCTTGCCGTGGGTCTGCTCGGGCATCGGCTGGCCCTTGTCGCGAAAACGGACCACGCAGTAGGCGACAGCGACGCAGACGATGACGAGCACGATGCCGGCCACCGCGAAGACCGGCCTCTGCAAGTTGTCGATGCTGCGCGCGTTCTCGCCGGCCGGGGCCCAGGTGTCCTGCGGCGCGTTCTTGGCGCACCCACCCAGAACTGCGAGCGCGGCAAGGGCGCCGAGTGCAGACAATGTGCGACGACGAGCGGTCATGGGTGGCACGGTCCTAACGGTAGCCAAAGTGTTCTCTCCACGCTTCATGACTCACGGCACCACGACTTCGACGCTGGCGCCTTCGACACCGGGGACCACGAGGGTGTAGGGCTCTTGCGTCCACGACGACGACTTGGTGTACCGCAGGCTCAGGAACTGACGGCCGTCCGGCTCGACGAGCGTGGTACACGTGACCGGCTTCTCGATGACCTTCGTACCGTTGATGTCCTGCTCGAAGGCACCGAGGTTGGCGGTGAGGCGGACGGTCTCGTCGCCGAGGTTGCGGAAGACGATGTTCGACGGGTTGCCGTTGGGCAACGTGATGGTGCGCTGCGGCTCGGCGATGCCGATGACCTGTGCGTACAGCTGGCCGTCCTGGTAGACGATGGTGGCGGCAACGTTGCTCTTGGCCGCCAGGCTCTGCGAGGCGTTGTAGTCGATCTTGGTCTCGTCGTTGCTCAAACACACCGCCGGATCGGTCTCGATGATCTTGTACGTCTTGATCTCTCGCTCGCCGTCGACGGCCATGACCGCCCCCGTGCTGACGAGCCCGAGCGCGGCGATGGTCGAGATGCCGACCACGATGCTCTTCTTGAGCGATGCACGACTGGCGAACAGGAAACCAGCGGCCAACAGGAGCGCAGCGAGGATTGCGAACACCGCCGGGCCGGCCTCTTTCGAGAGGAACAGCATGATGCGCGAGAACGAGTAGATGATGACGGAAAGCCCGACCCCCGCCAGCACGGGGAACTCGAGCGGGTTCAGGATTCGCTGACGAACCGCAGCGTTGTAGGCCGGGTCGCCCGACGCACGCTCGCTCCAGCCCTGGACCATCCACTCCACGACAGCGGCGAGGACGACGACGACGCCGGCCTTGAACACGATCGGTGCGGTGACGAGGCCGAGCACCAGTAGTCCGGCCCCGACGGCACCGATTGCCGGCCACATGCTCGAGCCGGGCGCCGGAACAGCAGCCGATGACGACACGGCGGCATCGGACTGCAGCGCCCCGACGTTCGAGTCGCGGACGTAGAAGTTGATGCCCGTGAGGAACGCCAAGGCAACGGCGCAACTGACGAGCCCCACCGTGGCGGTGCGACCTGCATCGCCGCCCATGAACAAACCGAAGACGATGGCGCCGGCCAACGCCACCGTGGTGGCGCCGATGAAGAGTTTCGAACCTGTGGTGAACATTCGTTCCCTATCCGTTCACTTCGCGACGTAGATGAAGAGCCACAGGGCGGTGTAAACCGCGCCCATGAAGTACCAGTAGATGGCATGCGCAGTGACGATCTCGCGGTCACCGCTGCGTCCGCCGAGGTGCCGGAACGCCACGACGAGGGTGAAGATCATGCCGATGATCATGAGCGCGATGAACGTGCCGGTGATGGCGTAGAACATCGTCTCGTAGGTGCCCGTGCGGATCGGGAGCCGCATCTGGGTGTAGGTGAACACCTGACCGTTGATGATGGCGACCGAGAAGAGCGCGGTGAGCCCGAGCGACAGGGCCACGTAGCTCTTGTGCCCACGGCGTGCGGCGTAGACCGACCACTGCACCATCACGAAGATGACCGCGAACGAGATGAGCATGATGTTCGTGGCAACCTCGGGCACCTTCGAGGCGGCGGGCTTCCACTCGCTCTCGGGTACGGCAAGGGTGGCCTCGCGGAAGCGCAGGTAGAGGGCGAACATGCCACCCATGAGCGTGGCTCCGGCCGCACAGGCGAGCGAGGTGCCCACCATGAGCTGCCGGCGCGGGGCCGGCGGCGGAGCTGCGGGAAGTGCGTGCATCAGGCGATCCCTTCCGTGCGCGACGGCTTCAGGTCGAGCAGTGGCTCGGCGGAGGCCACGGTGTGGACCTCGGCGAAATTGGCGAACGGCGCAGGCGACGACGTCGCCCACTCGAGCGTCTGGCCGTCCCACGGGTCGTCACCGGCGAACTCGCCCTTGCGGAACGAGGTGACCGCGAGCCCGATGAAGGCGAGCACCGTCACCAGCATGAGACCGTGACCGACCGTGGCGAGGATGTTCCACAGGTTCTGCGGGCCGCTGTAATCGAACTGCGTGGCGTTGGCAGGCTGGTCGGCGAAACCGGCGACGTAGTACGGCAACGAGGCAAGGATGGTGGCGAACACACCGAGCAGCGCGAGCGGGAGCACCTTGAGGTCGGGGATGACCCGGCCCCAGAGCTTCGGGCCCCAGTAGGCGACCCCGCCCATGACGGCGAGCACGGTGCCGTAGCAGACGTAGATCCAGGCGCCCTCTTCGAACACGGTGCCCGCGAGCTGTGCGTCACCGACGTGGTACACCGCATTGCCGAGCAGGCCGACGAGCACCATGCCGGCACCGAAGAAGCTGAAGACCATGGGGGCCAGCACACGGGGGCGGCCGGCGGCGGCGAGCAGGAAGACCAGCAGGACCACCACGGCACCGAGGAGCGGCAGCCCGTTCAGGAGGAGGTAGGGCACGATGTCCTGCACTGCGTTGGTGAAGCTCATGTCGAGGAGGTTCTGCGGGAGCGAGGCGTCGACCTGGGCCACACCCGCCAGGAATGCCGTGCCCACGAGGCCGATACCGACGAGGCCGATGCCCCGCAGGGGAAGGCGCTTGCGAGTGGCCGTGGCCACGGTCTCGAGCAGGAGCCCGAACACCGGCACGGCGTAGAGCACTGTGGCCGGCTGGGTGAACGCGTAGCCGAGCCAGCCACCGAGGCCGGTGTTGCCACCGAAGGTAGTGCGGGCGTAGTGGTGGTCGACGTAGAGCAGGACCAGGGTTCCCGCCAGCACGGGCAGCGCCAGCACGAGGCCGATGGCGTACACGAGGGCCGACCACGAAAACAGCGGCACGCGGCGCATGTTCATACCGGGGGCCCGGGTCGTGAGGATCGACGTGGCCAGCGCACCGGCAGCGGCGACGAGGCCGACGATCACGAGGACGTGGGCGGCAAGGAACAGATCGACCATGTTCGAGTCGCCACCACCGGGACCGCCGTTCGCAACGAACGACACGATGACGAGGACGGCACCGACGAGCCAGCCCCAGAAGCCGGCGAGTGCCAGGCGAGGGAACGCCAGCGAGCGGGCGCCGAGCTGCAGCGGCACGACCGAGATCGCAAGGCCGAGGCCAAGCGGCACGACCACCCCGAAGGTGAGCAGCACGCGGTACGCCGAGAACAGCTGCGGCAGAGCACCGGCATCGATGAAGTCAGAGGTCGCGTCGATTCGTTCGGCGCCGAGCAGCGCGCCGATCGCAGCGACCGCCAACAGCACGAGCAGCGACGTCCCCACGAAGAGGCGGCCGATCTTCTTGTGGTCGGTGCTGGTGATCCAATCGGCCACGGAGGTCAGGACACCACGTCGGTCTCCGGTGCGTTCGCCGGTGACGGCGGTCGCGCCGGCCCCTGCGACGTGTGGATCGATGGTGGTCATGTGCAGCGAACTCGATTCGTCTCAGGCCGCGCGAGTCGGTCCGAAGGGATTGATGACGGATTGACGGAAGCGAGATTACCCACAGGGCGTGCTCGGTGCGGAAATCATGTGCGCTCGCTCGGCGATGACACCTGACGGTCCATCAGAGACCGTGGCGCGCCAGCACGTCGACGGTGAGAGCGCCGAACAGGAGGGTGACGTAGGTGATGCTGTATCCGAAGACCCGCATCGAGCGCTGTGCCGTGGGGTTTCGGCCCAGATCGACGGTGCCCCACAGAAAGCCGGCGCCGAGCACGACGGCGGACACCCCGTAGATCCAGCCCATCGCCGCCACCGGGACGAGGACCAGGCTGCTGATCACCAGGAGCGTGGTGTAGACGACCATGTTGCGCACGGCTTCGGCCATGGGCACGACTGCGGGGAGCATGGGCACCTTGGCGGCGCGGTAGTCGTCGGCATGACGGATGGCGAGCGCCCAGAAGTGCGGCGGGGTCCAGAGGAACATCATCACGAAGAGCACGACGGCGCTCCACGACAGTGACCCGGTGACGGCGGCCCAGCCAACGAGCACCGGCACGGCACCCGCTGCGCCACCGATCACGATGTTCTGCTTGCTCGTGCGCTTCAGCCAGATCGTGTAGACGAAGACGTAGAAGAGCGTGGCCCCGATGGTGAGGCAGGCGGCGAGGAGGTTCGCACCCCACCACAGCACGCCGAACGCCAGCACCTCGAGCGTGATCGCAAAGACCATTGCTGCCCGGGGAGTGATGAGACCGGTGACGAGGGGTCGGCCCTGCGTCCGGACCATGAGTGCGTCGATGTCGCGGTCGATGACCATGTTGATCGCGTTCGCCCCACCGGCGGCCAGCGTGCCGCCCACGAGCGTGACCACGACGAGCCAGGTGGACGGCCAGCCCAGCTCGGCGAGGACCATGGTGGGCACCGTGGTGATCAGGAGCAGCTCGACCACGCGCAGCTTCGCGAGCGCCACGTAGCCCTTCAGCTTGGTGGTGGGGACGCGCCGGGAACCGTGCACCACGCCGCCCGGCGCCAGCCGGGAGGGGACGAGGGGACGCGCGCCGACGGCCATTTCATCACTGTACGGGCCACGCGACAGACCGACCAACCAGGCACACTGGAGACATGTCACCGGCGCCCAGCCCCGTCGAGCTCGACGAGCCGACGACCGATGACGCAATCAGCCCGGACACCCCCTGGATCGTCCTCGTGTGGAACGACCCGATCAACTTGATGAGCTACGTCACGTTCGTGCTGCAGAAGGTGTTCGGCTATTCGCTCGAGAAGGCCACGTCGCTCATGCTCGACGTCCACCACAAGGGCAAGGCGGTTGTCAGCAGCGGCGCGCGCGAGAAGGCCGAGCTCGACGTGTTCCGCCTCCACGAGCACGGGCTCTGGGCCACGATGCAGCAGGACATCTGAGTGCGCTGGCAATTCCGCCCACCGGTCGACCGGACCAAGCAGGGCTTCCGGATCAACCTCGACGCCGACGAGCGCGCCCTGCTGCAGCGGCTGCTCGCCGAGTTCCGCGACCTGCTCATCGGCCCCGACGACAACCCTGCGCTCGCCCGCATCTTCCCCACCGCCTATCACCTGCCCCAGCACGCCGAGCAGGACGCCGAATACCAGCGGCTGATGCGCGAGGAGCTGGTGGCCTCACGACTCGCAGGGCTCGAGTTGATCGACCAGGCGCTGACGGCCAAGGGAACGCTCACCGAGGGGCAGGTCCTGGCGTTCTCGCAGGGGCTCAACGGCCTGCGCCTCGTGCTCGGCACGGTGCTCGACGTCAGCGACGACCCCGATGACGACGACGACATCGACTCCGACGACCCGCTGGCGGCCGAGCGTCAGCTCTACGGCTTTCTCAGCTGGCTGCTGGAGTGGACTGTCCGAGCACTCTCGGGAGCGTGAAACACCCCACCGTGCGCCGCCCGACGTGGGCTCCCACCGATGGCCCGATTCGGTAGCGGACCACCTCGTCGACAGCCGGATGGGCGCGCAGCGCCGCTTCGAGTCCATCGACCAAATCGGCCATTGCGCGGTCGGCCATGCCGACGCCGACGCGGAGGCCGGTGCCGAGCTCGACGACGCGATCAACCATCGTGTCGATCGCATCCTGGTTGCCGATCACGCACCCGACGAGCTCGAGTGCACCATCGCGAACGCCCAGCACCGAGATCGACCCGGTTGGGTCGTCGACACCGCCGGGCTGCACCAACAGCGCATCATCACACCAGCTCGCCGGATCGGCCACGAAGACGTGGCCCACCCGAGGTGCCGCTGACTCGACATGGGCGGTGACCTCGTCGGCGGTGGCGCCGGCAGCGAGCGCCTCAGCGGCGGCCCACACGCAACAGGCCACCCCGAAGCCGGCGGTTCCCGTGTCGATGATCCGCACCGGCACCCCGGCGCGGTGCGCTGCGAGACGTGCAGCGCTGACAGTGCCCGACACGGTCGCAGCACCGTGCAGGGACAGGATCTCGGTGCAACCCCGCGCCACGAGCTCGTCGTACGCGACGGCGAACTGGCCGGCGCTCGGCTCGGACGTCGTGATCGTCGCCCCCGCGGCCACCACGGCGTCGTACTCGTCGGCCCCGATGTCGATGCCCTCGAGATAGTCGCGGTCGTCGACGTGCACCGTCGCCGGCACCACCGCCACGCGGAACCGGTCGACGAGGTCAGGAGGTAACCGCGCGCTCGAGTCGGTGCACAGTCCGACCGCCCGCTCGATCGACCTCATACGAAAAACGGTACGCGTCCGGCGCGCTGTTGTCAGCAGGGTTGACATCCTTTGACGCCCACCTGTAACCAGAATCCCACGCAGTGTGGGATCAGGGGCGTCGATCCTCGCCCTGCGTCAGAGCGCGCTGTTGGTCGGCGGTGACCCGAACGAGGCCAGCCACGCCGGAAGCCGCACCGGCCGACCGGCCGAGTTGACCGACCCGTGGGCCGTGACCGCCGTGGCTCGAGGCTGGGCGTCGACGGTGAGCAGGTACGCGATCTGGAAGGTGGCGCGAGTGACCTTGGCAACGACGAGGTGAACGTCGACCTCATCGTCGAAACGGAGCGGTGACCGGTACTGCACGAAGCACTCGAGCACAGCGTGATCGACCCCTTCGGCGCGCAACTCGGTGTACGGCTTGCCGAGCGAACGCAGGTACTCGACGCGGGCTTCCTCGAGGTAGAGCAGGTAGTTCGCATGATGGACGATGCCCATCGCATCGGTCTCGGCGAAGCGAACCCTGATCCGGTGGACGAAGGCGTACTCGTCGGGAACGAGTGAGGGGTCGACATCGAGGCGCATGCCGTGACCACGGTAGCGGCGGGTCGGGGTGGCAATCTGCCGGGCCGCTGCTAGTGTTGCGACGCTCTCAACCTGAGACGTTCCTACGCCCCCATCGTCTAGTGGCCTAGGACACCACCCTTTCAAGGTGGCAGCACGGGTTCGAATCCCGTTGGGGGTGCGCAGTACCAGCAGTAGCAGCAAGTACGACCAGTCACTGGTCCCGTGGTGAAGTGGAGTTCACGCCGGCCTGTCAAGCCGGAGGTCGCGGGTTCGAACCCCGTCGGGACCGCTACGAGCGGCAACGCTCGTGCGGTGTGTGCCGTTCCCATCCGTTTCGGGTGGGGTTGGCATGCGCAACGGTCGAGTAGCTCAGTCGGCAGAGCACACGCCTGAAAAGCGTGGGGTCACCGGATCGACGCCGGTCCCGGCCACGAGGCAACACCGCAGTTCGCCACACGAGTTCGCCGGACAACATGGCCGCGTCGACGACGGAACCGGCGCGGTTCGCCCTCGGCGTCGCCGCGAGCGTCGGGCTCGTCGTGCGCGCGGTCTACATCCTCGCCTTCCGCACCCGACAGCTCCCGCTTCCCTTCTACGACTCCGCGCTCTACACCGTCGCGGCG
>JBBDMO010000099.1:0-16672 GCA_040878255.1 Ilumatobacteraceae bacterium
AGATCAGGGATCCAGGATCTGTCGGCCGACATTCGCACAGGGTACAGCCAGGGTGCGACGCGTCAGCGACGCTTATTCTTGCGCGGCCGGGGTGGGTGCGACAGCACTGACTCGGGTGTGCTGGGCGGCACCACGATCGAGTCGGTGTCCCCGGACGCCGCCGCCGAGCGCCGGGCGCGAGCCAACTCGCGGCGGTGGCCGTCGGGTGAACCACCGAGCACCAGGTACTCGAGCTCGACCCCGGTGGCGTGGTCGGCGCGCAGGCTCCGATACTTCGGCTCGCGCTCTTTGAGCATGCCGAGCACCGGCGATGCGATGAAGATCGACGAGTACGAGCCGGTGAGGAGGCCGACGAGCAGCGCCAGCGCGAACTCACGGAGCGCCACCGCACCCATGACGCCCGACCCGATGACGAGCAGCGAGAGCACGGGCAGCACTGCCGCGACGCTGGTGTTGAGCGACCGCATGAGCACCTGGTTCATCGACACGTTGAGCGCGTCGGCGTACGGGGTGCGGGTACCAGCGAAACGTTCGGTGTTCTCGTTCACCTTGTCAAAGACGACGATGGTGTCGTAGAGCGAGAATCCGAGGATGGTGAGGAAGGCGACCACCGTGGCCGGGGTGACCTCGAACCGGAACACCGAGTACACACCCACGCTGATGAGTACGTCGTGGACCATGGCGATGATCGCGGCGAGCGCCATCCGCCACTCGAAGCGCCAGCTGATGAACAACGCGACGAGGACCATGAAGATGACCAGTGCGCGGATGGCTTTCTCGGTGATGCTGCGACCCCACGACGAGCTGACCGACGTGGTGGATACGGCGTTCGGCTCGACATCGGCCTTCGCGGCCAGCTCTGCCTGGACCTTCTGGACCGTCTCGGGGGTCTGGTCACCGACCTGCACGTTGATGCGGGTGTCGGTGCTGCCCACGGTGGACAGCGTGCGGAGCTTGGCGCTCGAGCTGTCGATGCCGTTGTCTTCGAGCACTTCGCGGATCTCGTCGTAGGTGATGCCGTTCGTCGCCGGAACCTCCCACGCGACACCGCCCTCGAAGTCGATGCCGAGGTTGAGGCCCTGCGCGAACAGCGACACGATCGTCACCAGGATGAGTACGCCGGACAGGATGAGTCCGTACTTGCGCTTGCCGTAGAAGTCGACCGAGGTCTCGCCGTGGTAGAGGCGGCCCCACAGGTTGCGCCGGGCCACGAGGGCAACGGTCGCCGCAGAGGTGATGTCGGTCGAGTCCGACGTCTCCGGTGTGGACAGGTCGGTCATGACGCGCTCCCTGCGAAGTTGCCGCCGGTGACTGGGGCCGCAGGCGTAGCGACCTGGAGGCCCATCACCTTGCGCCGCCCCATCCACTCGGTGCGGGCGAGCAGCAACACGGCCGGCCGGGTGAAGAAGTAGGCGACGACGAGGTCGGCCAGGGTGGACAAGCCGAGGAAGAACGCGAAGTTCCGCACCGAGCCCACCGTGAGGTACCAGAGCGTGAACGCACCGATGAGCGACACGATGTCGGCGACCAGGATGGTGCGCCACGCACCGTCGAAGCCGCGCTGTGCGCTGTTGCGCAGCGAGCGGCCCGCGCGGATCTCGTCCTTCAACCGTTCGAAGAACACGACGTACGAGTCGACCGTGACGCCGACGGACACGATGATGCCGGCGACACCCGAGAGCGACAGAGCGAGCCCCTGCGTCTTGGACAGGATCGAGATGACGCCCCACAGGAGCCCACCCGACACGAGCACACCGGCCACGACGATCAACCCGAGCGCCCGGTAGTAGAGGATGAGGAACAAGAGCACGAGGCCCACGCCGATGAGGCCCGAGATGATCGCGGCGCGCAGGGAGTCCTTGCCGAGCGTGGGCGACACGTTCTGGACCGACTGGGTCTCCATGCGGACCGGGAGCGAGCCGCTCTTGAGCACCCGGGCGAGGTCGCGCGCTTCGGTCTCGCTGAACTCGCCAGTGATGTCGACACCAGTGGTGAAGTTGGGTTGGTTGACCGACGGAGCGGAGATGATCTCGCCGTCAAGTTCGATCGCCAGCCGTCTGGTCGGGCACGACTCGACACCGGCGTTGCACTTCGCTGCCAGCGCGTTCCAGGTGTCACGCCCGTCAGCACCATCGCGCAGACCAACCGACACACCCCACCCACCCTGGATGATGTTGGCCGACGCATCGTTCTTGAAGACGCCGCCGGTTCCCTCGGCAGGCCCGACGAGACACTGTCCGCCACCGCGCAGCGGCAGGACCTGCTGCTGAGTGGGGTCGGACAGGACGGGGACCGACGAGGCCGTGGTGGTGGCCTCGACCGTGGTGCCGGTGGCCTCGGCCGTGGTGGTGGTCGGCTCGGTGGGCGGCACGCTGCTGACGCGGCGGCCCGGACCGGGCGCGGCCGTCGTGGTGGGCGCGGCCGATGTCGACGTGGCCCCGGGGTCGGTGGTGGTCGTGGTCGTGTCCTGCACGCCTTCGTTGGCACAGCCCATGACCGGACGCAGGTACACCTGTCCGGTGACCTTCACCAGGTCGATGGCTTCCTGCTGGTTCTTGACGCCAGGAAGGTTGACGACGATCGCATCACCCTGGCGGAGGATCTCCGGCTCGGCGACGCCGAGGCTGTCGACTCGGTCGCGGATGCGCTCGACCGCGAGGTCGAGCGCAGCGGGGTCGTACTCACCGACCGGCTGTTGGGTGACGGAAATGCCACCCTGCAGATCGAGGCCGAGCGCAGGCTTGTTGCCCGCTGCAACGTTGGCGATGAGCCCACCGAACGAGATGACCACGATGGCCACCAGCGAGATGACGAGCTTGCGCTTGTTGCTCACGGATTGATGACGTCGTCGATCGACGTGCTGCTGGCCGGCTCGATCTTGGCCGGCTCGATCTTGGCCGGCTCGATCGCCGGTGCCTTGCCGGAACCATCGTCGGTGGGCACAGCGGTGTCACCGGTGGAGGTGTCCACCTTTCGCTGCACGGCGGCGCGGGCGACGCGGATCTGGATGTTGTCGTCGATCTCGAGCCACACGATGTCGCCGTCGAAACCGGTGATGAAGCCGTAGAGGCCCGACGTGGTCATGACCTCGTCGCCGACGTCGATGGCGGACTGCATCGCGACCTGCTCGCGCTGGCGGCGGCGCTGCGGGCGGATGAGCAGAAAGTACATCGCCACGGGGATGAGGAGAAAGATGCCGAGCTGGACGACGGCGGCGCTACCGGAACTGCCGTTGGAGTCGGCGGCGAGGATCGAGAGGGTGTGCATGATGTCCCACTGTGAAGCGTGCGTCGGAAGGGGTCCGACCGGCGACGAATCCTAGCCACTCGTCACCCGTCCCGGCTGTTCACCCTCCGTGCACCGACACGTTATTCACCCCAGACCGAGAGCACCTGACGACGGAGATCGTCGAACGTGCCGGCCTCGATCGCTGTCCGCATTCGGTCCATCAGCTGCAGCGTCCACGCGATGTTGTGGATGCTGACGAGTCGGGCCGCCGTCGGCTCGCCCACCTGGAACAGGTGGCGGATGTAGCCCCTGGTGTGCCGCACGCACACCTCGCACGAACACCCTGCATCGAGCGGTTCGTCACTGTGGATGTGCTTCGCGTTCTTGATGTGGAGGCGGCCCTGGTCGGTGAGCGCAGTGCCGTGGCGTCCGATGCGAGTCTGCATGACGCAGTCGAACTGGTCGACGCCGAGCGCCACAGCCTCGACCAGACTCGCCGGGTCTCCGACGCCCATCAGGTATCGAGGCCGGTCCTGGGGAAGGAACTCGATCGCCGCAGCCAGCGCTGGCAGCATCTCGGCCCGGGTCTCCCCCACGCTCAGGCCGCCGATGCCGTACCCGTCGAACTGCAGCTCGACCGTGCGCTGCGCGCTCTCGGCCCGCATCACCTCGTCGACCCCGCCCTGCACGATCCCGAACAGGGCTTGTCCGGGCCTCGTGTGCGCCGCCTTGGCCCGCGCCGCCCACTCGCTGGTCCGGTCGAGCGCGATGCGGATGACGTCGGGTGACGACGGCAGCGGCGCGCACACGTCGAGCACCATCTGGATGTCGGCACCGAGCAGCTCCTGTGTCGCGACGGCGATCTCGGGGGTGAACCGGTGCGACGAACCGTCGTAGGTGCTGCGGAACGTGACGCCGTCGTCGTCGACCTTCGGATCGAGCGAGAAGACCTGGAACCCGCCGCTGTCGGTCAGGGTCAGGCCTCCCCATCCGGCGAACTTCCCGATGCCCCCGAACTCGGCGACGGTCTCGGCACCGGGACGAAGCATCAGGTGGTAGGTGTTGCCGAGGACGATCTCGGCACCGAGGCGTTCGTAGTCGGCGGCGCTGAGGTACTTGATCGCGCCACGCGTGCCCACGGGCATGAAGCACGGCGTGCGATACGAGCCGCGAGCTGTGTGCGCGACCGCGGCGCGGGCTGCGCCGTCGCGATGAAGGACGGTGACGTCGACGGGATGCATGGTTGCCGACACGATATGGCCGAGCACGCGCCTTGGATCACCCTGCCCCGTGAGGCGATCCGCGCGACATGGTGAGAACATGAGTTCCATGAATCCGGAACGCATCCTCAAGGGCACCTTCATGCTGGCAGCCCTCGCCAGCCTGGTGCTCAGCATCACCCTGTACTTCCAGGCGGACGAGGGCGACATCGCCGGCCGGCTCAACGGCATCTACGTCGGTGTCTGGGTGCCGTCCATCCTCGCACTCGGCTGCTTCGTCCTCGCACACCGGGCACCTTCGAAGTGAGCCAGGCCACGCTGTTCGTGTGCGGCGCGGTGGTGACCGTCGTCGTGTTCACCGGTGGGTTCCTCTACGCCATGCTGAGCTTCGGCAAGTGGGCCGACAAAGCCGACAACTGACGGCCGCTGCAGCCGGGCCTCAGGCCCGGCGGTCGAGCAACATCGCATCACCGAAGCTGAGAAAGCGGTAGTCCTCGCCGATCGCGGTCTCGTACAGCCGCCGCCAGCGCTCACCCACGAAGGCATCGATCATCATCAGCAGCGTCGTGCGCGGCATGTGGAAGTTGGTCATCAGCAGATCGACCACCTTCCACTCGTAGCTGCCGTGGATGAACAATCGCGTGCGCCCTTCCAGCTCACCGAAGGTCGTCGCGCTCTCGAGGGCTCGCACGCTGGTGGTGCCGACGGCAACCACCCGTGTCGCCGCACTGCACTGCTCGAGCACCTCGGGCGTCACGCGGTAGCGCTCGGAGTGGATCTGGTGCTGCGTCGGGTCAGCCTCGCTGACCGGCTTGAAGGTGTCGAGACCGACCACCAGCTCGACCCGAGCAGTCTGAACCCCCATCGCCGCGAGGCGGTCGAGTAGGCCGGGAGTGAAGTGCAGCCCGGCGGTCGGGGCCGCCGCTGAGGCGGGCTCGCTGGCGTACACGGTCTGGTAGCGGTCCTGCGCGCCGAGCACCGTGGTGATGTACGGCGGTAAGGGCATCTCGCCGAAGCGGTCGAGCAAATCGAGCGGATCACCCTCGCCGACGATCGTGATCTCGGTCGTGTCGCCGGCGGCGGTGCGCCGGCCGATCTCGACCAGCTCGACACCACCCGAGGTGAACAGTCGCTCGCCGACGCGCAGCTTGCGCGCCGGCCGCACCATCGCTTCCCAGTCGCGACGGGTCGGCTCGAGCGGTTCGAGCAACAGCACCTCGGCCGCTCCGCCGCTGGCCCGTTGCAGACGCAGCCGGGCCGGAATGACCTTCGAGTCGTTCACCACCAGCAGATCGCCCTCGCGGAGCTCGTCGGCCAAGTCACGAACGTGACGATGGTCGGGCGCGCCGACACCTCGGTCGACGAGCAGCCGGGCAGCGTCGCGAGGCTCGAGCGGCACCTGCGCGATGCGGTCGTCCGGCAGCTCGTAGTCGAAATCGGCGAGGTGCATGCCCACCGATGCTACGAGGCCATCCAGCGCGGCATCGCGTGCGACGATGAGCGAATGCGTACAGAACAGGTGTCGTTCGGTGATGACGGATCCATGTCGTTGTTCGTGTGGGATCCGCCGACCGGTGCACCGGTTGGGTCGGTCCTGCTGATCCAGGAGATCTTCGGTGTCGGCCCCTACATCCGTGCGGTCGGCGAACGCCTGGCAGAGGCGGGCTACCTCGTGGCAGCACCCGACGTCTTCTGGCGCTTCGCTCCGCACTGGGCGAGCGCGCACGACCAGGAGGGCCTCGGTGCCTCCATGAACGCCGTCGGTCAGCTCGACTTCCCCAAGGCCATCGGCGACTGCGTCGCCGCACTCGGCGAGCTCGCCGCGATGACACCGTCGGATCCGAAGCCCGCCGTGATGGGGTTCTGCCTGGGTGGCACGTTGGCCTTCGCCGTGGCGGCCGCCGCCGATCCGTCGTGCTGCGTCAGTTACTACGGCTCGGGTGTGCCGAGCATGCTCGACATGCTTGCGTCGATCAGCTGCCCGACACTGCTGCATTTCGGCAACGCCGACGCGTTCATCCCCAACGAGGGTGTCGACGCCGTGTCTGCTGCGATCGCTGGCAACGACATGTTCCTGCTGAACGTCGAAGACGCCGGCCACGCGTTCGACAACCACGAGAGCGAGATGTTCTGGAACGAGGGCGCTGCAAAGGCGGCCTGGGCCAAGACGATGTCGTTCCTGGCCGAGCACGCGACAGCCTGACCCGACCGCCGCCCGATGCGGCTCACTCGAAGAGCGAGCCGGGCATACCTCGATCCGCCGGCAGTGGCAGGCCGAGGTGCGCCCATGCGGCCGGCATCGCGATGCGGCCGCGCGGCGTGCGGGCGATCATGCCCTGCTGGATGAGGAACGGCTCGTACATGTCCTCGACCGTCTCGGGCTGCTCGCCCACGCTGATGGCCACCGTGCTGAGCCCCACGGGCCCGCCCCCGAACTGCTGAGTGATCGCCGTCAGGATGGCGCGGTCAACCTTGTCGAGCCCGAGCGCATCGACGCCGAACAGCTTCAGGCCGTGCTTCGCGGTGGCTTCGCTGATGGTGCCGTCGCCACGCACCTCGGCATAGTCGCGCACGCGGCGCAGCAACCGGTTGGCGATACGCGGCGTGCCACGGGAGCGCCGGGCGATCTCCCAGGCACCCTCGGTCTGGATGTCGACACGGAGGATGCCGGCGGCACGCAGCACGATCGCCTCGAGCTCGTCATCGGTGTAGTAGTCGAGTCGGGCAACGAGGCCGAACCGGTCGCGCAGCGGCCCGGTGATCATGCCCGTGCGGGTGGTGGCGCCGATGAGCGTGAACGGCGGCAGCGTGAGGCGGATGCTCGACGCAGCCGGACCCTTGCCAACGACGATGTCGAGCTGGAAGTCCTCCATGGCCGGGTACAGGATCTCCTCGACCGCACGCGACAACCGGTGGATCTCGTCGATGAAGAGCACGTCGCCCTCTTCGAGCTTGGTGAGGATGGCGGCGAGGTCACCGGCGCGTTCGAGCGCCGGGCCCGAGGTGATCAGTAGGTGCACACCCATCTCGGCCGCGACGATGCCGGCCATCGAGGTCTTGCCGAGCCCGGGTGGGCCGGCGAGCAGGATGTGGTCGGCCGGTTGGCCACGCTTCTTCGCCGCCTCGAGCACGATGCTGAGGTGTTCTTTGAGTTCGCTCTGCCCGACGAACTCGGCGAGCCGCTTCGGGCGCAACCCGACGTCGTCGACGTGGTCGGTGTCGTTCACCGCCTGCGGGTCAAGGAACTCGTCACGCACGCTTGGCCCCCAACAGCTTGAGCGCATCGCGCAACAGCGACGATGCGTCACCCGTTGCCGGCAGCTCTCGGAGCGCATCGCGGATCTCTTCGGGTGCGTAGCCGAGGCCGGTGAGCGCCTCGCGGACATCGCCGACGACGGTGCCGCCACCACCGCCCGCGCCCACGGGGTCGAGCATCGGCAGGTTGAGGCGGTTGCGGAGCTCGACGAGCAGACGTTCGGCCGTCTTCTTGCCCACACCGGGGACGAGCGTGAGCGCACCCAGGTCGCTGGTGGCGACGATGTCGACCAGCGCCGACGGTGCATGCGTGCCGAGAATGGCGATGGCGAGTGCCGGCCCGATGCCGTGCGTGGCGATGAGTACCTCGAACGTCGACCGCTCGTCACGCAATCGGAAGCCGTACAGGGTCTGCGCGTCTTCGCGGATGTGGTGATGGACGTAGAGGAACACTGGCGACCCGGGCTCGAGCTCGGCCAGGGTGCGCGGCGTCACCGTGACGACGTAGCCGACCCCACCGACCTCGACGAGCACCGACAGGTCGTTGGTGCGTTCGAGCACCGTGCCGCGCAGCGAGCCGATCATCGAATGGCCGCCGCGCGGGTGTGGGCGACGCTGGCGGCGAACGGTGCCATGGCCAGGTGGCACAGCGCCAGCGCTGCGGCATCGGCGGCATCGGGCGGCTCGGGCACGGTGGCGAGGCCGAGGCGCTGCTGCACCATCTTCTGCACCTGCAGCTTGTTCGCGCCGCCGTAGCCGGCGACGGCGTTCTTCACCTGGTTCGGCGTGTACTGCACGACGTCACAGCCGGCCGCTGCGGCCTCGGCCAACGCCAGACCACTGGCCTGACCGACGCTCATGGCAGTGCGCACGTTCACCTGGAAGAAGACCTGCTCGACAGCAACCGCATGGGGCCCGAACTCGGCGATGAGCGCCGCGAGCTCGAGCTTCAGTGCAGCCAGACGCTGGGGCAGCGCATCGGTGGGTGGCGTGCGGATGACCCCGAGGGCCAGGGCTGCGAGCTGACGTGAGCCGCGCGCCTCGATGACGGCATAGCCGCACCGTGTGAGGCCCGGGTCGATGCCGAGCACCCGGATGGCGGCTGCGGTGGTCACGGACGATCGGATCGGAGGTCGAACACGCGTACGACCATAGCAGTCGGGTCAGAGCTTCTGGAGTACTTCGACCAGTTCGCTGACAGGACGATAGGTGAGGCCGGCGATGGCACGGTGCGCGTAGCGCACGACCCCCTGGCCGTCGACGATGAACACGCTGCGCCGCGGGAACCCGATCGGCCCCAGCGTGCCATAGAGGCCCGCGACCTTCTTGTCGGTGTCTGCCAGCAGCGGGAACTTGAAGCCGTGCTTGCCGCTGAACTTCTCGTGGCTCTCGAGGCTCTGCGCCGAGATGCCGAGGACGTGTGCGTCGAGTTGCTCGAACTGTGCGAACTCGTCGTTGTAGGTGTTCAGCTGCTTGGTGCAGACCGGCGTGTCGTCGCCGGGGTAGAACACGATCACGACCGGGTGACCGGCGAAGTCGTGCAATGACACCGTGCCGCCGGTGGCGGGCAGGGTGAAGTCGGGGGCGGTGTCGCCAACGCTGACGGCCATCAGCCGACCGCTTCCATGAGCTCGACACTGATGTCGAAGTTGCCGTACACGTCCTGCACGTCGTCATTGTCCTCGAGTGCGTCGATGATCCGCAAGATCTTGCGGACATCGTCGGGGTCGGTGACCTCGATGATCGTGGACGAGACCATCGTCGACTCGGCCGACTCGACGTGCACCCCGGATGCGACGAGTGCGTCGCGGACGTCGAACACGATCGACGGGTCGCACATGACGCGCCACTGCTCGCCATCGGCGGACACGTCGTCGGCCCCGGCGTCGAGCGCTGCCAACATGACGGCGTCCTCGCCACCGACGGCAACGATGACGCCCTTGCGGCTGAACTGCCACCCCACCGCGCCAGGCTCGGCGAGCGAGCCGCCGAGCTTGCTGAACACGTTGCGCACATCGGCGCTGGTGCGGTTGCGGTTGTCGGTGAGCGCATCGATGAGCAGACCCACACCGCCGGGCGCGTAGCCCTCGTAGGTGATCGATTCGTAGGTGCCGCCGTCGGACTGGCCGGTGCCACGCTTGATCGCCCGGTCGATGAGGTCGTTGTTCATCGAGGCGGCCTTGGCCTTGAGCACCTGGGTGCGCAGCGTGGCGTTGGTCGACGGATCGCCCCCGCCGTCACGAGCAGCGACCTCGAGCTGGCGTGCGAGCTTGGCGAAGATCTTCGCCCGCCGCGCGTCGGCGGCGCCCTTCTTGTGCTTGATCGTTGCCCATTTGGAGTGGCCGGACATGGTGGTGATCTCCGTGAGGTGGATGGTCAGGTGGCAGCAGCAGTATGGACCATGTCGAGGAACACTGCGTGCAGTCGATGGTCGTCGGTGAGCTCGGGGTGGAACGAGGCGACCAGCACGCCGCCCTCGCGGGCAAGCACCGGCACACCGTCGTGTCGAGCGAGCACCTGCACCCCGTCGGCGACGGCCTCGACCTTGGGTGCCCGGATGAACACGGCATGGAGCGGCTCGTCGAGTCCGGCGACGTCGACATCGCTCTCGAAGCTGTCGACCTGTCGTCCGTAGCCGTTGCGTCGTACCGACAGGTGGATCGCGCCGAAGCTGCGCTGGTCGGGTCGGCCGTCGAGGACGTCGGTGGCGAGCAGGATCATCCCGGCACACGTCCCGAACACCGGCATGTGCGCGGCGATGCGACGTGCGATCGGGTCGAAGAGGCCGGTGGTCTCGAGCAGCATCGACATCGTCGTGCTCTCGCCGCCCGGCATGACGAGTGCGTCGATCCCCTCGAGATCGGCGGCGGTGCGAACCTGCGTGGTGGACGCGCCGAGGTCAGCGAGGACGCGCTGATGCGCGGCAAATGCGCCCTGGAGCGCCAGCACACCGATGAGCGGCTTTGCGTCCACCTGGGGGCCGCTCCCCTGCCGAACGGCTCATCTCACCAGCCGCGCTCTGCGTAGCGCTGGTTGATCTCATCCATGCCGATTCCGGTCATGGGGGCACCGAGGCCACGGCTCACCTTGGCGAGGATGTGGGCGTCGTTGAAGTGCGTGGTGGCCTCGACGATCGCCTTCGCGCGAGGTGCCGGGTCCTCGCTCTTGAAGATGCCCGAGCCGACGAACACGGCTTCGGCGCCGAGCTGCATCGCGAGAGCCGCATCGGCGGGGGTGGCGATGCCACCGGCGCAGAACAACGGCACCGGCAGCTTGCCGGTCTCGGCGATCTCCTGCACGAGAGGCAGTGGTGCCTGGAGCTTCTTGGCCCACTCGAACAGCTCGGCCGAATCGTTGGCGGCACCGATGCGCTTGATGTCGCCGAGGATGCTGCGCAGGTGCCGCACGGCCTCGACGATGTTGCCGGTGCCGGCCTCACCCTTCGAGCGAATCATGCAGGCGCCCTCGCTGATGCGACGGAGTGCCTCGCCGAGGTTCGTGGCGCCGCACACGAACGGCACGGTGAAGTCGAACTTGTCGATGTGGTGTGCCTCGTCGGCCGGGGTGAGCACCTCGCTCTCGTCGATGTAGTCGACGCCGAGTGCCTCAAGGATCTGTGCCTCGACGAAGTGACCGATGCGGACCTTGGCCATGACGGGGATCGTGACGGCGGCCTTGATGCCCTCGATCATGTCCGGGTCGCTCATGCGTGCAACGCCACCGTCGCGACGGATGTCGGCCGGCACCCGCTCGAGCGCCATGACCGCGCACGCACCGGCATCCTCGGCCACCTTCGCCTGCCCGGGGGTGACGACATCCATGATGACGCCGCCCTTCATCATCTCAGCGAGGCCGCGCTTGACGCGGAAGGTGCCTGTGGCAGGAGCGTTCGAACTCATGCGCTCATGGTACCGGTGGTGCGTCCGGCGACCCACAGCCGAAACCGGGTGCCATCCGTGACACCGACGGGTGAACGATCAGGCCGGGGTGGTCTTGCCCTTGCGCGCCAGTTCGACCCAGGTGCGGCCCGGCGTGAGCTCGATGATCGAGCCGTCGTCGGCAGTGAGGACGAACGGCTCGAGCCGGTCGTTGCGCTCCCAGGTGCCCGTCACGAGCGAGCCCGCGGTGAACACAGAGGCGATCCCGGTACCGACCGTTTGCGCCTCGGGGCTGCGGGCGTCGGCCGGGCTCGGCTGGTAGACGACCTCGAGCACCACCACGTTCGCCGCGTTGACCTGGCCGAGCTCGGCGTCCTGGTGCGGCTTGCCGTCCTGCGACCGCAGGTACGACGACGTCGCAACATCCCACACCCAGTCGACGTCGACGTTGTCCATTGCGAGGTTCACGCCACCCGACCGGGTCCCCGCAGGCGCTGCACCATCGGCCCGGTACTGGAACTGCTGCTTCGGCGCTGGAGCGAACAGCGGCCAGAACGTGGCGTACATCTCGGTCGGTCGTGCGTAGAGCGTGTGCTCGGGCTTCTCGTTGCCACGACGGTCGCGGAAGAAGCCGACGTTGTTGGTCGACGACGGGCTGAGGCTGACCAGGTCGGACGCATTGATCGCCCGGGTGACGTTGGGGTTGCCACCGCTCCAGACGAACATGGGCTTGGCGAGCGAACCGAGCAGATCGACGTCCTGGGTGCGACCCGATCGGACGGGTCCGACACGCTCGGGCACGGTGCTCTGGTACACAGCAGCGAAGCGCGTCAGGTTCTCGACGTCCTCCTCGAACACGATGTCGGCCGAGTTCAGGCCGAACTGCGGTCGAGCCTGCGGGTGATTGTCGATCTTGGCAACGAGCGCTGGGCGTGCGTCAGCACCCTGTTCGGTGATGGGCAGACCCGTCAGCGGCATGACCGTCGCTGCCACAGGCACCGAGGTGGCGGCGGCTTCGGTTGACGGCACCGTGGTGTCGACCACAACCGTGGTGACGGGTGCGGCGGCCGTGGTGGTGGACGCCGCCACCGTGGTGTCGGGGGTGGCTGCACCGTCGCTGCCGGAGCAGCCGACAAGGGCGAACCCAGTGAGGACGACAACGACCACCGGGGTGCGCAGATGCATCTAGAGCTCCCTCAGGAGTGCGATCCGCTCCTCGAGGGGCGGGTGGGTGTCGAACAGACTGTGGACACGACCGAGCTTGCCCCGGTCGCCCACACCCGACATCGGCTGCTCGATCCACATGTGGGCGGTGGCGGTGCTCGACGAGTGGACCACGGTGGTGTCCGCACGCAGCTTCTCGAGCGCCGAGATGAGCCCCGGCGGGTACCGGGTCATCTGGCACGCGCTGACATCGGCGAGCGTCTCGCGCTGACGGCTGATGGTGGCCTGCATCGCACGGGCAATGAGCGGGGCGAAGATCAGGAGGAAGAAGCCGACGAACGCAAGCGGGTTGTTGCTGTCCGAATGGTCACCGTCGCGCTGGACGCGGCCGCCGTTCCACCACATCATGCGGATCGCGACATCCGAGAGGATCGCGATGCTGCCGACCAGGGTGACCGCGAGCGTCGACACCAGGATGTCGTAGTTGCGGATGTGAGACAGCTCGTGGGCGAGCACGCCCTCGAGCTCGACGCGGTTCATCTTCTCGAGGAGCCCGGTGGTGACCGCGATGGCGGCGTGGCGAGGGTTACGGCCCGTGGCAAAGGCGTTCGGTGCCGGGTCGTCGACCACGTAGATGCGTGGCTTCGGGAGGCCGCTGGCGATGCACAGCCCTTCGACCAGGTTGTGCAGGCGCTGGTACTGCTGTGGGTCGGCGGGGTGCGCCCTGCTGACCGCCAGGGCGATGGAGTCGGCTTTCCAGTACGACGCGAAGGCGATGGCACCGGAGACGACGAAGGCAACGATCGTGCCCGCGAGGCCGTACCCGATGAGCACGCCGACGATGGCACCGATGAGGGCGAGGAAGGCAACGAAACCGGCGACGAGCAGAATGCTCTTGCGGCGATTCGCACGGATCAGTTCGAACATGACGTCCGCCAGGGTAACGGCGGGCGACCCGGCATCGCTGGCATGCCCGCCACGTCGCCCGAGTGCAGCCCGATCAGAAACCGATCTTCGGGACGTCGCGGGCCGACTCGTCGGCCTCGAAGTACTCGCGCTTTTCGAAGTGCAAGATGTTGGCGAAGATCACCGTCGGGAACTGCTGCAGCTTGTTGTTGTAGTTCAGCACGGAGTCGTTGTAGAACTGCCGCGCATAGGCAACCCGGCCCTCGGTCGAGCTGAGCTCTTCTTGGAGGGCGAGGAAGTTCTGGTTGGCCTTCAGGTCGGGATACGCCTCACTCAGGGCGAAGAGTTGGCGCAGCGCACCGGTCATCTGGTTGTCGGCGGCGGCCTGCGCATGGGGATCCGACGGTGCCGCCATCGCCGCGTTACGGGCTGCGATCACCGCGTCGAGGGTCTGTTGTTCGTGGGCTGCGTAGCCCTTGACGGTCTCGACCAGGTTGGGGATCAGGTCGATGCGCCGCTTCAGCTGGACGTCGATCTGGGACCAGGCGTTCTCGACCTGGTTCCGACTGCGGATGAGGCCGTTGTACGTGACGATCACGATGATGACCAGCACGACCACGATGGCGAGCACGATCCAGAGCATGGGTGTTCCTTCCGGGAGGAGGGTCAGGCCGACGGACGACCGAAGACCCTGGCGATCATACGAGAACCGAGCCGGTCGTCGGTCGCCTGCTGGTGGAGATCGTGGCGACCCTGCCGATCGGCCGAGATACGCCGGTAGTGCATCGCGTAGATCTGGGCGAGCGTGCGCATCGAGAAGTCGTCGGCCCGAGCGGCCCCGGCTGCGATGAGCCGGGTGCGCAGGCGCTCGTCGAACAGCACGCGTCCGAGCCCCGTCGCGAGCTGCTCGACATCGCCGGGCTCGACCAGCACCGCATCGGTGTCGTCGGTGGCCACGTTGCGATACCCGTCGAGGCCGCTCGCGACGATGGCGGTACTGGCCGCCATCGCCTCGATCAGCACGACACCGAACGACTCACCGTGCAGCGACGGAGCGCAGAAGACGGTCGCACCGCGCAGGCGCGCGATCTTGTCGGCGTCGGTGAGGCGGCCGAGCCACTCGATCCGCTGATCGTGTGCGTACTCGGCGCGCAGGCGTGCGGTGTCGGGGCCGGTACTGCCCACCCACAGCCTGACGTCGTCGGGCAGGCGCTTCATGGCTGCCAGGAGAACACCGAGGCCCTTGCGCTCCTCGTGACGACCGCAGAAGAAGATCGTCGGTCCGGTGGTCGGGTACTCGGGCGACGAGCGGTACGCGTCGAGCTCGACGCCGTTGTAGAGGATCTCGTACTCGCCACCGATGTAGCGGTGGACCAGTTCCTCGGCGTCTTTCGAGACTGCGACACGGTGTGCGATCCGATGGCTGGCGGCGAGCACCGGGCGACGGAGGTATCGGTAGGCAGCACTCTCGCCGGCCGAGTGGAAGGTGGCGATGACCGGGGCCGTGTGCATCAGGAGCGCCGTCTGCGTGGGTCCGGGGGTGAACGGTTCGTGGAGGTGGAGGACGTCGAAGTCCTCGTCGGTGAGCGCGCGGATGGTGCGGAGCTGGGCGGACGGGTCGGGGGCGAGCGGGGCGATCGAGCCGTTGGCCGAGGTGGGCAGGCTCTTGCCGAGCGGCGTCACGAACGTGGCCGGCGGGGGCCCGTCGCACGGGGCGAGCACTCGGACCTCGATGCCCATCGCCCGCAGCTCCCGGCTCAGCCCCATGACCTGGGCCTGGACGCCTCCGGGCACCGACAGGCTGTACGGGCTCACCATCGCCACACGCAGGGTGCGGGGCGTGGGCGCGCCGCCCGACTGTGTGGCATCACCCATGCACGCGACCCTATCCCGTGTCGGTCCGCAGGCCGTCGGGCACTGCGTCGTCGTTGCAGCGTCGGATACGTTGCGGCGATGACCCGGCTTCCCGCCCTCTCCGTCATCGGCACGCCGACCAAGCGCCAGGCGCTGCTCGAGGTTGCCGCCGAGGCCGACCGCCTCGGCTTCGCCGGACTGGCGAGCCCGGGGATCCACGGAAACCTTGCGCTGTGCGGATCGCTGGCTCACGTCACGAGCCGGATCCCGTTCTGGACCAGCATCCAGCCGATCTACCACAGCCATCACGCCGAGGTCGCGATCACTGCCGGACACCTCGCCGAGATCAGCGGAGGGCGGTTCCGTCTCGGCCTCGGGGTGAGCCACGAGCCGGCGATGGACCGGCTCGGCATCAGCACCGGCAAGCCATTGGCCGACATGCGCACCTACGTCGGCGGCATCCGTGCGAGCGAGCGCTCCGCCGGTGCGCTCCCACCGGTGTGGCTCGCGACGCTGCGCAACAAGATGCTCGACCTCGCCCTCGATGTCGCAGACGGCGCGATCTGGGCGAATGCGTCGCTGTCCCACATGCCCGCCCAGGTGGACCGCATCCCTGTCGACCGTCGCGACGGCTTCACGCTGTCGAACATGGTCCCCACCGTGATCGACGACGACCGCGATGCTGCGCGTGCGATCCACCGCCGCACCCTGGGTGGCTACGTCATGTTGCCGAACTACCGCAACTACTGGAAGCAGGCCGGCTACGCCGACGAGATGGCCGCCATCGAGGCCGCGATCGAGTGCGGCGACCGCGACGCGCTGCCCGGACTCATGACCGACCGTTGGCTCGACGACTGCACCATCTCGGGCAGCCCCACGCAGGTGCGCGACCAACTCGAGGCGTGGTTCGATGCCGGCGTGCTCCCCATCGCGGTCATGTCATCGACCACCGGTGGTCAGATCAAGGCCATCGGGCAGCTGCTCGAGCTGTTCGCCTGACGCGTAGCGTCGTTCGGATGAGCGACGCGCCCTCCCCTGCCGGCAACCCCGATCTCGCCATCGTCAACGCCACCGCACTGGTGAGCGCGACCGCCGAGCACACGACCTTCACCCCATTCACCACCATCGAGATCACCGGCGGCCGCATCACTGCCGTTCGGCCGACGG
>JBBDMO010000100.1:0-4994 GCA_040878255.1 Ilumatobacteraceae bacterium
CCGTCGCGACGGCCAGACGTTGCGTGGCGCCGAGCAGCAGCGCCGACGAGACGAATGGGTCGCGGCCCACGGCCTCGGCCACCCACAGCGCACCGAAGCCGAGCTCCTCGACGACCTGCGCGGCACGCTGTGCCTCGGGGGTGGGCAGGGCATCGATGCCGCCGTACCAGATGCCGACGCGGCCGATGTCGACGGTGGGCTTGCTCATGGGTGTGCCTTTCGTGGGGTGCGTGGGTGCGCTGTCGCGAAGGTTACTGCTGGGTGCCGGGCGCGACCCGGGCCGCCCGGGCCGCCGCTGAGTCGACGATGTCGCGGTCGTAGGTGAACAGACCATCGCGCACGGTGTGCAGGGTCCAGCCCGATGCGATGCCGCCGACCCGATCGGCGGAGGGCGCGTAGACGATGTTCCACTGGCTCCACGCGACCGTCTGGTCGCCGGCTGCGTCAACGAGCTCGAAGGTGACCCCGCGAGCCGGCATCTCCGTCTTCATCTGTTCCATGAACGCGGCGATTGCAGCGCCGCCGACGATGTCACCGAAGATCGGGTCCTCGAACAGCGCGTCGTCGGCGAACAGGGGCGCGAGCTGCGCGTAGTCTCCGCCGTCCTGGAGCTGCCAGAAGCGTCGGACGAGATCGTGTGCGGGCAGCTCACCCGGTGCGGCTGCGGGCGCGAACGGGGCCGAGAGACCGGTGGCCGCCGCAGCGTTCGGCACCGGACCACCCGGCCGCAGCTGGGCCATCGCGACCGGGTCGACGTAGTCGGCGACGAAGCACACCTTGCCGTCGCGCAGGCGGTAGAGGCTCTGGCCGGGCACGGGCACGTCGATGCCGTCCGGGCCGGGTCCGGCCATCGTCCACTTGGCCCAGCCGCACACGGTGTCTGCCTCGACCTCCCAGTCGAGGAATCGGATGCCCGAACCAGGCACCACGCGTTCCATCAACTCCATGAAGTCGCGGATCTGGTCGAGCCCGCGCTGGGCCCCGTGGAACGGGTCGTAGTACACGGCGTCGTCGGTGAAGAGGTCGACGAGGCGCGTGTAACGCTGGTCGTCCTCGACGGCGCCGAAGTTGCGGATGATGTCGACAGCAGGTCCCGGCATGGCCGGAGTGTACGAAGCCGTTCGGGCCGCCCCGTCACCGTGCTGACGACGGTCGGTGTGGTCGTGGTGGTCGGACACCGCACGTCGTGCGGGTCGCAGGCAGACGATTCAGGGGACGGTGACGACGATCACGACATCGCCGCTGGCATCGGCGTCGCTCACCGTGGCGACCAAGGGCTGTGGCACGACCCGGAGCCCCAGATCGGCCATGACGTTGTTGGCCTCGAGCGCGAAACCCTCGCGGTAGTAGATGGCGTCCTCGGTCTGTGTGGTGACACCGACGCGGGCATCCCAGTAGCCGAGCAGGCCGAGTCGGCCGATCACCGGGTCGAGGGCAGCCGGATCTGCGGCGGCTACCACCACGCGCATCGTCGCCTGTGCCGGCACGGCCGCCATGGAGCGCACCTCCACCGTCGTCGGCGTGATCAGCGTGACCGGGAGGTCGAACGGGTCACCTTCCGGCGAGCTCGCGATGATGCCGCCGACGACGACCAGAGAGGTCACTGCCCCGAGCAGGATCTTGACGAACGATGGCACGGGTACGACCGTCCGGAGTCATCGGCATTGCGCACGTCACCTCGCGTGGCGAGCGGGCCATCGACCGGCAAGGAACCGTCAGGAATGTCAGGCGCGGCGACGGCGACGGCGGCGGGAGGCCACGACGACCAAGGCGAGGCCGGACAGCATCGCGGCGATGGCGTTGCGGAGTTGCACCACTGCGGTGTCCGAACCCGTGGACGGCAGGTTGCCCGCCACGGCGGTGCCCGGCACGGGACCACCCGATGCAGCGTCGCCGACGGTGACGACCGTGCTGGCAGCGCCGGTGCAGCCGAGGTCGGTGGACCGGCCGGTGAGGACGACGGAGTAGGGACCGGTGGTGGCGGGCGCCAGGAAGGTGAATGCCACACGTCCCTGCGAGTCCGAGGTGACCGAGGTCGGGGCACCGGGGACGGCCGGCGACACCGATACGGCGACCGTGGTATCGGCGCAGAAGTTGGCACCGACGACGCGGATCTCGTCGCCGGGGTTCACCGTGGGCGTCTCGGTGCCGACGGTGGGGTTCACGGCCGGACCGTACGACTCGCCGGCAGCGACCGCGATGGGGGTCGGCAGCGGGTCGTCCGCATGCGCAGTGGCAACCGGCCCCATCACCAGCGCACCGATCAGCATTGCCATTGACGCCACTCCACGCATGAAACCGATCATACCTTTCAGCTTTTATCGGCGCCACTATATCCTGATCAAGTCTTCAGAAAGTACTGTCCGGGCGGTGACAGCAGCGCAGACCCGAACGAGACACGACACGGTCCCCGTGATCGGCGTGTGTGTCGCGGCCGGCGTGTGCGCCGCGCTGGCCGGTCCATCGCCCACCGGCTCCACCGTGGTCGACACCGTGCTCGTGGTCGCCTCCGTCGCATCGATCGCGTGGCTGGCATCGGCCGCCCCGTGGTGGGTCGGGGTCATCGCGGTCACCGTGGGCATGACGCTCGCACCGTCCGCGTGGGGGCTGTTCGCCGGCGTCGCCGCGATCGGGTTCGGTCTGGCCATGAGCCCGTCGGCCCGCGACCGCACCTGGGTGAGGGCGATCGTCATCGGCACGGCCATCCAACTGTTCGCCCGCCTGGGTGATCTCGGGCTGCCGTTCGGCTCGTCGGCGGCGATCGGCCTCGGCCTGTGCCTGGTGCTCTCCGCGATGGGATTGGTGTCGAGGTCGCGACACGAGCGCAGGATCACCGCCATCGTGATCGGCGGCATCGCCGCGGGTGCGCTCGTCGCAGTCGTGGGCGGCGGCCTCGCTGCTGCGTCGGCGAAACGTCCGGTGCTCGACGGTGTCGAGGTGGCGAAACGCGCCGTCGACGAGCTCGCCGCAGGCGATGTCGACTCGGCCCGCACCTCGTTCCACGAGGCGGCCGCATTGTTGCGCCAGGCCGACACGGCGCTCGGACGCCCGTGGTCGCAGCCCGCGCGGCTGGTGCCGGTCGTGGCGCAATACCGGTCGGCCGGCACCGATCTGCTCGCGGCAGTGGCCGACGTGACGAACGACGTCGCTGGCGCGCTCGACCGCATCGACCCGGACTCGCTGCGCGTGCGCAACGGCACGATCGACATCGCGGCGGTCGAGGAGCTCGAGCAGCCGGTGCGCACGTTGCTCGACTCGCTCGACAGCCTGGTCGCCACCACTCGTGCCATCGATGACCACTGGCTCAGCAGCCGGCTGACCAATCGCCTCGACGACCTCGCAGCGCGCGTCGAGAACGAGCGCCCGTATGGCGACGACCTGCTCGAAGCGGTCGAGGCGGTGCCGGCCATGCTCGGCCGCGATGCCCCGCGTCGCTACTTCGTGGCGTTCACCACACCGGTCGAGGTGCGCGGCCTCGGCGGGTTCATGGGCAACTGGGCCGAGGTGACGATCGACGAAGGCGCGATCTCGTTCACCGGTTTCGGCCGACACACCGACCTGAACCGCGGAGGTCGGCAGCCGAAGACCATCACCGGGCCGGCCGACTTCCTGGCCACGTGGGGCGACCGCGGATTCCGGCAACCCAACGGCAGCGGCAGGCCGAACATCTGGTCCGACATCACGATGTCGCCGAACTTCCCGTCGGTGGCACACGTGATGGCTGAGCTCTATTCGCAGAGCGGCGGCGGCGGCGACGTCGACGGCGTGTTCGCCATGGACGTGGACACGGTGGCAGCGCTGATGAGCATCACGGGCCCGGTGGAGGTCCCGCAGGCGAACCTGACGGTGACGCCCGAGAACGCTGCCGAATACCTGCTCCACGATCAGTACATCGCACTGGAGAACGTGCCCGACCGGATCGACGCGCTCGAGGTGGTCGCCAGGACGACGATGGAGCGGCTGCTCACGAGCGAGCTGCCGTCGCCGGCGGACCTCGCCACGCTGCTGGCCCCCTTCCTCGAACAGGGTCGCCTCGTTGGTTGGTCGGCACATCCCAACGAGCAGGCGATGATGCACAGCCTCGGCATGGACGGCGCGCTCCCCGTGGCCGGCTCGGGCGATGCGATGGCGGTGGCGCTCAACAACGCCGGCAACAGCAAGATCGACTACTACCTCGATGGCACCGTACGGTACGACCTTGCGACTGCGGCCACGAACGCCGCGGCAACGAGCCCCGGCGAGGTGCGTGCCACCACCACGCTCGAGCTCGTGAACGGGGCTCCGGTGGCGGGCGAGCCGAACTACGTGATCGGCAACTCGTACGGCCTGCCGCCCGGCACCAGTTCGCTGTATGTCACCGTGTACACCGCCCTGCCGGTGCAGGGCGCCACGGTGGACGGCCTGGCCGTGCCAGTGAAAACGAGCGTGGAAGCCGATCTGCACGCAGCGTCGCTCCTCGTTCGGATGCCATCCGGTGGGAGCACCACGATCGTGGTCACGTCGTCGGGCGCGGTCGGAGACCCGATCGCCTACACGAGCTGCGTGACGCTGCGGACACCCCCGACGGTGCGGCCGATGCCGGTGACCGTCACCATCGACGGTGCGCCAGCGACGGGTTCACCCGTGACCGACGCCGGCAGCGCGGTGCTCGAACGTCGGCGAGGGTGCCCATGCCCAGGTTGGGCGGGAGGGTCAGGCCTTGAACCGGGGTGACGGTCGACGCTTGGCTCTCGAACCGCTGAGGATCACATGGCCGCCGAGCACGAACAGCAGGGCGGCCTGAACGATCTCGGAGATGCGGGTACCGGTGTACGGCAGCGGTCCGGAGGAGTCCGCCGGCAGGTCGATCGGCAGAGCGGCCGGCACGGTGACGACCGGCCCCCCAGCATCGACCTTCGGTGTGGTGCCACCGGTGCCACCGACAACGGTCGTCACAGACCCCTGCGAACCCTGCGCCACCGTCGTGACGGGACCCTGCGAACCCTGCGCCACCG
>JBBDMO010000100.1:5094-16627 GCA_040878255.1 Ilumatobacteraceae bacterium
CGAACCCTGCGCCACCGTCGTGACGGGACCCTGCGAACCCTGCGCCACCGTCGTGTTCGGGGCACACACACCGGGGTCGATCACTTCGATGCTGACCGTGTAGCGACCTGCCGGGAGGTCGGTGAAGGTCTGCGTGGTCCACCCCGATGAGGGCACCGTGAGCAGAGGCCCACGCAACGGCCCACCCGGCAATCCGTTCAGCGTCACCCGGACCACGGCACCGGCGCAATCACGCACGGGAACCACGACGGGCGAACCCCCCGTCACCTCGGGCACCTCGACGCGCACCACGGTGGTGGTCGTGGGTGTCGGGCCGCCGCCCGCCACGGTGGTGGGCACCGGACCGCCCGAGGACGCGATCGTCGTGGTCGTCGCCGGTGTGCTCGCCGTCGGCGTCGGGGGCTGGCCGCCCGGCACGGTGGTGCCACCACCATCGGCAGCGGCGCGACCAGATCCCGCAAGGGCCATGGCACAGACAACGAGCACCTTCATCTTCACGGTCACGGAGGACCTCCCGATCCGCGGGGAACGCCACGTCCGCAGCGATGCTCCGTTTCCGAGAATACCGTGGTGCCTCGCTGTGGCCGGGGACCCCGGTGGGCGTCAGCCCGAACCTGCGGGACTCGTAGGCTGCCCGCATGGAGTCGAACGCTCGGATCTATGTGGCTGGTCATGCGGGTCTGGTGGGGTCGGCGGTCGTGCGTCGGTTGCGGGCGGCCGGGTACACGAACATCGTGACGGCGACGCGGGCGCAGCTCGATCTGCGTGATCAGGCCGAGGTGTCGCACTGGTTCAAGGCGAACCGGCCGGAGTACGTGTTCTTGGTGGCGGGCACGGTGGGCGGGATCATGGCGAACAGCACGCGTCCGGCGGAGTTCATCTACGACAACTTGATGATCCATGGCACGGTGGTGCACGCGGCGCACGAGTACGACGTCACGAAGTTGCTGTATCTGGGGTCGTCGTGCATCTATCCGCGTGAGGCGTCGCAGCCGATCACCGAGGACGAGTTGTTGACGGGGCCGTTGGAGCCGACGAACGAGTGGTATGCGATCGCGAAGATCGCCGGGATCAAGCTGTGTCAGGCGTATCGGGCGCAGTACGGGCGTGATTTCATCTCGGCGATGCCGACGAACCTGTACGGCCCGAACGACAACTTCGACCTGACGTCGTCGCACGTGTTGCCGGCGTTGATCCGCAAGTTCCATGACGCGAAGATCGCTGGTCTGACCGAGGTGGAGATCTGGGGGACGGGGTCGCCGATGCGCGAGTTCCTCCATGTCGACGATCTCGCCGACGCGTGTGTGCACTTGATGGACAACTACAGCGATCCGATGCACATCAACGTCGGCACCGGTGTGGACCTCACGATCCGCGAGCTGGCAGAGAAGATCCGCGACCTCGTCCACCCCGGCGCAACACTGCGGTTCGACACGACCAAGCCCGACGGCACCCCCCGCAAGGTCCTCGACGTCAGCCGGCTCGCAGCCACCGGCTGGAAGCCGACCATCACCCTCGACGACGGCATCGCATCCACCTACGACTGGTTCCTCCAGCAGCCACACGACCGCTGAGCGCAGCTCGTCAGTCGTCGGTGATCGCGGAATCGACCCGCTGCGCATGTCGGCCTCGGGTCCGGTCCATCGGGCGAGCGCAACAGGTGGCCGGCACCAGCAGGTCGTCGCACGCCACCTTCGTCGCCAGCGCGACACCCAGGAGCGTCATGCGGGTCGCGAAGATGTCGTTGGCCTCGAGGCGACGGACCGCTGCAGGAGTCATGCCGATCTGCTCGGCGAGCCCCGAGCGAGACAAGCCCGCTCGGTGGCGGGCGCGTCGGATGGCATCGCCCCGATCAAACGACAGACCACATGTCATATGTGAAGGATAAGTCAGACTGCGGTCGGAATCGGTCCGCTGCCTCACCTTTCCACGATGATGCGTCCGCATCATTCGGCCGATCGTGTGACGAGACCTCGGATCACGGCGTGCCGGGCGGCCGTTACGCTCGCTCCGATGTCGTCCCGGCTCGCGCACGCGCTCGTGTTCGTCGCGTCCGCGGCCGTGCTCGTGCTCGAGATCCTCGCCGGACGACTGCTGGCCCCCTACGTCGGGGTCACGCTCGAGACCTTCACCGCCATCATCGGTGTCGTCCTCGCCGGGATCGCCCTCGGTACGTGGCAGGGCGGACGACTCGCCGATCGGCACGACCCGCGGCCCCTCCTGCCACTGGCGTTCGGGCTCGGTGGCGCCTTGTCGATTGCATCGGTTCCGCTGCTGCGCATCGTCGGTGAAGCCGATCTCGGCACCGGCCCCGACGCCGTCATCCTCCTGGCGGCGCTCGCCTTCTTCCTGCCGGCAACGGTGCTCAGCGCAGTGAGCCCGCTGGTGGTGAAGCTGCGCCTCGGCTCCGTCGAGCACACCGGCGAGGTCGTCGGCCGACTCAGTGCGGTGAGTACTGCCGGCTCGTTGACCGGCGTGTTCCTGACCGGCTTCGTCTTCGTCGCCCGCTTCCCCGTCACCCCTGTGGTCGTCGGTGTCGGCGCTGCGCTGGTGGCGCTGGGGCTCGTGCTGTGGTTCGTTCGGCGCGATGCGGTGCCCGGCGAACGGATGATGGGCTGCGTCACCCTGGCCCTGGCGGCCGGCGCCCTGACCGTGATCACCCCGGCCGCGTGCGACGAGGACACCACCTACTACTGCGCCCGCGTCGAGGTCGACCCCGAACGAGCCAGCGGCCGAGTGCTCTACCTCGACGACCAGCGCCACTCGTACGTCGACCTCACCGACCCCACGTACCTCGGCTTCACGTACACCCGCATGCTCGCCGATGTCGTCGATGCGATCGCTCCCGCCGGCGACCCCATCGATACGGTCCACATCGGCGGTGGCGGCTTCACGATGCCCCGGTACCTGGCAGCGACGAGGCCGGGCTCGACCAACCGCGTGCTCGAGGTCGACCCCGGCGTGGTCGACATCGCCCGACGCGAACTCGGCCTCGGACCGTTGCCCGGGCTCACCACCCGAACCGGCGACGGGCGCGTGCTGCTGCGCGAGCTCGCAGACGGCTCGGCCGACCTCGTCATCGGCGACGCCTTCGGCAGCGAGACCGTGCCCTGGCACCTCACCACGCGCGAGTTCGCCCGGGACGTGCGTCGCGTGCTGCGGCCGGACGGGATCTACGCACTCAACCTGATCGACCACCCACCGATGCGCTTCGCAGCGGCCGAGCTCGTCACGCTGCAGGACGTCTTCGCGCACGTCACCCTGCTCGCCCCGCCGGACCGCCTGAACGGCACCGACACCGGTGGCAACGTGATCCTGCTGGCGAGCGACGCACCGCTCCCCCTCGACGCCATCCGGGCTGCCATCGCCCGCCGTGGCGACGACGTCGCCGTGGCGACGGCCGACCAACTGCAGCGCTTGGCCGGCGACGGGCAGGTGCTCACCGACGAGTTCGCCCCCGTGGACCAACTGCACACTCCGTGACGCCGCAGGAACCAGCCGCCACGACAACCGTGTGAGACCCCCTGCGTATGGTTCGACCCATGGTGGAAACGGGTCGGACGACCCTCGAGCGTGAGCTCGAGGAGATCGATGCAGAGGTCGACGAGGTGACGGGTCACCTGAACGTCGCGCATGCTCGTCTGGTTCGTGCCGTCGCCCGGGTGCTCGACCGCAACCGGTGGGCAGTTCCCGGTGTGATGACGCCCGAGCACTGGGTCCAGTGGCATACCGGCTGCACCCGCACCCGAGCACGACTGATCGTGCAGATCGCCGAGCGCGCCGACGAGCTACCGGCATGCATGGCCGTCTTCGAACGCGGCGAGCTCTCGATCGAACAGATGGGTGTCGTCGCTGCGCGATGCCCCGTTCGTCACGATGCCGAGATGGCCGAGATGGCCCCGAACTGCAGCGTGTCGCAGCTCCATCACGTCGCCCGCCGCTGGCGACCCACCGAACCCCCGAAGCCCGAGCCGCGCGCTGAACCGCAGCCGCAGCCGCAGCCGCAGCCGCAGCCGCAGCCGCAGCCAATCATGGTCGACCCGGCGACGGCCGAGGGGGCCGCATCGTGGTGGTTCGACGACGACGGCAGGTTCCATCTCCACCTCACAGCCGGCGAGACCGGTGCCACCGTGTTCGATGCCGTGATGGAGATGGTCAACCGATCACTCGCGTCTGTCGGCGTCGCCTCCCGGGCCGACCGCTACCGGGTGTACGCATTCATGGACACCGAGGGTGCCTGGCTCGACAGCGGCATGCGACTGCCGGTCGCCGTGCTCGACCAGATCCTGTCCGACGGCCATGTCCGTCCGGTCTGGACGACGGGCGGCATCCCGGTGAACATCGGCCGAGGTGCACGCGCCGTCCCGAACCACCTGCGACGGCTCGTGTACGAACGCGACGGCGGGCAGTGTCGGAACTGCGCCAGCACGGTCGGGCTGCACGTCCACCACTACCGATGGTGGTCACAGGGCGGGAACACCGACCTGGACAACCTCGGGCTCCACTGCGGTCGATGTCATCGGGCCATCCACCGTGGCGACATCATCACCGAAGGCAACCCGAACCTGCCCCCAACAGACGCCGGCGCACTTCGCTTCCATCGCCGCGACGGCTCGCCGCTGCGAACAGTCCGCCGATTCAGACCGCCGCCGGTCCCGCCACGACCGGGTACCTGGATGCGGCCGACGCACGAACGCTTCGTCGAGCGCTGGGTCGAGTTTGCACACGACGACGGCACCGGTCCGCCGACGACACCCCGCCGTACTCGGCCAGCACACGACCCGGCCGCCTGACTCGCCGTTGTCGGGCACCTGCCGTCGCCTTTCCCACGTGCTCCAGTCAGCCCAGCCACAAGCCGCTCGAGGGCCGCGTCCTCCAGGGCGTCATCAGCCCGATACTCACCGTGCCCGCAACGATCGAGCGTCCGGCCTACGCCGACGCCGGTGTGGTCAAGGGTGAAGACCCCCGAGATCATCGAGCGCGGCGCCTACCCCATCCCGCTCAACGACAGCGGCTATCCCAAGAGGGTCTGCACCAGCGGAGGCTGCGGGTCGTCCGGCCCATCCTCCGGGCCTCCGCGATGGGAGCACCCACCCAGGTCGTACATTTGCCGACGATGTATCGGTTCCGAGTGGTCTTGGTCATCGCCACCGCGGCGGCGCTCCTCACCCTCGCCGCCACCTCGAACGGCCCGGGGATCACGGTCGACTCGGTGGACTACCTGACGGGCGGGGTGAACCTTGCCCAGGGCCGCGGCATCACGACCGTCGACGGCTCGACCATCACCGTCTTCCCACCCGCACTCTCCGCCGTCGCCGCCCTCGGCGAAACGCTCTTCGGATCACCGCAGTGGGCGGTCCGCATCCTGCTGGTGCTGTGCTCGGCGGCCGTGGTGGTGCTGGGGCACCTGCTGCTGGCCCGCCTGCCGATCGGCAAGCGCATGCTCCTCGGCAGCACCGTGTTGCTCGGGCTCTCACCGACGGTCCTCACCGTGTCGACCCTGGCCCTGTCGGAATCGCCGTTCATCGTCGTCACACTTGCCTACCTGGTCGTGCTCGGCCGCGTCGTCCGCGAGCGCCGGCTGAGCCTCGCCACGGCAGCGGCCCTGTGCGGCCTGTCATCGCTCGGGTTCCTCGTGCGGTACACGGGGGTGTCGCTGATCGCCACCACCGTCATCGTGTGCGCAGCAGCCCTCCGGCCGTGGACACGCTCGACCGTCGCCCGCATCACCTCGCTCGCAGCCGCGTCGTGCGTGATCCCCGGCCTCTGGATCCTCCGCAACGTCTCCGTCGACGGCACCCTCCTCGGCCCACGATCACCCTCACCCGACAGCCCGCTCGCCGTCCCCGCCCGCTTCGTCGGCACGGTCGGCAAGTGGGTCGTCCCGATGGAGCAGAAGCTGCCGAACGTGGTCCTCGGCCTGATCGGGCTCGCATGGTGCGCCATCGTCGCAGGCGGCATCGTCGTCGCATGGCGCCGCACCGGCACCGGCACCGGCACCGGCACCGGCACCGGGGCACGGCGGTCGCTCGTCGACGGCCTCGGGCCAGCGATGGTGTTCACCGTCTGCTACTCGCTGCAGCTCGCCCTGAGCCAGGTGACCACCGCCCTCGACGTGATCGGCCCACGACTGCTCGCACCGGTCTTCGTGCCCGTGCTGATGGTGAGCGCCGTCGCCGTCAGCGCACTCGCCGCCCAGCTCGGCGAGCGGCCGGAACGAAGCCGCATCCTGGCCGTCGGGTCCGCCGGGCTGGTCGGACTGCTGGTGGTCCACATCGGCTTCGGGCTCAACGACACGGCCTTCGGCGCGCGCGACGGCATCGAGTTCAACTCGCGACGGCTGATCGATTCGCAGCTCGCGACCGCCACCGAAGCGGCCCTCGCCCAGGGCGACGCCCAGCTCTACACGAACAACGTGCCGGGCATGTGGGTGGGCACCGAGCGCCTCCTCATCGAATGGTCGCCACGTCACACCGGCCAGCGCGGCGTGCCCCTGACGGGCGACCTCGAGCGATTCGCCAGCGAGGTCGCCTGCTCGGCCCGACCCGCGCTGCTCGCCCTCTACGACGACGGGAGCCCGAGCACCTACACGTCGGACGACATCGGCGCCGCTGTGCAGCTGACCACCATCGCGACCACAGACGACGGCACCCTCTACCGGGTCACGGCCGACCGGCCGAGAACCGCGACCGATTGCCCCACCGCCTGACTCGCCGTTGCCGAACAGCGGCCGTAGCCTTTCCTACGTGCTCCAGTCAGCCCAGCCACCTGCCGTCCTGCCGCAGGCCAACGAGCCGTGCTGGTGCGGCAGCGGACGCAAGTACAAGCGATGCCACAAGCCGCTCGAGGGCCGCGTCCTCCAGGGCGTCATCAGCCCGATGCTCACCGTGCCGGCAACGATCGAGCGTCCGGCCTACGCCGACACCGGCGTCGTCAAGCGGTGGGACGAATCACGGGTGAAGACCCCCGAGATCATCGAGCGGATGCGCCACGCCGGCCTCATGGCCGCCGAGGTCCTCCGCCTCGCCGGCGAGATGGTGCGGCCTGGCATCACCACCGACCAGATCGACCAGTACGTCCACCGGCTCACCATCGAGCGCGGCGCCTACCCCAGCCCGCTCAACTACAGCGGCTATCCCAAGAGCGTCTGCACCAGCGTGAACGAGATCATCTGCCACGGCATCCCCGACTCACGCGTCCTGCAGGACGGCGACATCATCAACATCGACGTCACCTGCTACGTCGGTGGCGTCCACGGTGACACCAACGCCACGTTCTTCGTCGGCGACGTTGCCGCCGACAGCCGCAAGCTCGTCGCCGTCACCGAAGCGTGCATGTGGCACGGCATCGAAGCCGTCGTGCCCGGGCGACCGCTCAGCGACATCGGCCGAGCCATCGAAACCCACGCCAAGCAGCACAGCTACGGCGTCGTGAAGGCGTTCATCGGCCACGGAATCGGCGAGCAGTTCCACACCGACATCCAGGTCCTCCACTACTACGACGCCCGGGCCAACATGATCATGCGACCCGGCATGACCTTCACCATCGAACCGATGATCACCCTCGGCACGTGGCAACACAAGATGGTCTTCGACGACGGCTGGACCGCAGCCACTGCCGACGGCAAGCGCACGGCGCAATTCGAGCACACGTGCCTCGTCACCGACGACGGCGTCGACGTGCTCACCGCCCCAGGTGGCCCCAGCCCCAACGCCCCCTGGCACCGCTGACCCGTGCGGCGGTGGCCCTGGCTCGTCGCCGCCGCAGCACCCCTGGTGGCGCTGCTGCTGTGGGTGCTCGACGGCGAATCCGGTCCGCAGACACTCGATCTGCCACGAGGCGTCGAGGTGTCGAGCGCTGCGGTCATGACGATCGTGGCGTCACTGACGACTGCGTCGCTCGTGGCCTGCGCCTGGAACGCGCGAATCGGGCTCATCGCGCTGGCTGTCGTCATGGGCGGCACCGCCCTGTTCTGGCCGGCGGTGCAGGACAACCGCTACAGCGGTGACATCGTCATCTCGTTCGGCAATCGCCACGGCATCCACATGAACGACTGGTATGCGCTGGGCCCGGCGGCGATCGGTGCCCTGGCACTGGTGGTCGCGTGGAAGCTCGAACCCGACGAACCCGACGAACCCGACGAACCCGCCAACGCCGACGACGCCCGGTAGCCCGGCGCCGGCGTTCAGCCGGTTCGGGGGGTCAGAGCGGCTTCAGCACATCGTCGAGCAACTCGCGCAGCATCGTGCTCGACGTGTTCGCCGTGTGCGGCAGGTACTCGACCCGAGCCCCGACGTCGATGAGCAACGCCTCGAGCCGCGCACCGGCAGCCGTGCCCCGCCAGTCGTCGCCCTTGAACACGACGTCGAACCGGACCCGCCGCCACACCAGGCGCTTGTCGGCCGACTCGTCGATCACCGCATCGTCGACGAAACCGATCGACCGCACGATCTCGATCCGCTCGGCGAAGGGCACGATCGGTCGGCGGCCCTTCATCTGCTCGACCACGTCGTCGGTGACGACGCCGGCCACCAACCGGTCGCATCGCTCACGCGAGCGGCGGAGGATGTTCAGGTGCCCGATGTGGAACATGTCGAACACGCCCGGCACGTAGCCCACCACGGGGTCACTGCTGACGCAGATACGGGCATCGTCCATGCCCGTCGACCGTGCGGGACGCGGGCCGCACGTCCAGCAACCTGCCGTTCCACGCCGTCCCCGAGCCCCGGCGGACACCCGACCTCCATGCACCCGGGTGGTCATCTTCGGACGATCTTGACGATGGATGCGTCGAGACGAAGGGCCAGCGTCGCGTTCATCGGGACGCGCGGGGTCCCGGCGCGCTACGGCGGCTTCGAGACCGCCGTCGAGGAGGTGGGCCGACGCCTTGCCGACCGAGGCCACGACGTCACCGTCTACTGCCGCACGCCACGCGGCGTCGAGCGGCTCGACACCCACCACGGGATGCGGCTGGTGCACCTGCCCTCGGTGCCGAGCAAGGCCCTCGAGACCCTCACCCACACCGGCGTGTCGACCCTCCACGCGCTGCTGCACCGACGCCACGACGTCGCGTTGGTCTTCAACTCCGCCAACGCCCCGTTCGTCCCGTTCCTCCAGTGGCGCGGCATGCCCGTCGCCGTGCACGTCGACGGCCTCGAGTGGCGGCGAGGCAAGTGGGGGCGCAGCGGCCGCAACTACTACCGACGTGCCGAGCAACTGAGCGTGCGACGCGCCGACGCACTGATCGCCGACGCCCCCGGCATCGCCGACTACTACGCCGAGGAGTTCGGCGCACCCACCGACCACATCGCCTACGGCGCCCCCATCCTGCACGACGTCGGTGACGACCGGTTGGCCGAGCTGGGCGTGGCGAGCCGCCGCTTCCACCTCGTGGTCGCCCGCATGGAGCCCGAGAACCACGTCGAGATGATCGTCCGCGGGTACCGCGCCAGCAACGCTGCGTTCCCCCTCGTGGTGGTCGGTACCGCACCGTACGCCAACGAATGCACCCACGCAGTGCGCGCCATCGCCGATACCGACCCCCGCATCATCCTGACCGGCGCGCTGTGGGACCAGCAGGTGCTCGACCAGCTCTACGCCAACTGCCTGCTGCACCTGCACGGCCACTCCATCGGCGGCACCAACCCGTCGCTGCTGCGATCGGCGGGCGCCGCCGCGGCGATCGCCGCCTACGACGTGCGCTTCAACCGCGACGTCATCAGCGACGAGGCGCTCTACTTCGACGAGGAGAAGTCGGTCGTCGAGTGCGTCGAGCGCGCCGAGGCAGACCCGCAGACCATGCGGCGGATCGGCCTCGCCCTGCAGACCCGCGTCGCCGAGCGCTACGACTGGGACGCCGTTGCCACGCAGTACGAGGACCTCGCCCTGCGGCTGGCGAGCGGCGGGTCGCAGCGCGGCGTCGCCAACGGACGGCGGGCAGGCCTGTGGTGATCGAGGCCGCTGTGCCGACCACCTTCCGATCCTCGCTGAGCTCACTCGCCCAGGCACAGAAGTCGAACAAGGGTGCACCCGCGTACTCGCGCCTGGTCAACCGACCCCTCGGTCGCGTGCTCGCCGCAGCGGCCAACACCCTCGGGATGTCACCCAACCACGTCACGCTCGTCAGCGCGACATGCACCTTCAGCGCCCTTGCCGTGCTGGCACTGACGCGCTCGACACCGCTCGTCGCGCTGCTGGTCGCCGCGCTGCTGGTCGCCGGCTACGCGTTCGATGCCGCCGATGGCCAGCTTGCCCGGCTGCAGGGGTCGAGCAGCCCGGCCGGCGAGTGGCTCGACCATGTCGTCGACGCCTGCAAGGGGCCGGCGCTGCACATCGCCGTGCTCGTGAACTGGTACCGCTTCGAGGACCCGCCGATCGTGCAGCTGCTGCTGCCCGTGGCCTTCCAGGCGGTCGCCTCGGTGACCTTCTTCGTCATCATCCTGAACGACCTGCTGCGCCGCCTCTACCCGCAACAGGCCGGCACGCGCCCGCGGGCGAAGGACTCGTCGGTGCTCTACTCACTGGCGGTCGCACCGGCCGACTACGGGCTGCTGTGCCTCGTGTTCGTGCTCGGCGGGTGGCACACCGGCTTCGTGGTCGCCTACGGCATCCTGTTCGCCAGCACGACCGCCCTGTTGGTGGTCGGCCTCCCGAAGTGGCTCGGCCAGATCAGGACGCTTCGCTGAGCAACTCGGCCTGATCGAGCAACTCGGCCTGATCGAGCTGATCGGCCCGGTCGACGACGTCGTCCTCGGCAGCCTGCGCCATCCCGAGCTCGTCGAGGATCAGCGAGCGGATGGTGCGCTGGAACCGATCGGGGGTGTGACGGGCAGCCGCTCGCGACGAGCGCGACCCGGCCTCGGCCACCGCCGCCGGCGTGAGCGACGAGAGCACGGCCGCCAGCGACACGGGGTCACCGGGCGTGAACAGCCACCCATCGACACCGTGCGTGATGACGTCGACGGTGCCGCCGGAGCGACTGGCGATGGCCGGTCGGCCCTGCGCGAACGCCTCGACCACCACGAGGCCGAAGCCCTCGGGAAGGTCGGACGGCAGCAGCACGACGTCGGACTCGGCGATGTACGGAGCAATGTCGGGCACCTCGCCCACCACCGACACCGTGTGGACATCGGGCACGAGCGTGCTGACGAGATGAGGCACGTCGACCGAGCGGCCCGCCGGCGCCGGACCACCGAGGATGGTGAGATGCCCGGGGCACCCGGCGAGAGACCACGCCTGCAGCAACGTGGCGTACCCCTTGCGAGGCGTCCATCGGCTGGCCATCACGAACCGCAGGCCATCGGGCCGACCATCGGGTGACAGCCGCGGGCCGACGACCGCAGGCACCGGCACCGCATTCGGCACGATGACCGGCCGAGGATCGTGGAGGCCCATCGAGCGATCGACCGCACTCGAGATCGCGATGCGAAGGCTGCTGCCACGCACCATCAACCGCAACAGGCGCTGCTCGGGCCCCGACCACATCTCCTGCGCGTGCAGCCGGATGCTGCTGTAGAAACGGTGCGAGAGCTCA
>JBBDMO010000101.1:0-16143 GCA_040878255.1 Ilumatobacteraceae bacterium
GTCCCCCCTTCGACACGAAGAAAGCCCAGGTCACAGACCTGGGCTTCTCTCGTTTTGGAGCTGTTGGTCACAGATTGGTCACAGCGGCGATGTGGTCACCCGACGAGGAGGCTTGCAGTTTCCCTGCACCACCGTCCTGCAACCGGAACGGGACTGCGTCTCTGTTGCGCGGACAGCGCGGCTCCTGTCGGCTCCGTGTGTCCGCTCGGCCCGGTTCCTGTGAAGAAGTCGGCGTCACGTCGACACATGTTCGCGATAGTCGGTTCGCATGATGGTCGAATGATGAACCTCGAGATGTCGTGTTCTGACGGATGTGCCGTGATCAGCGCTTCGGGTTCCTTGAGCGCAGAGGACGACATCGACATTGTTGTTGCGGCGTTGGTATTCGTTCCTCCCGATGATCACCTCGTGTTGGACCTCCTCGGCGTCGACCGCCTGAGCGCCAGCGGCGCCGTGGTGCTCGCGCAGGCGTTGCTCGAGCGGGCGGCATGTGCTGCGGAAGTCGTCGTCGTGATTGATCGGCCTGATGTGGCGGTGCGTCTCATCGTCAACGACGTCGACCGTGTGGTGCCCATGGTCGCGACGATGCAGCAGGCGGTTCAGGTTGTCATGGCACGGTCCGGGTTCGATGCGATGGAGGTCGCGTGATGTCGTGGCTATTCGATCGGTTGTGCGAGATCGCCATCGCAGATGAGGTGGAGATCGTCATTTCCGCACAGGTCGGTGAAGAGTGGTTGATCAGCGACTCCTGCGGCCTGGCGGACGTGGTCGCACGAGCGGCCGACGTTCCTCAACTCGTCATCAGGATCCTGCCCAGCGACGTGGTGCCGACGGTCAGTGCCGGTCGGACCGTGCATTCCATCGACCTGGACGACCTCGACGACGCCGCAGCGATCGACGTCGTTGCGCGTGGTCTGAGTGAGCACCGCCACATGGCGGATACAGCACTCGAGGTGTGCGGCAACGTCGCGGCCTTCCGCACGATCTGCACAGACGAGGCCAATTCGTTCGACGACAGGGCTTCCCATGTGGTGTTCATCACGGACGCACCGGGCATGGGTGCTCACCTTGCTGCTGCAGGTCGGAGAGGGCTTGGCGTCGCGGTCGGCGGAATGGATCCACTGGCGCCAATGCGGGTCGATCATGCTGTCGGCGCAGTGTCGATCATCGATGCGCTGGTTGCGTTGCGGGCATTTGCATTCGGTGGCGAACACGAGTGCGAGGACCTCGCTGCCGGGGCGATCGACGTTCGCCGGCGGTGTGGTCAGGCTGAGTTGTCAGCCATTGCGAGGTAGTCCTCGCGCGACACGGTGTCTTCGGAGGTGTCACCGCTCGGGAGCGGGACTGCGATCTGCGCGTCGTCGACCACGAACCGGACACGGCCGACGCCGCGGAGGTCGGTCATCGTGAGCACGATCTGGCCGACGGCGAACACCTGGTCCTGCGCCGGTATGTCGGAGAACGACGGGGAGAGATCGACGGTGGCCACCCCGCGGAGCAGCTCCACGTCGATGACGACCGAGGCATCAGGGATCGCGGATCGCAGCGACCGTTCCTGCTCGGCGCTCGTTGGCCCAGCGAGCAATTCGGTCAGCGCCGCCTGGGCAGTAGCGGGTGCCTCGATCAGGTGGCGGGTCGTCACCAATTCATCGTCGCGGACGAGCCAGATGTCCACGAGCTCACTGGCGACTGGTTCCTCCGGGGTAGTCGTGTCCGTTGGTCTCAGTCCTTCGGGCACTTGGTCGATCGCTACCGAGGTGGCCTGCTCTTCGATGGGGACACCGCACCCCATCACCAAGATCCCGAGTGTCAGGGCGGCTCGACCAATGCAGCGCCGGCTCATGTCGACACCAAAGGGATCCGGACCACGAACCGGGCCCCGCCATCGGGGCTGTCGGTCACCCACACCGAACCGCCGTGCATCCGCACATGCTCCTCGACCAGAGCGAGACCCAGCCCGGTGCCTTTCGGCCGGCCGACGGGCTGTTCGATGTTGCCTCGGTGAAAGCGACCGAAGATCGCAATGCGTTCGACGTCTTCGACGCCCGGTCCGGCATCGTCGACGCACACCACGAGGTCGCCGTCGACTCGCTCCAACTCGACGGAGGTGCACCCTCCGCCGTAACGGTCGGCGTTCTCGAGCAGGTTGTCGAGGACACGCTCGAACCGGGTCTGGTCCAGACGATGCACACCGCTGGCTCCCAGATGGGAGCGCAGGCGGCTCGCATCGACACCGGCTGCTTCCATCGCTCGTCGGGTGATCGCCTCGACGTCGACCTCCTCCACAGTGAGCTCGGCGACACCAGCATCGATACGGGAGATCTCGAGAAGCTCCAACGTGAGGCGGCGCAGGTGATCGACCTGGTCATCGAGAACATTGATGGCGAACTCGGCACGCCCGGTGAGCTCCGCCCGCTTCGCGAGGCTCACTGCCGACGCCATCGCCGTGAGCGGTGTGCGCAACTCGTGGCTGACATCGGCAGTGAATCGAAGCTCGCGGTCGATGCGAGCCTCGAGCGACGAAGCCATCTCGTTGAACGACTCTGCAACCGGTTCGAGATCCGGGTCACGATCGACCTCGAGCCGCCGGCTGAGATCGCCCGCGCTCATCGCTTGTGCGGCTGATGCGACGTCATGGAGCGGTCGCATCAGCCGGCGGGACGTGAACCATCCTGCGAAAGCTCCCAGCACCGTGGTGATCGTCGCACCGGCGGCGAGCACCGCCAACAGCGTCTCGAGCGTCCGCCCGTATTCTGAGATCGGCACGAACTCGTAGTACGTGGCGTCGAGGCCCGGCATCTCCACGCCGACGAGCACATACGACACGCCATTGACACTCACTCGCTGGCGAGCAGCGCCACTGTCTGGCACGGTCTCGAGCAGCGAGCTCGGTATCGATTTCTCCGTCAGTTCCACCACGGCGGCGTACCAGGCATCGTCGACCCGCAGGACTGCTCGAGCGTTCGACAGCGAGCGGACCGACTCGAGCACGTCGGCCGGTTCCGCATCGCTTGCTGCGACCTGTCCCTTGGCGACCAGGGCGTTCAGCATCACCTGACGAGTGGCGAGCGTCTCGCGCTGATCCAACAGGTACCGGCGGGACAACTGATACGTCACCACGCTCATCGTGACCGACAACAGCAGTGCCATGACTGCGAACGCCAGCGCTGAACGCGCTCGCAGGCCGCGAGGACGCACCTTCATCGACCGCCCGTCGACAGGCGGTACCCGAGCCCGCGCACCGTCTCGATGTACTCCGGATTCGCCGGATCATCCTCGATCTTCGCCCGCAATCGAGCGATGTGGGTGTCGACCAATCGGCCGTCACCCTGGTATGCGTAGCCCCACACCTGTTCGAGCAACTGATCCCGCGACCACACGCGGTTCGGGTTCTGCGCCATGTGGCTCAACAACCGGAACTCCGTCTTCGTGAGCGACAGCGGTGAACCCGCTTTCGACGCCCGACCCTCGTCCGGCTTGACCACCACGTCGCCGACGGTGATCGCAGCGTCCGCCCTCGCCGCGCTCGTCTTGCGTCGGAGCTGCGCTCGCACTCGCGCCAGCAACTCTCGGTCATTGAACGGCTTCGTGATGTAGTCGTCCGCCCCCATCTCGAGGCCTGCCACGACGTCATGGCTGTCGTGCTGCGCTGTCACCATCACGATCGGAACATCACTCGTGCGTCGGAGCTGTCGACACACCTCGAACCCACTCATGCCCGGAAGACGGATGTCGAGCAGCACCAGATCGACCTGTTCGTGCGCGAACCGCTCGACCGCCTGCGTCCCCGTCGCCGCCTCCAGCACAGTCAGGCCTTCGTCTTCCAGCAGCATGCGTACCAGGGCGCGGACCGAGTGGTCGTCCTCGACCACCATCACGACGTCGGGCATACGCGCAACCTATCGGCCCGTCCAGGCACGGTCGCCTTCACCTCGGTCCGAACGCTGCACCGGTTGTCCTCGTGCATGTACCGAGCCTGCCCACCAATGGTCACAGCAAGGTCGCAGTTCCGTGGCAGTTGTGTCACGAGGCGGTGCCCTGTTCAGGGCATCCCTGGCATCAACACTACGATCCGGTTCTCGCTCCGCCTTCGTGGCCACCCGATTCGAGGAGTGTTCGTGCCCCTGTGGTTGGCATTGGCCGTGTTCGTCATCAGCGCGTTGGCGGTGGGACGACTCGGTGCAGCCCTCGCCCAGTCCGGCGATGCGCTGGCGGATCGGACCGGCCTTGGACGCGTGTTCGTGGGCACGCTGTTGGTCGCTGTCGTGACGTCGCTGCCCGAGGTCGCCACGGACGTGACAGCGGCTGTCGCCGGGTCTCCCGACCTCGCTGTTGGTGACCTCTTCGGCTCCAGCATGGCCAACATGGCGATCCTTGCGATCATCGATCTTCGCTACCGGCGACGGGTGTGGCCGCTGGCCGGATTGGTTCATGCCCGCGTGGCGGCCATTGCCATCCTGCTGACTGCGCTCGCGATCTTGGGCGTGCTCACACCGCCGGGTGTCTCGCTGGGCTGGGTAGGACTCGACACCATCATGATTGGCGGCCTGTACGTCGCAGCTGTTGCGTGGTTCCGGCGAATGCCGTCGCTGACCCGCCCCGGCGATCCATGTGTCCAGACCGAAGCTGTCGGTCTGCTCGAGCCGATCGATCTCGAGCGAACCCCCCACGCTCCAACGATGCGTTCCCTCGTCGCGAGGTTCGCTCTCGCCGGCCTCGGAATCCTGATCGCGGCACCCGTCCTCTCGCTCGCCGCGAAAGCGATCGCCGAGGCCTCCGGCGTCGACGAGACCTTCCTCGGCGCCACGCTGCTGGCAATCACCACGTCCCTGCCCGAACTCGTGGTTGCACTCGCAGCGGTGAGGATCGGCGCCCATGACCTTGCTGTCGGCAACCTGTTCGGAAGCAACATGGTGAACATGGCGGTGCTGTTGCTCGTGGACCTCGCTTACGTCGACGGTCCACTCCTCGCCGCGGTCGACCCCTCGCAAGTCGTCGCAGGGATCGGCGCAATCGTGCTGATGGCACTCGCTGTCGCAGTGCTCGTCGGAGGGAGCGAGACCAGGATCAGGCGGCTCGAACCCGATGCCATCGTCATGCTCGTGGCGTATGTCGGTGCAATCATCGCGATCGCTGTCACCTGAGCAATGCGGAGCGCCGATCCTCGAGGGGCCCGTCGACGGCTTGCCAGGGCGTTCAGAGGCCGAGCGGGGTGAGCATCGTGCGCAGCATCGCGAGCTGACGCGCACCTGGCCACGAAGCCGGATCGAACAGGGCCTGCATGGCGATGCCGTCGGCCTGCGCGATGAGCTGCTCGGCGACGCGGCCGGCATCGTCGGCCGGTGCGATGCCGGCCTCGACGACGAGCCGCTCGACGTGACGTCGGAACTCGCGATATGCGTCTCGTTGCGCTGCGGCGAGCTCGACATCACCGGCGGCCTGGGCGCAGAAGGCCACGGTCACCATCCAGTGTCGGCGACGTCCTTCGTCGATGGGCAGCGCGCCCTCGAGCGATGACCGAAGCGCGACGCGAGCATCCACCGCTTCGCCGATCGGTCGCTGCGAACGGCGCCCGTCGAGCGAGGCCTGGAACGTGTGCAGGAGCAGCTCGCGCTTGTCGGCGAAGTAGTGGGTGAGAGCACCGGTGGTGAGCCCGGCTTCGGCGGCCACCTCGCGCATCGTGGCCGCCCCGATTCCTGCCCGGGCGATGAGCCGCGCCGCCGCGTCGGTGAGCTGCAGCCGTCGCTCGTCGACATCGACCATCCTTGGCATTGACCGGATCGTAGTACAGGTGTTATGTATAACGAACGTTCCAGAACGGGTACGGTCGCGTGACTGCACCACGACATGCATGGGGGAAAGCACGATGGTCTACACAGCGTCGCGAGGCGATGTACCGGTTCGCCTGGGACCCGGTGTTCCGCTGGTGCCCGATTACGGCCCGAAGATCATGAGCCGCGAGCGGTACACCGACCCGGTGCGCTTCGAGCTCGAGCGCGAAAAGGTGCTCGGCGCCACGTGGATCCTGGCCGGCCGCTCCGAGCAGGCCAAGAACCCGGGCGACTGGACCAGCTTCGAGGGCCACGGTGAAACCGTTGTCATCACCCGTCAACCCGACGGTTCGCTCGCAGCGTTCCACAACGTGTGTCAACACCGTGGTCCTGCCATCGTCGGTGCGCTGCAGGGATGCGGTGCGCGCCGGTTCACCTGCCCGTACCACGGTTGGGTCTACGACACCACCGGCAAGCTGGTGGGTGTGCCCGAGCGCGAGGACTTCGCCGAGGAACACCTCCGTGACGTCCGTGCCCCAGCGGTTGCCGCGGACGAATGGGGTGGGTGGATCTGGATCAACCTGCTCGGCCCCGACAAGGCGCCGTCGCTCAGCAGCTGGATCGGCACCGACATCATGGCCGACCTCGGTCAGTTCAAGATGGAGGACATGATCCTGCACGAGGTCGTCGAGTGGGACGTGCCCGTCAGCTACAAGGCGATCGTCGACGGCTTCAACGAGATCTACCACGTCACGCAGCTCCACCACGTGACGCCGGAGTTCACCAAGTCGGCCCGCGACTCGGCGTTCATCATGACCAACGAGCACAACTACATGTGCTTCGTGCCGCGCCCCGACCAGCTCGAGCAGCTGGCCGAGGATCGCGACCACCACAAGCACGCCATCTGTCACTACGTGGTCTTCCCGAACACGGTCTTCAACTGCAACCCCGAGCACATCCAGGTGTTCAACCCGATCCCGATCGACGTCGACCGCACCAAGTTCCTCACCTGGCAGCTCATCTACCCCGGCGACATGGCCGACCCCGAGTACGCCGCGTACTTCAAGAAGATGGAGGCGCACTGGGCCGGCCTGAAGCTCGTCGTCGGTGAGGACATCAGCATCTACGACCAGCTCAAGCGGACCAAGCGCTCGAGCGGCTACACCCAGCACATCCACTCGGCGCGTGAGTGCAAGCTGTCGCACTACCACGACACGATGGACCGGATGATCCAGGACTGACGAGTACCGACCGGCTCAGGCGGTGGGCAGCTTCTCGACGATGAGGCTGCCCACCGAATAGCCGGCACCGAACGAGCAGATCACGCCGACGTCGCCAGCCTGCAGATCGGCGCGATGGCGATGGAAGGCGATCACCGAACCCGCCGAGCTCGTGTTTGCGAACTCGTCGAGCACCACCGGCGCCATGTCGTCGTCGGCCACCCGCCCGAGCACGCCCTTCGCAATCAGCTGGTTCATCTTCAGGTTCGCCTGGTGCAGCCAGAACCGCCGCACGGCTTGCGCTCCGATCGAGAGCGTGGCGAGGTGATCGGTGATGTGTGCCGCCACCATCGGGCACACCTCCTTGAACACCTGCTGACCGCGCTGGCGGAAGATCAGCTCGTGCGGGTCGCGCGTGCCGTCCTCGCTCGAGTTCAGGAAGCCGAAGTCGTTGCGGATGTTGTTCGAGAACTTCGTCGCGAGCTTGGTTCCGAGCACCGCCCACTGCTCGGGAGCCACGGCGTCGGCCACGCGCTCGAGCACCACGGCGGTGCAGGCATCGCCGAAGATGAAGTGGAAGTCGCGCAGCTCGAAGTTGTTGTGTCCCGAGGTGATCTCGGGGTTCACGACCACCACGCAGCTCGCCGAGCCGCAGCGCAGCGCATCGGTGGCCGCCTGCATCGAGAACGTGGCCGAACTGCATGCAACGTTCATGTCGTATGCCCAGCCGCCGGCCCCGAGCGCCTGCTGCAACTCGATCGCCACGGCCGGGTAGGCCCGCTGCAGGTTCGAGCAGCCCACGATGATCGCGTCGACGTCGGACGGCGACCGACCGGCCTGTGCGAGCGCCTCGAGCACGGCGGGCATCGCGAGTTCGGCCTGTACGCCCAGCTGGTCCTCGGAGCGCATCTCGATATGCGGCCGCAGGCGAGCCGGGTCGAGCACGCCCTCTTTGTCGATGACGTACCGCGAGCGGATCCCCGATGCCTTCAGGATGAACTCCTCGTCGGGCGCTGATCGGGCATCGAGGGTGCCCGCGGCGATGGCATCGGCATTGGCCTCGTTCCAGATGTGGACCGCCGCCGTGAGCGACTGGACCAACTCGGCGTTACTGACGCTCTGTGGTGGATGTGACAGGCCCGTCCCGGTGATGACCACCCGGTTGTCGGGCGACGGGACGGTGGGAGGACGAGGATCCATGCGCCAACGAGTATTGCCGACGGACCAGCCCCACCGAAGCCCGGGCTGGCAGGATGCGTCATGAGCTACGACGACATCGTTGCCGCGTTCATCGACCCACCGGCCGGCATGGCATCGCCGATCGCCCCGCCGTCGCTGCCCGCTACCCCCGCCCGCTGTCTCCGCGACTCGGTCGAGCCGATCGCAACGCAGGGCTGGTGGTCGCGTGCCGCCGCAGGACGGGTGCAGGCGCTCGGGCTCGGCTTCTTCGACGGATACGTGTGGGGACGCGCCGCAGCGCTCGGCACCCCGTCGGCGGCGACCGTGGTCGCGACGTTCGGGGTCTTCGAGCCCGGCCTGCTGAGCAGCGTGTACACCCACGGCGCGGCGATCGCCTCGCGCGACGACGTGCTCGCCGCTCGCGAGGCCGGCGCCACCGAGAGCCTCGCAGTCATCATCACGCCGTCCACCGCCGAATCGGTGGCAGCGCCGCTGCTGGCGGCACTCGAACGTGTCGACGGCCTGGGCCGGCCCCTGTTCGCGGCGCTGCGCGAGCTACCGGTGCCTGCCACGCCGCACGGTCGGCTCTGGCGTGCCACCGAACTCGTTCGCGAGCACCGCGGTGACGGGCACCTCGCCTCGCTCGTGTCGACCGGGCTCGACGTCGTCACGATCAACGTGCTCACCGAGGTGTGGCTCGGCTACGCGGCGGGGGAGTACACCTCGACCCGCGGCTTCGGCCCGGTCGCCGTGGCCGATGCGTCCTCGGCGCTCGTCGAACGAGGCTGGCTCGCGGACGGACGGCTGACCCCCGAGGGCCTGCGCGTGCGTCTCGGCATCGAACACGCCACCGACCAGTCCCAGCAGCAGTTCCTCAACGCGCTCGGTAGTCAGGTGGACGACCTCATCGAGCACTGCGAGGCAATCTCGGCCAAGGTGGTCGCGGCGCGATCGTTCCCGCACGATCCGCGCAAGCGCGCAGCCGGCTGATCGGGCGGCGATGGCGCCGTGATCACGAGACGAGCGGCACGACCTCGTTCATGAACCGGTCCATCTGCTCGACTGCCTTCGAATACGGGTCACCGATGAGGTGCGGGAAAATCGTCAGGTTGTCGACGCCGAGCTCGTCGCGGAAGAACTGGACGTGCCCGGCGACCTCTTCCGGTGATCCGGCGAGGATCGTCCGCTGGTCCATCGACTCCTCGAGCGTCGGGATGAGGCCGGGCTGCACCGGACGGCCATCGGGACCCATGTACCCGCGGCTCCAGCCGTAGGGGCCGAGGAACTTCCAGAACTCGTCGTGGCCGTTGCGGGCCGTGCGGATCGCCTCCTCGTGCGTGTCCTCGATGCGGACGCTGACGACGAGCATCCGCTTGTCGCCGCGGGCGAGGCCGCTGCCGTGGTGCTGCTCGTGCAGCTCGCCGTAGCGGTCCCACATCTTCTTGATGAACGTCGGGTGCTGGTTCCAGAACACGGCACTGTGGTCGACCACCGGTACGTACTCGACCGTGGGCGGGCTGGTGACGGCCTGCCAGATCTCGAACGGGTACACGGGGCGCGGCACCAACGTCATCTCGGTGACGGTCGTGCCCCGGTCCGGGATACCCGGCACGGGGATCTGGAAGTACTTGCCCGTGAACGAGAAACGCTCGTGCGTCAGTGACAACCGCACGACCTCCATGGCCTCCTCGAACCACTCGCGGTTTCGTGTGTCGTCGGCCGCCTGTTCGGGGTTGTCGTGCGAACCGACCGAGATGTGGTCGTTGTTCAGGTGGAGCAGTTCCCTGGGCACGGTGCCGCGACCGACGCCGAGCATGCCGCGACCGCCCGACAGGTTGTGGAGGGTCGCGAAGTCCTCGGCCAACCGGAGTGGGTTCCACTGCGGCACGACGTTGAACATCGCCCCGAGCCGGATCTGCTGCGTGCGGGCCGCGATCCATGTCGAGATCAGCAGCCCATTGGGAATGACCTCGTACCCCTCGTACTGGAAGTGGTGCTCGGTGGTCCAGAAGCTGTGGTATCCGAGCCGGTCGGCGTCTATGGCGGCGTCGACGTACTGCTGGGTCGCCTCCCACATCTGCTCGTTCGAGAACCGCCGGTCCATCGGCGCCGGCGCGCCTGCGCCGGCGTCCGACATCTCGACCCCGCCGAAGAAGAATGCCCCGACCTGCATGTGTGCCTCCCGATGCTGCTGTGTGCTGTGACCCGGACCGTACCACCGATATCGACCCCATCAATACCTGTGTCGGGTGCGCCCGGGTGCGCAGGGATGGGAGGATCGGGGGATGCTGCACGACTGGTCCGTCATCGCCCGGAATCTGCCCGAACACGCGCGCAACCCGATCCACACCGATGATGGCGCCCGCGCCGCAGGCTTCCCGAGGGCCCTCGTGGCGGGCGTCACCACGTACGCCTACCTCACGCATCCGGTCCTGGCGGCCTGGGGTGTCGCGTGGCTCGAGCGAGGGGGTGGCGAGGTTCGCTTCCGCCGACCGGTGTTCGAGCACGACGTCGTCGACTGTCGGGTCGAGGGTGCCGACGATGAGGTGATGGTCGCTGCGGTGACGTCCGAGCCCGAACAGCCACGGGCGACGTTCACGGCGGCGCGTGACGTGTCATCCACGGCGGTGTCGTGGACGATGCGCGCCGGCGAGTCACTGCCGGTGCACGAGGTCGTGCTCGACGGCGAGTGGGGGAGTGACTACGGCGAACGTGCCGGCGACGACCTCGACCTCTGCTCGCGCAGCGGTCTGGTCCACCCCGCGGTGTGGCCGGCGCTCGCGAACCGCGTCGTCCATGCCGACGTCGCACGTGGGTCATGGATCCACACGCGCAGCATCGTGCGTCACCATGCCCTGGCACATGCCGGTGCGACGGCGCACGTGCATGCGGTGGTCGTGCGGCGGTTCGAGGCGCATGGCGAGCGAGCCGTGCTCGACGTCCGGATCGAGGTCGACGGCCGCACGGTCGCCTCGCTCGAGCACGAGGCGATCGTCGCGCTGCCGTGATGTGCCGATCTCGTGAGACCGAGGACCATCGGCACTGGACTGTCGTCGGCCCGCGTGGTGCCATGAGGTCGTGGACACCACCTCCCGCCCCATCATCCCCTGCTCGTTCACGCCGCTCGGCGGCGTTCGGACCGTTACCGGCAGCCGTTTCCTCATCGAGGTCGACGGCCATCGGGTGTTGGTCGACTGTGGCCTGTTCCAGGGTCTGAAGGACCTGCGCGAACGCAACTGGGACCGTTTCCCGGTTGACCCCGCTGACATCGACGCGGTGATCATCACCCACGCACACCTCGACCACTGCGGGTATCTGCCCAGGCTCGTCCAGGGCGGGTTCCGTGGTCCGGTCCACGTCACCCACGACACCGGCAAGCTCATGGCCGTCGTGTTGCCCGACAGTGCGCGCCTGCTCGAGGAGGAGGCGCGGTTCGCCAACCGCGCCGGGTACTCCAAGCACCGGCCGGCGCTGCCGCTGTACACCGAAGACGACGCGTGGGCAGCCCTCGACCTGCTTCGATCGACACCGTTCGACACCGACATCGCCGTGGCTCCGGGCATCACCGCCCGGTTCCAGTCGGCGGGCCACATCCTGGGATCGGCGTCGGTCCTCCTCCAACTCGGTGATCCACCGGTGCGGATGCTGCTCAGCGGTGACCTCGGCCGCGGCAGCCATCCGCTCCTGCGCCCGCCGACATCCGTCGGTGATGTCGACTGGATCGTCATCGAGTCGACGTATGGCAACCGCGCCCACGACGACGACGACTCCGTCGACCGCCTGGCCGAGCTCATCGACCGCACGGTCGACCGCGGTGGCAAGGTGATCATCCCGGCCTTCGCCGTCGACCGCACCGAGGTGCTGCTGTTCCACCTCCATCGCCTCGCCGAAGCCGGCCGGCTGCCGGCGGTACCCGTGTACGTCGACAGCCCGATGGCCCTTGCCGCACTCGACGTGTACCGCACCGCGATCGACGAGCGGGCCGACGACGTGCGCGCCGACCTCCGGGGTGATGGCAGCCTGTTCACCATCCCGCACCTCGAGGAGGTGCATGACGCCGAGGGTTCGAAGGCCGTCACCCGCGGCGCAGGCCCGGCAATCATCATCGCGGGTTCCGGTATGGCGTCGGGCGGGCGAGTGGTGCACCACCTCGAGCGGTACCTGCCGGACCGCAACAGCGCCGTGGGTCTGGTCGGGTTCCAAGCGGCCGGCACGCGTGGCCGCACCCTGCTCGACGGTGCAGATCAGCTGAAGATCCACGGTCGGTACGTGCCCGTGCGCGCCGAGGTCTGCGACCTCACCGGCTTCTCGGTGCATGCCGATGCCGATGAGTTGGTGGCGTGGCTGGCCACCGCCGATCGCGAGCCCGACGGTGTGTTCGTGGTGCACGGCGAGCTCGACGCCTCGATGGCGCTGCGCCGGCGGATCCATGACGAACTGGGGTGGAATGCCGTGGTGCCCCGCGATGGTGAGCGCCTCAGCCTCTGCCCCCTCACCAGTGTGTGAGGGGGCAGGTGGCCTACTGTGGCGCCCATGATCCGCAGGACACCCTTCCACGAGCGGCTCGCGCCACTCAACGCGACGGGGTTGTTCTCGCACTGGTCCGGTCATCTCGTGTCGGTGAAGTACCAGCTCGACGAGAAGGCCGAGTACTTCGCCGTCCGCAACAGCGCCGGGCTGATCGACACCTCGCCGCTGTACACGTACCGGATCACCGGACCGGACGCCGAGCGGTTCCTTGCCGGGGTGCTGACCCGGGACGTGCGCACGTGCGTCGACGGTCAGGCGCAGTACACGATCTGGTGCGATGACGACGGCCACGTCGTCGAGGACGGTGTGGTGTTCCGCCACTCCGCCGAGCACTTCTGGCTCACCTCGGCCGAACCGAACCTCAACTGGTTCCTGACCCTGTCGCCCGGCTACCGCGTGACCATCGAGGACATCTCGGACGCATCCGGGGCGCTGGCGGTGCAGGGGCCACGGTCCCGCGCGATCCTCGCCTCGCTCGCTCCCGAGATCGCCGAGCTCGGCTTCTTCCGGCACACGACGGTGACGATCGGCGGCGCCGCAGTCGTGGTGTCGCGCACCGGCTACACCGGCGATCTCGGCTACGAGGTGTGGGTCGATGCGGCAGACGCCCCGCAGGTCTTCGATGCGATCTGGGAGGCCGGTCGTTCGCACCTGCTGACACCCGTCGGGCAGCAGGCGCTGCTGATGCTGCGCATCGAGGCCGGGCTGCTGCTCATCGACGCCGACTTCCATTCGAGCCGGTTCACCTTCACCGACACCGACCGCCTCAGCCCGCTCGAACTCGGCCTCCGCTGGATGCTGAAGGACCTCGACGGTGACCGCCGTTTCGTCGGGCGTGACGCCATCCGGCGCGAGCTCGCGGACGGCACGTCGCGGTGGGCGCAGGTCGGCATCGTCGTCGACGAGGGCGAATGGGATGCGTTGCACACCGAGCGAGGGATCATCCCGCCCAAGGACCACCGCCCGGTCCCCTGGGAGATGATGCTGTTCGACGGTGAGACCGGCGAGGGTCTCCGCCGCGTCGGGCACACCACCAGCTTTATGTGGTCGCCCGTCCTGCAGCGACACATCGGCATGGCCCGTGTCGAGCCGCGTCTCGCGGCTCCGGGTAGCCGGGTTCGCGCCGAGATCACGATCGACCACCGGTATCACACGGTCGCCGCCCACGTTGCCCGAGCACCGCTGTTCGACCCGCCCAGAAAGACCGCCTCACGATGACCGAGCCCACGACCACCCCCAGCGGGCCCCGGCAGTACGACGCGATCGTGGTCGGCGGAGGCCACAACGGTCTCGTCAACGGCGCCTACCTCGCGAAGGCGGGCCTGCGCACGTTGATCCTCGAGCGCCGCCACCTCGTCGGTGGTGCCGCGATCACCGAGGAGCTCAAGCCGGGCTTCCACTTCACGACGTTCTCGTATGCACTGAGCCTGCTGCGCCCCGACATCATCCACGACCTCGACCTCGTGCGTCACGGCTACCTACCGCTGCACATGGCCACCACCCTGGCCCCGATGGAGGACGGCGACCACCTGCTGTTCACCCAGGACCGCGGGTCGAACATCCACGAGGTGTCGCGCCACTCGCGCAAGGACGCCGACGCGATGGATCAGTACGACCACGACATCACCCAGGTCGTGATGGCGATGAAGCCGCTCTTCGATCAGGTGCCGCCCAACCTGTTCAGCAACTCGCCCGAGGACGCCCTCATGCTCGCCGACCTGGCCAAGCACCTGAAGGGCCTGCCCAAACGCGTGCTGCACAACTGCGTCCGCCTGCTCACCGGCAGTGCGGCCGAGTTCCTCGATGACTACTTCGAGACCGACATCATCAAAGGCCTGTTCTCGTCGTCGGGCATCATCGGCTCGAAGGTCGGCCCCCGTTCGCAGGGGTCCGGCCTCGTGCTGCTCTTCCACCACATGGGCGAACAGGACAGCGTGTTCGGCAAGTGGGGTTTCCACAAGGGTGGCAACGGTGGCTTCACGCAGGTGCTCGCCCGGGCTGCCACGGCCTTCGGTGCCGACATCGTCCTCGAGGCTGCGGTCACCAACGTCATCACCGTGAACGGCCGGGCAACCGGCGTCGCCCTTGCCGACGGCACCGAGATCCATGCGCCCATCGTGGTCAGTGCGCTCGACCCGCGCCGCACCTTCCTCGAGCTGGTCGAGCCGCGCGAGCTGCCCGCCGACCTGGTCGAGAGCATCGGCCGCTACAAGTTCCAGGGCACGTCGTCGAAGGTGAACTTCGCGCTCGACGGCCTGCCGCAGCGGCCGGGCCTGTCGGGCACCGGTTCCGAGATGCGCGGGTTCATCAACATCGCACCGTCGATGGACTACCTCGAGCGTGCCTTCGACGACGCGAAGTACGGCTGGTATTCCGAGCGCCCGTACATCGACGGGTGCATCCAATCGATGATCGACCCCGACATGGCGCCGACCGGGAAGCACGTCATGTCGTGCTTCGTCCACTACACGCCGTACCACCTGAAGGGCGGTGACTGGGACGTCGAGCGGGCCAACCTGGGCGACCGGGTGCAGGCGACGCTCGAGGGGTTCTTCCCCGGCTTCGGCGACCTGGTGCTGCAGCGCGAGGTCGTGACGCCGCTCGACATCGAGCGGGTCGTCGGCCTGTCCGAGGGCAACATCTTCGCCGGTGAGCTGTTCTCACCGCAGATGTACTTCTTCCGTCCCGCGCCCGGTTGGAACCAGTACCGCACGCCGATCGAGGGCTACTACCAGTGCGGGTCCGGCACGCACCCGGGTGGCTGCGTCACCGGTGGTCCGGGCAGGCTCGCAGCCCAGCAGATCCTGCGCGACCGCACCTCCGCACCCTGAGCCGTATGCTTGGCCCATGACCCTTGCGCACGCAAGCACCTCGCCGAGCGAATCGCCGGAACCGGTGATCCTGCAGCAGTTCCCCATCGGGTTCCAGTGGCCCACGATCGACCCGTTCCTGTTCTGCGTCCACCACCTCGACCACTATCCCGCAGGCAACGGATCGTTCGGGCCGGCAGCCTCGCTCGCCGGCCGCGACCTCGGGCAGGACTTCGCAGGCATCGACGGATGGCGGATGTACCACGGTGACCAGGTGCCCGGCTTTCCGCAGCACCCCCACCGCGGGTTCGAGACCGTCACCTTCGTACGTCGTGGCCTCATCGATCACAGCGATTCCCTCGGTGCTGCAGCGCGGTTCGGGCGAGGTGACGTGCAGTGGCTCACCGCTGGCAGCGGCATCGTCCACAGCGAGACCTTCCCCCTGCTCGACGAGACCGGCCCGAACACCGTCGAGCTGTTCCAGATCTGGGTGAACCTGCCAGCCGCCGACAAGATGTCGCCACCCCACTTCTCGATGCTGTGGCACGACGACATCCCCCACGTCGAGCACACCGACCACGACGGCCGGCACACCCACATCACTGTCGTGGCCGGTGCACTGCACGGCCACAC
>JBBDMO010000102.1:0-16131 GCA_040878255.1 Ilumatobacteraceae bacterium
AGCGGCATGTAGACGGCACGCACGTCGGCCGCCGACACCGAGGTATCGAGTTGGTCGGCACCCGTTGGCTCCACCAGCAGCGGCACGCGGCCGAGGGGCTGCATCGACCGCAGGTGCAGATGATCCATATGGACGTGCGAGACCAGCACCGCGTCGACCGGCCCGATGTCAGGAGCCGGATGCCGCCGCCTCAGGTGCACCATGCGCGACGTCAGCGCAGGGTCGGTGAGCACCCGCACGCCATCCGCCTCGACCAGCACGGTGGCATGGCCGACCCAGGTGACCGTGGCCGACGTCATACGTCAGAGCGCTGCGGGTGGTGGTGACGCAATGCCGCTGCGGTGGTGCATGCCGACGTCGCGGTAGCGGTCGAACAGCACGACGATCAGCGTGAGCAGACCCACCAGGAACACCGTGTTGCCGAGCTGGAACGACGCGTCACCGTTCCCGCCGGTGAGGAAGAACGCAGCGAGGACGACGGCGAAGTTGGCCGCACCCATGACGACGAACTGCACACCCGCCGAGCGCCAGCTGACCTCTCGCTTGGCGAGCAGTTCGCTGAGCAACGTGTTCACGGCGATGAGGACGGCGACGGCCAGCGCGATCTGCAGGCCGCTCGCGTTCATGCCCGGCAGGATCTGGGCGAAGATCACCAACACGAAGCTGATGAGGACGACCTTTTCGATGAACGGGCCACCGAAGACCGCGAGCGGCCGAGCCTGCTTCGCAGGAGGCGACCAACCGAGGTGCTCTCCCTGGACGTCGGCATCGATGGTTCGCTTCCAGTCCGGCGCCGGCAGCTTGGTGGTGCCCCAGCGGATCGCCCAGAGCGCCCCGACGATCGCCGCGACCAACCCGATGGTGACGAGTGGCCGATTGGTGAGCGCCTCGCCCCAACCCGCCGTCTCGTCCACCCCGAAAACCTTCTCCTTGGCAAAATTCGTGAAGTCGAGCTTGGCCACGTGGATCCACCATTCCTGGGGCAGTTTGATCACGATCCAGATGAAGGCGGCGATCGCCACCACCTGCTTGTGGACGAGCTTCAGCGGGTTCCGCCGGAGCTTGTACGACTCGATCGCGATGAAGAAGTACTCGAACGTGTTCGGGAAGATCAGCAGCAGCCAGCGGTACTGGGCGTCGGTGCTCTCGAAGATGACCACACCAACGAGGCGGTAGTACCAGAGGAACCGGCCGATCCGGTAGAGGTCGCCGCCACCCCAGTTCCGCATCGTGGCGGTGTAGGCGATGGTGAGGTAGTAGATGTCGAGCGCTTTGTCGTACGACTGGTAGTGACCGGTCTCGGACGTGTTGATGTTCGTGTACTGCTGGAAGATGGTCTGGTCGACGGCATCGAGGACCAGCGCCGCGAAGATGGCAGGCAACGGGAACCGCGGAATGAACAGCGGGACCACCAGCCGCAGGATGACGACGATGGTGAAGATCGCCATATCCGATTTGTCTGCCATCGCGATCATGCTCAACCCTGTCCTTCGACCGCCCGGTCGAACCGGTTGGTCACGTTAGTTCGGCGAGCTCCCCTCCTGAAGCACCACATCGGATGACTGGCGCGAGTGCTCGACCACCCGGGTTCAGGCGCGGTGGCCCAGGGTCGCGTGCAGCGTGGTGCCCTGCCCGCGACGCTCGACGATCAGTCGATCGGCCACCGCCTGCATGATCGCCGTGCCTCGCCCGCGTTTGCCCGGTGCGGGCGGCCACCGCCAACCTCCCTCGTCGCTGACGGTGAGTCGGTGCTCGTGGTCCGTGCGTTCGAGCCGCACGTGGATGAGGCCCGGCGGGCGCCCGTGGTACGCATGCTCCACGGCGTTGGCAATGGCCTCGCCGGCGACCAGCAGCACGTCGGAGATCTGATCGTCCGGAGTGCCGAGATCGCGCATCCAGTCGCGCATCTGGTGACGCACGGTGCCGAGCTGCGTCGGGCTCGCGTCCATCGCAAGTGAGATGCACGGCTCGACGAGTGGCGACACGACCAGCACAGCGACGTCGTCTCGCGGTGCGACGGATGCGAACACGGCATCGGCCACGTGCGGTGCGAGGAGCTCGGCCGGCAGGTGTCGACGGTCGGCGACGAGCAGCGCCACTTCGTCCATGCCATCGTCGATGGTGCGGCCACGGTGCTCGACCAGACCGTCGGTGTAGAGCACCAGTGAGCCCCCGGGGGAAATGACGTCGGAACCGCTGCGCGTGACGGCCGTCGGGAACGCGCCGAGCGGGCCGTTGCGGCCCTGGTCGAGGAACCGGCTGGTGCCGTCCGACTCGACCAGCAGCGGCAGCGGGTGGCCGGCACACACGTAGTCGAAGGCACCGCTCGGCACGTCGAGGTAGACGAGGGCGAGCGTCGAGTACCGGGCATTGCGCACGTTCTCGGAGTACGCGGCAACGCGGTCGAGCAGCTCGTCCGGGGCCGCACACAGGTGCGCCAGCGCGCGAACGGCACTGCGCAGCTGTCCCATCGCCGTCGCAGCACCCAGGCTGTGCCCGACGACGTCGCCGATGACGAGCACAGCGGTGCGCTCGTCGCGCCGGACGACGTCGTACCAGTCACCGCCGATGTCGAGGCCCTCCTCCGATGCGAGGTAGAGCGTGCCCACCGCCAGCCCATCGATCCGGTCGACGTCACCGAGCAACGCGTGCTGGAGCTGGGTCGCGATCTGGTGCTCGCGCTCGACGAGCCGAGTGCGAGCCAACGCTCGGAAGCACTGCACGACGAACGCCTCCGCTGATCGCCGCTCGTCGGCGTCGAGCGGCAGGTCGCGATCGAGCTCGAGCTGATCGCCACCCGGGTCGGACGGATCGAGCGGCACGGCTACAGGGGCCACGGCTGATGTGATGCTGCGATCGACCGAGAGGCGGGCCGCCCGGGCACCGAAGGCGGGCGCGAGCTGGTGTTGCACGACCTCGAGCACATCGGCCGTACGCGTGGCCTGCGCCAGGGCCGCCGTCAAACGCTGCAGCTGCTGAGTGCGCCGGTGGAGCGCCTGCTCGGCATCGTGGTTGCGGGCCCGCTCGAGCGCCTGCGACCACTGGGTGCCGAGCGACGACAGGCGGTCGCCGTGACGCTGCCACTCGATCGGCTCTCCCAGGTGCAGCGCGACAGCGCTGTCCGGGCCGGTGGTCGACCCGAGTGGCACCACCACCAGCTCACCGACGAATGTGAGATCGTCGGAGCGAGCGCCCGATCGGAGGACCCCGTCGTGGCGGGCGAGGTCGCCGAGCATCGCATCGACATCGCCGTCCACACCGCCGCTGGCGACGACATCGACATCGGTGTCCGTCGACTCGAACAGCACCGCCGCGGTGGCGCCGAGAGCGAGCGCACCCCGATCGACGATGAGCTGTGCGACCTCGTCGAGGGTGACTGCTGCGGCGAGACCCGTCACCGCGGCCCGGATGCGCTCGATGAAGGCGCGCCGTTGTCGCTCGGCCTCGGACAGCGCCGCTCGCTGCATCGCCTGCGCGCACAGCGACACCACGGTGTCGAGGGCGACGGCCAGATCCTCGTCCATCACCACGGAGCGCTCCCACGCGAACCCGACCGCCCCGATCATCACCCCGTCCTGCGACCTCGCGGGGACCGAGGCCGTCGCGACGAAGCCGGCCTTCTCGGTGTCGGCTTTCATCGATGGGTAGAGCACCTCGCGCTGCTCTACCGAGCCGACGAACACCGGCCGTCCCGTTCGGAACGCATCGGACAGCGGCGTCACAGCGTCGACGGCCAGATCGGGCCACGCTGACGCGACGGTGGTGTCGAGGGTCGGTGCGTGGACCAGCCGCAAACGGCGCCCGCCGCCGAGCGGGATCGCAACGTTGGCAAAGTCCGCCCCCGCCGACCGGCCGGCGTGCAGTGCGATCGATCGGGCGACCTCTTCCACCGACGCAGCTGCGGCGAGGGCGGTGGCAAGGGCTTGCAATGCCTCGGCTTGATCGGCGCGACGTTGTTCGAGCTCGTACGCCCGCGCACGCAGCAGTCCTTGCGCGCCGAGCTCGGCAACAGTGCGCAGCGCGGCCCGGCGTGACGCCGAGAGCTCGACGGCACCGGCGTAGACGACGCAGAGGCCACCGTCGACGCCAAGGGCGGCCGGGAACGGGACGACGGCAACCGTGGCGTCGGTCTCGTCGGCGCCCGTCGCGATGCACTGGTCGCGCAGCGCAGCCATCAGCACGCTGCCGTCGTGACCGAGGAGCGCTCGCAGCGACGAGGTCACAGTCGGGCCGCTGTGGCTTCTGAGATCCACGTCGCCCCCCGCACGCACCAGCACGACAGCGCCGTCGACCGCACCGGCGGCGGGCAGTCCGTCGCGCAGCAGCGCCTCGACGACGTCGTCCTCGCTCCACAGCAGCGCCGACATCGTGGCCGTCACCGATTGCAGCAACTGGAGTTGCTCGAGTGCGGCGTGCAGGCGCTCCTCGGCGACCTTCTGCTCGTGTACGTCGGTGGCCGTGCCGTACCACCTCGTCGTACCGGTGTTCGCGTCGAGCACCGCTTCGGCGCGACTCAGGTGCCAGCGATAGGTGCCGTCGGCCATGTGTACCCGGTGCTCGCACTGGTACGCCTGCCGGGTGACCACCGCATTCCCCCACGCGGCCATCGTGATGCCGACGTCCTCGTCGTGGACGAGCGGTGCCCAGCGCCATGACCCGTCGGGCTCCTTCGACGCACCCATGTACAACTCGACCCGCGAGTTGTAGTAGTCGACGACGCCATCGCTGTTCGCTGACCAGATGAGCTGCGGCATCAGGTTCGCGATTTCGAAGCGCGCCGGCCGACCGCCCATCCGGGTGAACGTGTCCGGGGTGCTGTCGAGGTCCGGTTCGGCATGGTCGTCCATGTGATGTCGATGGTAGGCGCAACGACGTCTCGCGTCGCCCCGTTCGACCTCACCGCCCGCGCGCGGCGCTCAGCGGACGTCGGTGCGGGGTGCCGTCGGCGGCGGTGGTGCCACCTCGATGCCGGTCGCCTCGATGACCCCGGGCACCACCGTTCGGCGGAAGTCCGGGGGCAGTGACGTGCCCTCGTCGGTCACGCGTTGGGTGATTCGCTGGCCGAGGCCGCCCTGGTCGACGATCGCCCGCGCCACCGTGCTGCCCACCCGACCGCCGACCGGCAGATGACCCGACGCAACGGCGGCGATCAGCGCGCTGGTGACCTGACCGGCTACCGGCTGGACCTTCGTCCAGTCGACCTGGTCGGCCATCGTGCGCATGACCCGCGTGGCGTCGGCACCTCTCTCGGTCGTTGCCGTCCTGACCGCTGCCCAGTCGACGCCGCGCATCGCCGCGGTGACCGTGCTCACGTCGTCGTGCTCCGGCGCAGCGGCCTCACCGCCGGGCGTCGTGGCTTCCGCCGCTCGCTCGTCGTCGCTCGACGACACGGCATTGCGTGCCGAACGCAGCATCGCCACGAAGGCATCGAGTTGTTCCTTCGGTGACGACCACAGCGGCGTGACCGGGGTGTCGTCGTCACCGCGCTTGCCCGCTTCGTACTCGGCCTTCAACACAGCAGCGGCCTCGGCAGCGCGGCGCTTCAGTGCGGCCGGCGCGAGGGCAGCGGCGAGTCGCCCCGTGAACCGTCCGCCATCGCCGTTCGCCATGGCGTCGACGCTACCGCTGGGCATCGATCGAGTCAGTAGAAGATGACAGCCAGGATCGACCCCACGACAGCCGTCGAGATCGACAAGCACAGCATCGGGACGAAGAACGAGTGGTCGATGAGCTTCGTCCCCAGCTTGGTGGTGCCGGTCTCGTCGAAGTTCGCCGCGGCGATCTGTGAGCCGTTGGTCGGCAGCGTGTAGATGCCGGCGAACGCACCACCCCACATGCCGGTGACGAGCGCAGGTGAGAGACCGGCTGCGAGCCCGATGGGGACGATGGTGCGTGTAGCGGTCGACTGGCTGGTGGTGAGGGCACACACCAGGAACACCGCGATGAAGAAGATGAACTTCGCCGAGTTCACCCACCCGCCCACCGTGTCGACGATCTGCTCCTCGTGGGCGCTGATGAACGTGTCGGTGAGCCAGGCGAGGCCGAACAGGGCGATGGCGGACGTGATGCCGGCCTTGAACACCGAGGCGGACGGGACCTCGGACACCTTCGGCTTCGCAATCAGCAGCATCAGCGCGCTGGCGGTGAACATCAGCAGCTGGATGACCACGGTCATCGAGATCGGGATGTCGCCGTCGGCACCGGCGATCTGCGGGCGGATGTCGGGGAAGAGGCCGAACACGACGATCATCACGACGGCACCGAGGAAGATGAGCGCAGCATTGCGGCCCTGGGTCGTCGCAGTGAGGCTCGACGCGGCACCGGAGCCGAGCGGCTGCGGTGGCTGCAGGCGGCCGTCGGCGATGCGGGCCTGGAACTCGGGGTCGTCCTCGAGCTCGACACCGATGCGCTTCACCACGAACGAGGTCGCCACGATGCCGACGATGGCCGAGGGGATCGTGATCGACAGCACCTTGATGAGGTCGAAGTTGTACGGGGCCACGTCGGTCAGGGTGATCATGGCCGCCATCGCCGCCGAGACCGGGCTGCAGGCGAGTGCCACACCGGTGGCCACGACCGCCAACGACAGCGGACGCGACGGCCGGATCTTGTTGGCGTACGAGACGTCGTAGATGACCGGCAGGAGCGGGTAGAGGATGTTGCTGGTGCCGGCGCCCACCGAGAACAGGAAGGCCATCATCGGTGCGATCAGCGTGATCTGGTTCGGTCGCTTCTGAATGGCCTTCGCGGCGATGGTGACCATCCAGTCGATGCCCCCGGCGACCTGCATCATCGACGCCGTCACCACAACCGCGATGATGATCAGCATCGCGTCGACCGGCGGGCTGCCGGGCTCGAGCTGGAAGACGAACACCAGCACGGCCACGCCGAACCCGCCCCAGATCCCGAGGCCCACACCGCTCGACTTCGTGCCCATGACGATGGCGCCCACGAGCACGATCGCCTCCAGCAACATCAACAACCCGTCCAACGAATCCTCCAGAAAGTCAGGTCAGGAGCCCGGCGCACAGACCGGGCCGATCTCATCGGCGACGCGGGCTGCCGCGTCATTCGCATCGTCGATCGAGTCCTCGACCAGGGGCTGCCACGTCGCATAGTCGGCATCACCATCGACGGAGCGCAGCGTTCGCCGCAGATCGTCGAGCGTTGCCTCGAGCGCGTCGACGGGCGCCGCGTAGCGGCCCTCGGTCACCGCTCGGAGATGGCGGACGCTGGCGAGGACGTCCTCGACCGCTGTCGCTGCCTCGGCTGCGGTGGCCCCGGTGGGGTCGGCATCGAGGACGGGTTGGACCACGGACAGGTACTCGCCGTAGACGACACAGAGTGATGCGTCCTCAGTGTCACCGCACGCCGTTGCAGTAGCGACCAGCACGAGGCAGGCCGCCACCAAGGCACCCGAACGGGTCATCACGCTCCCCATGAGCGGGACCGTAGCAGTCGCCCGTCTGCGAGCATTCGTCCGATCAGCCCGGGTCGAGCGCCGTTCCCCACGTGCGGACCAGATCGTGCGCCGCCGTGAGGCGTTCCGCCAACCACTGCACCCGGTCAGGGGGAACGCCGGGCCAGTCGGTGCCGGGCTCCATCATCGTCGCGGTCGCATCCGACCCGAGCAGGAACTCGCGACAGAACTCGTTCTGCCAGGCGGCCATGCGGAGTCGGCGGGCCGGGCTGCCCGTCGGGTGGACGACGGCCCTGGGGGCGACATGACGGAGGTGTGGGCCGGCGAGCTGGGTCTCGTAGCCGCCGAGGTACGGGCGATTGAAACCGACGTCGTCGGGGTCCCATGCCTCGAAGGCGGTGCGGTAGGCGTGTCCGATGCTGCGCAGACGGGCACCGTCCATGGTGGGCACGTCGATGTCGGCGCGCAGGCCGGCGCTGTCGCCGACGGTGACCTCGCCACGAGCGTCACCGCGGTTCGACAGCGCCACCACCGCAGGGAGGCGGTCCTGCGGGGCACGTGAGAGGCAGACGGCGCCATCGGGTCGTGCCGTGTGGTTCATGGTGTCGTGGATCGACATGACGTCGAGCGTGGTGGCGCTGTTCCATCCCGGCACGGTGAGCTGCGCGGGGTCCAGCGTCGCGAGCCGACGGAGCTTGGCGTCGATCACCCGATCGATCAGCGAGTCACGCACCCGTTCGTACTCGTCGATGCCGTTCGCACCGGCACCCAGGAGGGCGCCGACCAATCGGTTCCATTCGGTCTCGGACTGCGGCCGGCGCAGGACGGGCAGGTAGCCGAACGTCACGGGTCGGACTGCGTCGACCCCGGCCAGCGACGGTCGGCCCCCGGGTGCGGCGTCGAGCCGGTCGAACGCCTCGCGCAGGGCCGACCCGAGATCGGCCGGTCTTGCCCGGTTCGCGTCACGCACCGCACGCGGATGGGGATCGTCGATGTAGAGCACCCTGGGGTCGATCTGGGCCCAGCGGCGCGCGACCGGCGAGGTCGAGACGTCGGAGAAGTCGTGCTGGAGCCGCCGGGTGAGCCGCTCGTCGACGAAGGGCTGCATCTCGGCGGGGAAGGCGGCCGTCGCGTGCGGGCCGGTGACGATCAGATCGATGTCGGCGAGGACGTCGTCGAGATCACGCTCACCCATCCCATGGTGAAAAACCATGTCCGACATGGCGAACCGCGTGCCTGCCGGGATCCAGTCGATGTCGGTCACTCCGGGTACCGAACCACCCTCGGTCGATGTCATGCGCGGCAGTGTAGGACCCCGGCCGACGACCGCTTCAACGGTTCGAACCACGCTGGCACCGAGGCGACGGCGACGACGGCGAGCCACCACAGCGGAGGGAACGGAGCCAGGTGGAGCAGGTCGGCGAGCTGCGGGACGTACACCAGGGCGGGCGTCGTGACGACGAGGACACCGACCACGACAGTCAGGGTGGGGGTCCACGGGTGGCCGCCTCGCCACAGCGGTCGCTCGGGGCTTCGCATGCTCAGCAACAGCACCGGCTGGCTTGCCAGGAGCGCGGCGAACGCGAGCGCACGGGCCTGGTCCTGCGGCCATGCGCCGAGCGCTCCGAGGTACACGCCGATGAGCACCAGGGCGAGGACCGTGCCGACCGCGTAGGGCAGCGCGAGCGAGCGCAGCCGAAGCGCGTCACCGACCGGTCTGGGCGGTCGGCGCATCGCGTCCGGGTCGGCGGGCTCGGCCTGGAACACCAGCGAGACGATGGGGTGCAGCAACAGTTCGAGCACGACGAGGTGGATGGGCAGGAGCAGCAGCGGCTTGCCGAGCACGGGGATCACCAGCGCGCCGAGGAGCAAGGGCGGGTGGAAGGCGATCAGGTAGGCGAACGCGCGGGTCAGGTTGTCGAAGATCCGTCGCCCATCGCGTACGGCGTGGACGATGGTCGTGAAGTTGTCGTCGAGCAACACGATCGACGCCGCAGCACGAGCGACCTCGGAACCACGCTCGCCCATTGCGACGCCGATGTCGGCTTCGCGCAGGGCGGGGGCGTCGTTGATGCCGTCGCCGGTCATCGCCACGACCTCGCCCTGGCGACGCAACGCGGCGACGAGGAGGTGCTTCTGTTCGGGCCTGATCCGAGCGAACACGTTGGTGGTCGCCACAAGCTCATCGAGGCCTGCCGGGTCGGCCGCGTCGAGGTCGTCCCCCGTTGCGATCAGGTCCTCGCCGTCGCGACCGTGTGGCAGCCCGAGGCCCTCGGCAATCGCATGCGCGGTGGCCGGGTGGTCGCCCGTGATCATGATCACCCGAATGCCGGCCGCACGGCATTCAGCCAGTGCCTCGCCCACCCCGCTGCGCACGGGGTCGCTGAACGCGATGATGCCGCGCATCATCAGGCCCGCCTCGTCGTCGGTTCGACCATCGGACGAACACGCCGCGGTGCCGGCAGCGACGGCGATCACACGCATGCCATCACCGGTGAAGGTGGCGTTCGCGGCGGTGGCGCTGCTGACGAGGCCGGGGTCGGTTCGGCTGTGGGCGACGATGCCCTCGATCGCCCCCTTCGCAGCGACCGCTCGGACGGGATCATCGAGGTGTCGGGCCCAGGTGTGGGTCAGGTACTTGTCGGTCGGATCGAAGGGCCAGTCCGTCACGAGCTGCTGACCGTGCAGGCCATCGACGTCGACGCCATGGCGACGTGCCGTGTCGATGATCGCCACATCGAGCGGGTCGAACGGTTCGGGCTCACACGCCCGCACCGCGACCTCGAGCAACGCGATCCCGTCGGCACTGATCGTGGCGTCGACGCGTTCGATGCCATGCCCCGGCGTCCAGATCCCGAACACCGAGAGGCGGCCCTCGGTGAGGGTGCCGGTCTTGTCGGTGCAGATGACGGTGACGGACCCCAACGTCTCGACGCTCGGCAGCCGCCTCACCAGTGCCCGGTCCTGAGCGAGTCGCCACGCCCCGAGCGCGAGGTACAGCGTGTACACCATCGAGAACTCTTCCGGGATGGCAGCGATGGCGAGGCTCACCCCGGCGATCACGGCCTCACCCCAACCGCGCCCGTGCAGCAGTTCGGCGGCGACGACGGCAGCGCAGAACGCGAGAGCGAGGAACGCCAGGGCACGCACGAGACGGCCGAGCCCGAGCTGCAAGGGCGTCAGCGGCGCTCGGGTCTCGGCCACGAGCCGGCCGATCTGTCCGTAGCGCGTGGTGGGTCCGGTGGCGGTGACCACAGTCGTTGCGCGTCCGGACAGCACCGTGGTGCCGGCCCACACCATCGACACGTCACCAGCGGAGCCGACCTCCTTGGCCGCCGGCAGCGACTCGCCGGTCAGCGCCGACTCGTCGGCGAGCAACTGGGTCAGCGCAACGAGGCGGGCGTCGGCCGGCACCACATCGCCCTCCCTGATGTGCACGACGTCACCGACCACGATCTGGTCGGTCGCGATCGACTGCTCGACGCCGTCACGCACGACCACGGCCGTGGGCGCGGTGAGTCGTCGCAACTGCTCGAGCGTGTGCTCGGCGCGCGCCTCGAGCACCCAGCCGACCGCCGCGATCGGCACGAGCGCGATGAACGCCACAATCGCGTCGGTCGTCTCGCCGATCAGCAAGTAGGTGGGCGCGGCGACCAGGAGCAGCAACACCATCGGATCGGCGAGCGGACCGAGGAGGCGCTTCAGACGAGCGGATCGAGCCCGGGGCACGACCACGTTGGGCCCGTCGCGGGCGAGCCGCAGCGCTGCCTCCGCCGTCGACAGCCCGGTCAGTTCCTCGATCGCCATGTCCGCTCCCGCCGCCGCAGCCGCCTGTCGTCTCATCCTGCACCGCTAGTCTCGTGCGGCACCGGCCAGACAGCCGGAGACCAGGGGATTCGCGGGATGGATGCTTCGACGTTGTTGACCACCGACCAGATGGCTTCGTTCGTGGCCAGGGGGTTCCTGTCACTCGAGGCTGTCGTGCCGCCGGAGATCAACAACCTTGCCATGGAGCAGATGCCACAGCTCTTCCGGAGCTGGCTCGACGAGTTCCGAGGCGTCGTGGCAACCGGCGCCGACGACACCGGCGATGGCGTGCGACCACCGCGCTCGGGCACGCCGCTGCACGAGGCCTACTCGCCCGACTCGCCGTTCGGCGCCATGGTTCGCGTGCCGGCGATCGCCGGGGCGATCCAGTCGCTGGTCGGGGCCGCGCCGGTGGTCGACCACCACTTCGTCCACCTCAAGACCGCGGGTGACCTGCACGCGCAGGGGTTGCACTGCGACGCGATCATCGACGAGGGCCCCGCGTTCGACATCCAGCTGTTCTGGTTCCCGCACGACGTCGCGCCGGGCGAAGGAGGCACCCGATTCGTACCCGGCAGCCATCTGCGCCGGGTGAACATGGACGACGTCGCGCGCTACCACCACCTCGCCGGCGAGCAGTACTTCAGCGGCCCCGCGGGCACGGTCGTGATCTTCCACCAGGGTCTGTGGCATGCGGGCGCCCCCAACCGCGGCACGCGCGACCGGGTGATGGGCAAGCTCCGTCTGAACCCCACGCAACCACAGGTCCGGCTGTGGGACACGAGTGACCTCGAAGCCCGGAACCGACCCGACGACCACATGTTCGCGCGTATGGAGCCGGGCACCGTCGCCGCCGCACTGCGCGGGAGCGAACGCTGGTACGAGCCGTCGGCGCACCGACTCGAGACCGTGCAGCGGGCACGCCTGTGGCGCCACCTCACGGGCGACGACGGCTTCGACGTCGACTGGTACCTCACCCGGACCGAGCGCCGCGCCGCCCTGGTGGCACCGTGAGCGTGCGTCAGCAGGTGCTCATGATGTGGCTCGCCAGTCCGTCGCTCGATGCCCATGTCCTTGGCTGGTCGTTCTTCGACGGCACCGCCGGTGCCGGCCCGCAGCCGCCAGCCACCGACCCGCCGTACCCGACGGGCGTCGCTGCGCTCGTCGACGGGTGGCGACTCCTGCAGATGTCGCCGCTGATCCCACCGGTGCCGGGCCACGAACGCGAGACGTCGTTCCTGAAGCACGAGTTCGTCTTCGAGCGACTGGTCGAGCACACGGGCTGAGCGCCATCCGGTCGCCTCGGGCCGAGATCAGCGTGACGTCTGGCGCCCACCGCGGCGGGCCCATGTGCTGTGGCTGCGCACGTCGCCGCCGTCGGGTCGCGTCAACCACGGGTACGGGTGGGTGGCCACGACATCGAGTCGCGCCGCACGCTCGCGGTAGCCGGGCACCGGTGCGAAGGTCGAGGCAAGGGCCGTGCCGGTCAACTCGTCGACGGGGTCACCCAGCAGCACCCGCAGCGGACGTTCCTCGGCGAGCACTGCCAGGGTCTCGGCAAGGAAGACGAGTCGCTTCGCACTGAGCCGCAACCGGGCGAGGAGCGGCTCGTCGAACACGAAGATTGCGACGGCAGCAGGCCATGCCGCGAGCGCCGGGTCACGGGTCCCGAGCGACTCTGCCGTCAACCAGACCGCCTCGGGCGTCCCGGTCACGACCGGCACAGCCGGTCCGACGAGATCGGGGCCCGACCGGAGGAGCGCGTCGTCGAGCGCGTGGCCGGCCGGCGCGTCGGGCCACTCCTCGATCGGACACGCCGTCGCGAGTGGGCACGATGCGCACCACTGCCTGGACCGACGCTCCACCTGCCAACGCGAGAAGCCGTACGACTCGGCGGTCATCGAACCGACCGACCACTGCCAGCCGTAGCGGTTCGCTGCCCGCGAACCGTCGAGCAGGTGCCGGAACATCCACTCCTCGCCCTCGCGCCAGTCGTGCCCAGCGCGCACCGACCAGTGCGACGCCACCCACATCCGCGTCTGGTTCACCAGCCAACCGGTCTGCTCCAACTCGTCACGGACGGCGCTCAGGCAGACCATCTCGTCGTCGATCGGGTCGGGCCAGCGCGGCGAGCCGACCGTCGGCTGCCTCCGCAGCGGGGCACGGTTGCGGGTACCGACGCGGGCGTACAGGTGCCTCGTGTACTCCTGCCAGTGCAGTTCGTCGACGAACTTGCGACGATCGGCCGCCGGGGCAGTTCGCACTGCCGCCTCCGCCTCGGCCAGGGTGATCAGACCGTGGCGGACGTACGGCGAGAGCACCGTTGCCCCGCGGCTACGCGCTGGGTGCACCTGGTTCCGCTGCTTCGCGTAGCCGGTGATGTCGAGCGCGGCGAGCGCGGCATCGGCAGCCGCCTGGCCGCCGCGGCGGGCGGGCCGCGCCTCGACGCCCGGGTCACACACCAGGTGCCCGAGATGCTCGGCCACCCAATCCGCAGCGGAGTCGAACGTGGGGGTCGGCAGATTCGGCACCGGATCATCGTGGCAGCGGCGCGCCAGCGGCGCGCTGTCCGTCGTCGATTCGACGTCGTCGATTCAGGCGTCGAGCGAGATCACGTACGCCTGGTTCGCAGGCACGAGCCCGTCGCGGACGTCGGCGAATGCCTGGGCCACCGCATCGGGGCCGCGCTGGACCACGATCTCGAGCCAACCGTCAGCCGAGGTGATGAACCGCTGCCACGACGAGTCGACGCGCTCGTCGAACCCACTGCTCCCCCACTCCGCCGTGCGCTTGCGCACCTGATCCGGAGCGAAGAACATCGTCGGGGCCGGACCCGGCAGGTCGGCCACGCGACCAACCTGCTCCCAGTGGGTGGCGCCGACCTGGCAGCTGTGGACCAACGATCCGCCGAGGTGGCGGTGCACGCCGGCGACGACCTCGGCGTCGCCACCCATGTCGACGAAGGCGGTCGGCACCGACGCATCGATCGTGCCGATCGCGTCGTACGTGACGACCGAGTCGTAGTAGCCGACGCCGCGCACGAACTCGGCGTTGCGCTCGGACGTGAGGCCCACCACCGACACCGTGCCGTGGTCGTGCAACAACGCTGCCAAGGCGAGCGCGGTCTTGCTCGACGCGCTGGCGATGACCACCGACGTGGCACCGAACGACTGCTGCTCGGTCAGCCAGTCGTCGATCAGGAACGACGTCGTGAACAGCGGGCGCAGCACAGCCCGCAGGTGCTCGTCGTGATCGCTCGTGCGGTCGGTCACCTTGGCGTACTGGTTGTAGACGGGCGACATCGGTGCACGATGCGCGACGCCGTCGCTGAAGCCGTGCGGTGTGACGCGGGTGGGTTCGACCACGAGGTGCGTCGACATCGGCAGGTAGCCGTAGAAGCGGTCACCGTCGGCGATGCCGTCGACCCGTGACGTCACCACGTCGGCGAAGCCCCACACCGGCACACGCCCCCAACCCTCGTCGGCACCGGGGAAGAAGTTCCAGTACCCCATCATGTCGCCGAAGGCGCCGTAGGTGATGTTGTTCGAGGTGAGCGCGGCGTGGTCGATGTGGAGCAGCACCTGCCCCTCAGCGGGTTCCGGCGCAGCGACATCGATCGTGCGGTGTGAGCGGAGGTCATCGCGGCGTACTTCGAAGTCCATCGTCGGGACCCTAGTGGCCGGCATCCGTCACGTCGTCGGGTTGGACGTCGACGCCGCCAACGCGCAACCTGTGGAGATGAGCGCCACGCCCACCGTCCTCGATGCCCTCGTCCTCGGCGCGCAGGTGGCCGCCACGTGGTCGATGGTGGGTCTCATCTGGTTCGTGCAGGTGGTCCACTACCCGCTGTTCGGCTGGGTGGGCGACGACGTCGCCGTGCCCTATGCGGTCGAGCACCAGCGGCGCACCGCCCTGGTCGTCGGCCTGCCGATGGCGGTCGAAGGCGTCACGGCGCTGTGGCTGTTCGCCGATCCGCCGGTCGGCTCGAACCGCGTGTTGCCGTTCGTCGGGCTCGTCCTGCTGGCCGTCGTGCATGCCAGCACGGTCCTGCTCCAGGTGCCCCAGCACGCGGCGCTGGCCCGCGCGAACGACACCACGCGCATCCGCCGGCTCGTGCGCAGCAACTGGATCCGCACCGTCGCGTGGACGGCGCGCGGCATCGTGACGCTCGTGCTGCTGGTCCGGGCGCTCCGGGGCTGAGCCCGTCACCGCAGTCGGCGGCGAAGCTCGACGTAGACCTCGTCGCCCACCATGACGGCGAGCTCGTCGGCGAGCGACTCGACCACGGGCCGGTCACCGACGTAGGCCTCGGCACCCTCGGTGCAGCACCACGCCATCGTGTCGCCGTCGTCGCCCCAGTCGCGGCGCTCCCACCCGCGCACGGTGGCGATCTCGACGTCGTCGTCGCGCATCTCCCACTCGATCTTCACCGGCAGCTGCCAACACACCGAAGGCTTCCAGTCGAGCGGCGGCTCGTCGGCTGCGACTGCGCCGAGGTGGAGCGCACAGCCGGCGCCGCCCGGGTGCCCCGGTCGGTTCAAGAAGATGCATGCGCCATCGACCACACGGGTGCTGGTGCTGGTGTCGTCGCTGAACACACCGCCCTCGGCCGCCTCGGCGTGATGCTGGAACAGCTCGGCCGGCAGGGTGGCCGCGAGCGCTGCGACGTTGCGTGCCTCGTCGAGCCCGTCGAGCTCGGCTCCGAGCGAACAGCATCCGTGACCGAGGTGTGCCGACGGCTCGGCCAGGATGCCATGACACCCTCGGCCCCAGATGCAGGTCCAGTTCGACGTCATGAACCGGCGGTCGAAGCGCCAGAGCGTGTCGCCGGCATCGATCTCGACCATGTCGTCGCTGGCTGTGTCGTCGCTGGCTGTGTCGTCGCTGGCTGTATCGTCCCTGGC
>JBBDMO010000103.1:0-16064 GCA_040878255.1 Ilumatobacteraceae bacterium
GCTCTACGTGCACGACGAGGTCAACGACGCCAACATCGGCGACCGCGTCAGTGTGATGGAGACCCGTCCGCTCAGCAAGAGCAAGCGGTGGCGCCTCGTCGAGGTCCTGGAGCGTGCGAAGTGACCGAGCTCAGCGAGAAGTTTGAGGTAGCACAGTGATTCAGCAGGAATCCCGTCTCCGCGTCGCCGACAACAGTGGCGCCAAGGAAGTGCTCTGCATCAAGGTGCTCGGCGGCACGCGCCGTCGCTACGCCTCGATCGGTGACATCTTCGTCGCGGCCGTCAAAGACGCCATCCCCGGCGCGGCCGTCAAGAAGGGCGACGTCGTCAAGTGCGTCGTCGTCCGCGTCAAGAAGGAGAAGCGCCGTCCCGACGGCAGCTACATCCGCTTCGACGAGAACGCCGCCGTCATCATCAAAGACGACCTCACGCCGCGTGGCACGCGCATCTTCGGCCCAGTCGGCCGCGAGCTCCGCGACAAGAAGTTCATGCGCATCGTCTCGCTCGCACCGGAGGTGATCTGAGTGAAGCTCAAGAAGGGTGACACCGTCGTGGTGATCGCTGGCAAGGACAAGGGCAAGGAGGGCGAGGTCATCCGCGTCATCCCGACCGAGAACAAGGTCATCGTCAACGGCGTCAACACGGCCAAGAAGCACTCGAAGCCCCGTGCTGCCAACCAGCAGGGTGGCATCATCGACCGCGACATGCCGGTGGACGCGAGCAACGTCATGCTCGTCCACAAGGGCAAGCCCACGCGTGTCGGCTACCGCATCGACGGCGACACCAAGGTTCGCGTCGCCAAGTCCACCGGAGAGGTGATCGGATGAGTACCACCACCACCGTCCCGCGCCTGAAGCAGAAGTACACCGACGAGGTGAAGGCAGCGCTGCAGGAGCAGCTCGGCCTCGCCAACGTGATGCAGGTGCCGAAGCTCGAGAAGATCGTCATCAACATGGGCGTCGGCAAGGCCACTCAGCAGCCGTCGCTGCTCGAGGGTGCCGTGCGTGACCTCACTGCGATCTCGGGCCAGAAGCCGATCGTCACGAAGGCCCGCGACTCCATCGCCAACTTCAAGCTGCGTGAAGGCCAGTCCATCGGATGCAAGGTCACCCTGCGCGGCGACCGGATGTGGGAGTTCCTCGACCGGCTCATCGCCGTCGCCATCCCCCGCATGCGTGACTTCCGCGGTCTCCCGGCGCACAGCTGGGACGGGCGGGGCAACTACACGTTCGGCCTCGCCGAGCAGGTGGTCTTCCCCGAGATCGACTACGACAAGATCGACGCCCCTCGCGGCATGGACATCACGATCGTCACCACGGCGGCCACCAACGAGCAGGGCAAGGCCCTCCTCGATGCGTTCGGCTTCCCGTTCAAGCGCGGTGCCGACGCCGGCCCTGCGCCGAAGAAGCAGTCCAAGCGTCGCGGCCCGGTCCGTGGCAAGGACTCTGCCAAGCCTGCGGCGAAGAAGAAGTAAGGGAAGGCATCGACATGGCCAAGAAGTCCCAAGTCAACAAGGCGAACGCCACGCCGAAGTTCAAGGTGCGCGGCTACACCCGCTGCCGCCGTTGCGGGCGAGCCCGCTCCGTCTACCGCAAGTTCGGACTGTGCCGCATCTGTCTGCGCGAAATGGCCCACGCCGGCGAGATCCCCGGCCTCACGAAGGCAAGTTGGTGAACACCGATGTTGACTGATCCGATCGCAGACATGCTGACCCGCATCCGCAACGCGAACACTGCGATGCATGACGAGGTCCCCATGCCCTGCAGCAAGCAGAAGGTCGCTCTCGCGAAGGTCCTCGAAAAGGAGGGCTACATCGCTGGTTTCAGCGTCGCACCCTCCACCAAGGGCCCAGGCGACGTCCTCACCATCGCGATGAAGTACTCCGCCGATCGTCACCGCACGATCTCGGGCCTTCGTCGCATCTCCACGCCAGGCCTTCGGGTCTATCGCAAGGGCGACGCCGTACCGCGCGTCCTCGGCGGTCTCGGTGTGGCCGTCCTGTCCACCAGCCAGGGGCTCATGACCGACCGCGATGCGCGCAAGCGCAACGTCGGCGGCGAAGTCCTCTGCTACGTGTGGTGATCGAGGTTCCACGACATGTCACGCATCGGTAAGGCCCCCATCACCGTTCCCGGCGGCGTCGACGTCAGCATTGCTGGCCCCGACGTCACCGTGAAGGGTCCGAAGGGCACCCTCAGCCGCACCCTCCCGGGTGCGATCACCGTCCGCCACGACGAGGGCACCCTCGTCGTCGAGCGCCCGAACGACGAGCGTGAGAACCGCTCGCTCCACGGCCTCAGCCGGACCCTCGTCAGCAACATGGTGGTGGGTGTCACCGACGGCTTCACCAAGGAGCTCGAGATCATCGGCGTCGGCTATCGCGCCGAGGCACAGACCCCCACGAGCCTGCGCCTGGCGCTCGGCTTCAGCCACCCGGTCGTCATGACGGCGCCGGACGGCATCACGTTCGAGTGCCCCTCGCAGACCCGAGTGATCGTGCGTGGCATCGACAAGGAGATCGTCGGCCAGGTGGCCGCGAACATCCGTTCCATTCGCAAGCCCGAGCCGTACAAGGGCAAGGGCGTCCGCTACCTCGGTGAGAAGGTCGTCCGCAAGGCCGGCAAGACCGGGAAGAAGTGAGGACTGAGCCATGAGCAAGGTTGCACAGAAGCGTCGCGAGGGCAGGCTCGTCCGCCACGCGCGTGTCCGCAAGAAGATCCACGGCACCGCCGAGCGTCCGCGCTTGGCCGTGTACCGGTCGAACAAGCACCTGGTGCTGCAGGTCATCGACGACGACCTGGGTGTCACGATCGTGTCGGCCTCCACCAAGGAGGCGACGCAGCGTGCCGAGGGCACGGGCGCCACGGTCGACGCGGCAACGCGTCTCGGCCAACTGGTCGGAGAGCGTGCCAAGTCGGCAGGCATCGAAAAGGTCGTGTTCGATCGCGGTGGGTTCGCCTACCACGGTCGCATCGCTGCGGTCGCCACCGCAGCCCGTGCAGCAGGTTTGGAGTTCTGATGGCCGGTCCCAGCAACTATGGCAACCGTGACAACCGCGGTGGCAACGAGCCGGCCCCGGACCCCAACGGGCTTCGCGAGTCGCGTGTCATCACCATCAACCGCGTCGCCAAGGTCGTCAAGGGTGGCCGTCGCTTCTCGTTCACCGCGCTCGTCGTGGTGGGTGACGGCAACGGCCGCGTCGGCCTCGGGTACGGCAAGGCCAAGGAGGTGCCGCTGGCGATCCAGAAGGGCACCGAAGAGGCCAAGCGCAACCTGTTCGACGTGCCGCTCGCCGGCAGCACGATCACGCACCCGGTCATCGGCATCAACTCGGCCGGCCGCGTGCTCATGAAGCCCGCTGCCGCCGGTACCGGCGTCATCGCCGGTGGCGCTGCCCGCGTCATCCTCGAAGAGGCCGGCGTGCACGACGTGCTGTGCAAGTCGCTCGGCTCGTCGAACGCGATCAACGTCGCCCGTGCCACCATCAACGGCCTCAAGTCGCTGCAGCGCCCCGACGTCGTCGCGGCTCGCCGCGGCCTCGCAGCCGAAGAGTTCGTCCCCAAGGGCGTCCTCAACTCGTACAACGAGCGCCAGAAGCAGCGCGCAGCAGGGGAGTCACACTGATGCCCGGTCGCAAGCCCAACACCTACGAAGGCGAGAAGACCATCACGGTCCGGCAGACCCGCTCTGCCATCGCCAACAAGCCCAAGGCAGTCGGCACGCTCCGTGCCCTCGGCCTCGGCCGGATCGGCAACACCAACACGTTGCCCGACCGTCCCGAGATCCGCGGCATGATCGCCCGGGTCCCGCACCTCATCGAAGTGATGGAGAACTAAATGCGCGTCGACGAACTCTCCCCCGCACCGGGGTCGAACAAGGCAAAGAAGCGCGTTGGTCGTGGCATCGGCGGCAAGGGCGGCAAGACCGCAGGCGCCGGTACCAAGGGCCAGCACTCGCGCGGTCGCGGCAAGGTCGCACGTGGCTTCGAAGGTGGCCAGATGCCGCTCAAGCAGCGTGTCCCCAAGCTCAAGGGCTTCAACAACCCGTTCCGCGTCGAGTACTCCCCGGTCAACCTCGACCAGGTCGCCTCGATCGGTGTCGGCTCAGTCGACCCGGACGTGCTCATCGGCGCCGGCTTCGTCCGCAAGGACACCTTCGTGAAGATCCTCGGTCGCGGCGAGCTCTCGGCCAAGATCGACGTGACGGTCCACGCCGTCTCGAAGTCGGCTCAGGCCGCCATCGAGGCCGCAGGTGGCTCGGTCACCCTGATCCCGCTGCCGTTCAAGCAGGGCCGCCCGCCGGTCAAGGGCAACCAGTTCACCAACCGTTGATCGCCCTGTTGCCGCGCTGCGGCGCCGGGGACGTACGATCCTCACCCAGTCGTCGTCGACCCGAAGTCCAAGGAGCCCTGTTGTGCTGTCGAACCTGAAGAACATCTTCAAGGTGGCCGATCTCCGCAACAAGATCCTGTTCACGCTCGCGATCATCGCGGTGTACCGGTTCGGTGTTGCGATCCGGGTGCCGGGCATCGACAACGACGCGGTCAAGCAGTTCCAGGAAGCCGTCGAGTCGCAGGGCACGCTCGGGTTCTTGAACCTGTTCTCCGGCGGCGCCTTCGGTAGCTTCAGCATCTTCGCGCTCGGCATCATGCCGTACATCACGGCCAGCATCATCATGCAGGTCCTGGGTGTGGTCATCCCCAAGCTCGAGAAGTTGCAGCAAGAGGGTGCGACCGGCCAGCGCAAGATCACCCAGTACACGCGCTATCTGGCGATTGCGATCGCAACCCTGCAAGCCACTGGCCTCACCTTCATCTTCGGCCAGGGACGAGGTAGCGCATTCTTCGGCGCCGCCCAGAGCACCCCGAACGTGCGCCTCCTTCCCGATGGCATGTGGCCTCGCGGCTACCTCGTCATCATGACGCTGGTGGCAGGCACCGCCGTGTTGATGTGGCTCGGCGAGCTCATCAGCCAGCGCGGCATCGGCAACGGCATGAGCATGGTGATCTTTGCGTCGATCGTCAGCGGCCTGCCGTACAGCTACTACTCGATCCTGCAGAGCAAGAAGTGGTTCATCTTCGTGGTGCTCTGCCTCCTCACCATCGGCATCATCATTGCTGTGGTGCGTGTCGAGCTCGGTCAACGACGCATCCCGGTCCAGTTCGCCAAGCGTGTCGTCGGCCGGCGCATGTACGGCGGCCAGAACACCTACATCCCGTTGAAGGTCAACCAGAGCGGTGTGGTGCCGATCATCTTCGCCAGCTCGGTGCTGCTGCTGCCGGTGCTGCTCAGCAACATGCTCGGCAGTGGTGAAGGCTGGCGTGGCGACATCGTCACCTTCGTCGACAAGTACCTCGTGAACAGCCAGAACATCGTCTACATCCTGGTGTTCTCGCTGCTCATCGTCGCCTTTGCGTACTTCTACAACTCGATCGCATTCGACCCGATCCGCCAGGCCGACCAGCTGCGACGCCAGGGCGGGTTCATCCCCGGCATCCGGCCCGGGCCGCAGACCGAGCGGTATCTCGCCAAGGCCGTCAACCGGATCACCCTGCCGGGTGCCGTGTTCGTCGCCGTCATCGCCATCTTGCCGTACCTGCTGTTGTGGGCCGGCGACGTGCAGAGCTTCCCGTTCGCCGGCACCACCGTGCTCATCGCCGTCGGCGTGGCGCTCGAGCTGATGCGTCAGATCGACAGCCAACTCATGTTGCGCAACTACGAGGGATTCCTGAAGTGATCGTTGCCCGGCACGTCGGGCGAGCGATGTCGAGCGGAGCATGATCCCAGGCGCTCGCCTCATCATCCTCGGGCGCCAAGGTGCTGGTAAGGGGACGCAGTGCGTGCGTCTGTCGCGCCACTTCGTCGTCCCCCACATCTCCACCGGTGACGTGTTGCGCTCGGCAGTCCGCGAGGGAACCCCGCTCGGGGTGATGGCCAAGGAGGTCATGGATGCAGGTGGTCTCGTCGGCGACGAGATCATGGTGGGCATCGTCGAGGAACGGCTCGGTCGCGACGACGCGCGCACCCGGGGGTACATCCTCGACGGCTTCCCCCGCACCGTGGGTCAGGCCCGCCAGCTCGATCGGATCACCGAGCACAAGCCGCTCGACGTGGTCCTCGATCTCGACGTACCCCGCGATCTCGTCCTCGAGCGGATCTCGTCGCGCCGGGTGTGTCGCGACTGCGGCACCAACTACGTGGCGGCCGGGCCCGATCGGGCTCCTACCATCTGCGACGTGTGCGGTGGCGACGTGATGCAGCGCGACGACGACACGACCGACGCGATCAACCGCCGCCTCGATCTCTACGAGGAGCAGACGTCGCCGCTCATCGAGTACTACCAGCGCACCGGCAAGCTCGTGGTCATCGATGGCGTGGGTACTCCTGACAGCGTCTTCGCACTGCTCACCGCCGCCGTCGACGCAGCTCGCCGGAGCTGACCCCGGTGCGCAAGCTCCCGCAGCGGCGCGAGCACGACATCGCCGCGCTGCGACGGGCGGGCCAGGTGGTCGCCCAGATGCACCAGGCGATCCGCGAAGTTGCGGCACCGGGCATCACCACCGCCCACCTCGACGAGGTAGCCCGCGAGGTCATCGCCCGGAACGGCGCGACCTCGAACTTCCTCGGCTACCACGGCTTCCCTGCGGTCATCTGTGCATCGGTGAACGACGAACTGATCCACGGCATCCCCGGTGCGCGTCAGTTGGTCGACGGTGACGTGCTCAGCATCGACTGCGGTGCCATCGTCGATGGTTGGCACGGCGATGCGGCGTTCACGATGACCATCGGTCATGCCGACGAGCGCGCCACCGCGCTCATCGCCGTCGCACAGCGTGCGCTGGCCGCCGGCATCGCCGCCATGCACGTCGGCCGCCATGTCGGCGACATCGGCGTCGCCATCGACGCGGTCGTGTCGGCCGCAGGGTACGGGTCGCCGCATGACTACTGCGGTCATGGCATCGGCCGTGCCATGCACGAGGAGCCCGACGTGCCGAACCGCGGCCGGCGTGGGCGCGGGCCGGTTCTCACCGCCGGATCGGTGCTGGCCATCGAGCCGATGCTCATCGCCGGTGGGCGGGACGACGTGCGCGAACTGGACGACGGCTGGACGGTTGCCACCGCAGACGGCTCGCTGGCCGCGCACGTCGAGCACACCGTGCTCATCACCGACTCCGGCCCCGAGATCCTCACCCGCCTCTGACCACCACGGGCACAGCGCTGAAGTCACCCGGGTCCGTCTCGAGCCCGACCCCGCCCTGGACGAGCAGCACCACGACCTGACCGGGTGTCGCTCCTGACAGGTCGAGCGTGGTCGAGAAGGGCAGGGGCTCACCGAAGTTGCCGGCCATCACGACCTGCTGATCGAACACGGTCGTCGGGTCGCCCGATGCGAAGGCCCGCACGACCAACGTCGCCTCGAACCCGGTTCCGATGCCCTCGATCGTGAGCGGGCCGTTCGCAACGAGGTCTCCTGTGGCTGGGCTCGTGATCGACGCAAGGTCACTACCCGCCCCGATGACGAACCATCCGTCCGCCGGACCGAGCTGCCGCAGGAACAGCAGGCCGCGCGGGACCGGATTACCGGCCTCACCGGGAGAGAAGACGGTGATCTCGCCGCTGCGTGCGTCGCCCTGCTCGAAGTCACCGAGCACCGGCTCGACGCCCAGGACCTCGCGCACGAAGCCGGCTGCGGCCTCCTCGGGCGTGGCCAGCACCACCTCGGCCGCCGGCCAGACCGCCGGCTGCTGGGGCGCCGGGGTCACCGTGGTGGTCACTGCGACGGTCGTGGCTGTGTCCGTGGTCGTGGTCGTGGTCAGGCCGGTGGTGGTTGTTGCGGGGACCGTTGTCGTGGGGGCGATCGTCGTCACTGGACCGGCGGTCGACGTCGTCGCGGTCTCGTCGCTGTCGCCGCAGGCGACGCCCAGGACCAACAGTGCCGTGGTGGTGATCAGGGCTCGGGCAACGTGCATGGGGGCCTCCATGGTGAGGGAACGTTCCTATCAACGCGCCAGGACCCGGCGATGTCCAGGGCCTTTCGGCATCGCTCAGCGCTGGGCGACGCTGTCGATCACGACCGGCACACCCTCGAGCACCGTGTGGCGGACCACGCCGCGCAGCGTGCGGCCCGCATACGGCGTGTTCCGGCTCTTGCTCGCCAACCGGTCGGGCTGCACGACCCACTGGGCAAGGGGGTCGAACACCGTGATGTTGGCCGGCGAGCCCGGGGCGATCGGCTGGCCATGGCGGCCGAGACGAGCAATGCGAGCGGGCTTCCAGCTGAGCGCGGCGACCACCTCTGCCAGTGGCATGTCGAGCTCGGTGATCGAGAGCGCCAGCGCAGTCTGCAGGCCGAGCATGCCGGGTGGTGCCTGATCGAGTGGTGCCTCCTTGGCCTCGGGCGGGTGCGGTGCATGATCGGTCGCAATCGCATCGATCGTGCCGTCGGCGAGGCCCGCCTTGATGGCAGCAATGTCGGCGGCGGTGCGCAGCGGCGGGTTCACCTTGTAGAGCGCATCGAAGCCGGCGAGCAGTTCGTCGGTGAGGGTGAAGTGGTGCGGTGCCGCCTCGGCCGTCACGTGCACACCGTCGGCCTTCGCGGCGCGCACCAGTTCGACGCTGCGCTCGGTCGACAGGTGCAGGAAGTGGACGGGCGCCCCGGTGAGGCGACTGAGCTCGATGTCGCGGTGGACCATCAGCTCCTCGGCGAGTGCCGGCCAGCCGGGCAGTCCGAGGTTGCTGCAGCACGAGCCTTCGTGCATCACAGCACCCACGGTCAGGCTGGCGACCTCGCAGTGCTGGGCCAGCGTGATGCCGAGCGGCTTCGCGTACTCGAGCGCCCGACGCATGAGCGCTGCGTCCTGCACGCCGTTGCCATCGTCGGTGAACAGGGTGACGCCGGCGGCGGCGAGTTCACCGAATGGTGCCAGCTGCTCGCCCGCCCGAGCCATCGTGATGCAGCCGGCCGGCGCGACGTGGCAGAGACCTGCGCGCTGGGCCTGGATGCGCACGAACTCGACCGTGGCGAGCGAGTCGTGCGCAGGCTCGGTGTTCGGCATCGCCACGATGGCGGTGAACCCACCGAGCGCAGCGGCGCGACTGCCGGTCTCGATCGTCTCGGCCTCTTCTCGCCCGGGTTCGCGCAGGTGCACGTGCAAGTCGACGAACCCCGGGCTCACAACGCATCCGGTGGCGTCGAGCTCGACGTCGCCGTCGACGGCTGCGATGGCGGGGCCGACCTCGGTGATCGTGGTATCGGTGACCGCGACATCGGCGAAGCGCTCACCCTGCTGGTCGATGACGGTGCCGTTGCGGATGACGAGGCGAGGTGACATCACTGCATGCCTTTCGGGTCGGTGGCGAGGTCGCTGCCGCTGCCGAGCAGCTCGAACAGCACGGCCATGCGAACGGCCACGCCGTTCGTGACCTGGTGGAGGACGACCGAGCCGGGCAGCTCGGACGGATCGACGGCGATCTCGACGCCGCGGTTCATCGGCCCCGGGTGCATCACGATCGCGTGCGACTGCAGCCGGGCGGCCCGCTGGGGTGTGAGCCCGTAGAGCGCGGTGTATTCGCGCAGCGATGGCACGAGCGCGTCGCGCATCCGCTCGCGCTGCATGCGCAGGAGGTAGAGCACGTCGACGTCGGCGACAACGTCATCGAGGTGGTGGCTCACGTCGACCGGCCAGCCGTCGATCGAGGGCGGCAGCAACGTGGGCGGCGCCACGAGCGTGACGTGCGCGCCGAGCGCGGTGAAGGCCTGCACGTCGCTGCGGGCCACGCGGCTGTGCTTGATGTCGCCCACGATCGCGATACGCAACCCGTCGAAGCCGGTGGTGCGACCAAGGGCGGTCCGGATGGTGTAGCAGTCGAGCAGCGCCTGTGTGGGGTGCTGGTGCCAGCCGTCGCCTGCGTTCACGACGGCTGCCTGCGTCCAGCGCGTGATCATCTGCGGTGCGCCGCTCGAGCCGTGGCGCACTACGAACGCGTCGACGCCCATGGCTGTGATCGTCTCGATCGTGTCGCGCAGGCTCTCGCCCTTGTTGACGCTGCTCGACGACACCGCGAAGTTCATGACGTCTGCGCTGAGGCGTCGGGCGGCGGTGTCGAAGCTGGTGCGGGTGCGGGTCGAGTCCTCGAAGAACAGGTTCACGACCGTCTTGCCGCGCAGCGCCGGCACCTTCGGCATCGGCCGCTGGTTGATCTCGACCATGTGATCGGTGAGGTCGAGGAGGCGCAGGATGGCGGCGGCGTCGAGGTCACCGATGTCGAGCAGGTGTTTCACGCCAGCACCACCCCGTCGGCGGTGACGGTGACGTCCTCGGTGCGCGACGTGGGCAGGTTCTTGCCGACGTAGTCGGGCCGGATCGGCAGCTCGCGATGGCCGCGATCGACGATGACCGCGAGCTGCACGCTGCGCGGCCGCCCGTGGTCGTTGATCGCGTCGAGCGCGGCACGAACGGTGCGGCCCGTGAAGAGCACGTCGTCGACGAGCACGACATGTGTGCCGTCGAGCGTCCCGGGCAGGGAGGTGACGCTGCCGGGAACGATGGGCCGCAGCCCCACGTCGTCGCGATAGAACGACACGTCGAGCGTGCCGACCGGCACGGTGTCGATGCTCTCGCTGCGGGCGATCGCCTCGGCCAGTTGCTGGGCGATCCAGACGCCGCCACGCTGCAGGCCCACGAGCACGACGCCCTCGGTCCCGTGGTTCCGCTCGACGATCTCGTGGCCGATGCGGGTGATCGCCCGCCGCACGTCGTCGGCCGACATGACCGTACGGCCGCCCTCGGCTTGCATCAGAGTCCACCTCCACGTACCGGCCTCACAGGACCGGTTTCACGTGCCGCCGATGGTACTCGCCCGACCGGAGATGCCTAGTCGTGAACGATGACGATGGAGCGCATCGGCATCGCGCTGATGCCCCAGATCATGTCCATCGCCGCGTTGCTCACACGCACACAGCCGTGCGACGCCGGGTAGCTCGGCACGCTCTTGTAGCCGTGCACAGCGATGCCGCCGCTGAAGAAGCGGGGCCGGTAGAGGGTGCCGAGCGAGCCCGAGTACGCCGGGTCGTCGGACACGCGATACACGCGGAAGCTGCCGGACCGCGTGATGGCGACGTCGTTGATCGGTGCACCGGTCTTGCGGTCGGTCTCGCTGTAGGCGTACCCGCCGCCCGTCGAGACGTTCAGCACCCACAGCGTCTTGTTGGCGCGGACGATGTAGCCGAGCTGCTGGCCCTTGTCGACGACGAACAGGTCGCCGCCGGTGCGGGTGGGCGCCGGCCGGCACAGCGTCCGGTTCAGAGTGACGGCGGTCGTCTCGTCGACGCGACCGGTGCGGGGTAGGCCTGTCCACTTCTGGAACGCCATGACCGCCTGGGTGGTGGTGAGGCCGTAGCTGCCGTCGGCGGCAGTGAGCCAGAACCCGAGGTCGAGCAGTCGCTGTTGTGCTCGGGTGACGGTGGTGCGGCTCGACCCGAAGACGACCTCGTCGACGGGCTGGGCAGGGAATCCAACACAGCCGAACGGCGTGGAATCGACGTTCCTCGGAATGCCGTAGGGCGCCGCGACCGGGGCACCCAGGTAGTAGCCCGACACGTCGGCGAGAACATCGGCACCCGACTGGACGAAGACATCGAAGCCGCGCGACGAGACCGCGACCGTTGCGTGGTTCGGCAGGGTCTGGCCGGCGCGCACGATGTTGAGCGTCGAGGTGCTGCGCTCCTTCACGGCTGGGTCGTTCGCACCCGCCGGGCTGATGCTGACGTAGCCCTCGGCGACGGCCTCGGTGACGGTGAGGTTCAGTGCCAGCGCAGCGACGGATGCACCGTCGATTGCCGGGTTGGTGGCCACCGGCACCTCGACGTTCCATGCCGGTAGCGCGGCCTGCGCACCGCCAAGTGGGTTGAGCGCAGGGTTGCGGGTGTCGAGGAAGCGGGTCGGCTGCGAGAGGGGGACGAAAAGCCCGTCGCGACCGACGGCGCCCTCGCCGGTCATCAACCCGACCAGGTCGATGATCAGGTGACCACCGGTCTGGCTGTAGACGGCGAAGTCACCGTCGGTGTCGAGTTTCACGATCGCCTGGTTGGCCGATGTGTGGAGGAAGCCGAGCGAGTTGAGGCTCGACGGGACCGGTAGGTCGGTGTCGGAGGGGAACACGGTCCAGAACCCGGTGCCGGCGCCGATGGCGGTGACGTTCAGCACTGCGGCGCTCGCCCCGCCGGCGTTCGGGATCCGCACCTCGGTGACCGTGGCGGGTTGGACCACCGCCGTGTTGCGGGTGTCGAGGAGCCGTGCGGGCTTCTCCAGAGGCAGGAACCGTCCGGCATCGGTGGCATCGCTCGTCTGGTACGAGCCGAGCATGTCGACGATCACGTGCCCGCCGCTCTGGCTGAAGACGGTGACCATGCCACCGTCGCCGACCGGGACCGTGACCAGGTTGGGCATCGCGAGGTCGGCGCCACGCATCGAGGAGCGCTCGTCGACGTTGAGGTTCGAGGCGACCGGCAGGTCGGGACCGGGGTACACCGTCCAGAACCCGACGCCGGCCGGGCCCACCACGGTGACGTTCAAGACGGCAACCCGGGTCGTGGCCACTGATGGCAGCGGCGCATCGCCGGCGACCTGGACGCTGACCGTGCCACCGGGTTCGACGAGGCCGCGCGCCTCGCGGGTGTCGAGCAGCCGGAGCGGGGTGTCCAGTGCGACGAAGGCCGTGGTCGCCGTTGCCGGCGCCGCCTGCGCTACGAACGGCCCACCGAGTGGTGTGAGGGCGGCGCAGGTGCCTGCGAGCAACGCGGTGGAGAGCAACATCGCCGTGAACGTCCGCACGACCGTCACCGTAGTGGCGCAGCGACCACTCCGTGCGGCGGCTGCGGGCGTCACCGCTGCGGTGGACGGATCCCGCGGAACTCCCAGTCGCCGCCGAGTGCGGTCGACAACACCTCTTCGCTCTCGGTGGGCTGTGCCCCCACGTCGTCGCGAATGGCGGCCGGTCCGGTGACGATGGTGTTGGTGAGCGCACCGAGGCCTTCGACCTCGACGGTGACGACGTCGCCGGGTTGCACCGGTCGGCTGAAGGCCGGTGTTCCGGAGAAGATCATGTCGCCGGGCAGCAGGGTGATCGTGCGAGCCAGGTCGGCGACGAGGTAGTGCATGTCCCACGTCATCTCGGCGGTGCTGCCGTCCTGGCGGACCTCGCCGTTGACGAGCGTGCGGATGCGCTTGTCGTGGAAGTCCCAGTCGGTCACGAGCGCCGGGCCAACGGGGCACAGCGTGTCGCTGCCCTTCACGCGCAGCATCGACCCGGCATCGGTGTCGCGGAAGTCGTGGAGCCCGTAGTCGTTGCCGATGGTGTATCCGGCGATGTACTCGCCCGCCTCGGCCTGGCTGACGTTGCGGCACGTGCGACCGATGACGATGACGACCTCGCCCTCGTAGTTGAGCCACTTGCACCGATCGGGCCGCACGACGTGGCCGCGGTGCGCGTTGAGTGCCGACACCGGCTTCTGGAAGTACGTCGGTGTGGGGGTGAGCTGGATCTGGAACTCGCGGACCCGACTGATGTGGTTCAGGTGCACACACAGGATCTTCGACGGCTCGCTGGGCGGCAGATACACCGCGTCGCGCTCGGCGATGCGTCGTCCGTCCGGTGCCACGAGCTCGTCGCCGTCGACGACGGCGGTGGTGACGGAGCCCTCGAGGAGGATGCGGCTGATCGTGGTCATGGGCAGCGACATTACCCGGGTGACGACGCTCGGTCGTTCGGTACCAAACGATTATGCTCCGGCCATGACCGCCGGATTCATGTTCCCCCGCAGCGCGACCGGCAGGTCGTCGCTGGTGCCGCCTCCGCCGTGGCACTACAGCGGGCAGATGCTCACGATCGAGTACCGCACCGATCCGGCCGCCGTTGCGGAATTGCTGCCGTCACCACTCGAGCCGGCCGATGACGACCCGGGCGCGGTCGCCATCATCTGGGCTGACTGGCAGAGCTGCAGCGACACCTTCGACGAGCTGCTCGACCCGGTGCGCAGCCAGTACATGGAGACGTTCGTGGTGGTGCGTTGCAAGTACCGCGGTCAGCACTACAGCCGCTGCGTCTACATCTGGGTCGACAAGGACTTCGCGATGGTGCGCGGCCACCATCAGGGGTACCCGAAGAAGATGGGCGAGCTCTACCTCACCCGTGCCGTACGCGCCGGCAGGGCCGGCCCGCGGCTCGAGCCGGGCGGTCGCTTCGGTGCAACGGCTGCCGCGTACGGCCGGCGGCTCATCGATGCGACGTTCACGATCACCGGCACCGCAGAGTCGGCCGGCTTCGTGAACGCGCTACCGATGCTGCACAGCCGGTACATGCCCGCCATCGAGGGCGACGGCACCGACAGCCTGCACGAGCTCGTCACGATGCGCGGCTTCGATGCCGAGGTGGGTCCGTGCTACTCGGGTGACGCCACGCTGTCGGTGTACGAGTCGCCGGTCGAGGAACTCACCCGGCTCGCCCCGATCGAGATGATCGGCGGCTTCTGGCGCGAGGTCGGTACGTCGTGGAAGGAAGGCACCACGCTCGAGAGGTCGAACCTCGTATGAGTGAGCGGATCGAGCTCGACCTGGGCCGCGATGACGCCGACATCGTCGACCCCGACAGCTACCTGAACGGCGTCCCGTACGCCACCTTCGAGCGCCTGCGCACCACCGAACCGGTCAGTTGGTGGGACGAGCATGACGGTGGTGCCGGTTTCTGGGCAGTCACCCGCTACGACGACCTGCTGCAGGTGAGCCGCCAGGTCGAGACCTTCTCGTCGGCGCAGGGCATCACGCTCGAGGAGATCGTGGGTAACGATTTCACGGCGCGCCGAAACATGCTCGAGTACGACCCGCCCGAGCACACCCGTTACCGGCGCCTCGTGTCGAAGCCCTTCGCCCGTCGCGAGGTCTACGCGTACGAGCAGGGCATCCGGTTGCTGGCGCGCTCGGTCGTCGACGAGGCACTGGCCGGTCCCTCGTCGTTCGACTTCGTCGACCGGATCGCGAAGCAGCTCCCCATGCGGATGCTCGGCCGCCTCCTCGGCGTGCCCGACGACGACGGGCCGTGGCTCGTCGAGCGTGGCGATGCGCTGCTCGGCAACTTCGACCCGGAGTTCACCGAGCATCCTGTCGGCCTCACCGACACCGACGAGTTCAAGCACATCCCGTTTCGTTCGCCTGCTGCGCTCGATCTCTACCGCTACGCCGAGCAGCAGGCAGCGCGTCGGCGCGCACATCCCACCGATGACGTGATCACGCGGCTGCTGGCCCCCACCATCGACGGTGAGCAGCTGTCCGAGACCGAGTTCAAGAACTTCTTCGTGCTGCTCGTCAGCGCCGGCAACGACACGACTCGCTACACGATGGCAGCCGGGATGAAGGCGCTCATCGAGCACCCCGAACAACTTGCCGAGCTGCGCGACTCGATCGGCAAGGACCCGACAGTGATGGACCGCGCGGTCGAGGAGATCCTCCGGTGGGCCACCGTCACCATGCACTTCCGGCGCACGGCGATGCACGATGTCGAGCTGCGCGGCAAGCAGATCAAGGCCGGCGACAAGGTGGTCATCTGGTTCGTGGCGGCCGATTACGACCGCGACCAGTTCCCCGAGCCGTACCGCTTCGACATCCATCGCACGCCGAACGAGCACGTCGCCTTCGGACGGATGAGCCCGCACCTCTGCCTCGGCGCGCAGTTGGCCCGCATGGAGTTGAAGGTGCTGTTCGAGGAGCTGCTGCCCCGGCTGTCGGACGCCCGGTCGGCGGGGCCGGTCGACCGGCTGCGCTCGAACTTCATCGGCGGCATGAAGCGGGTACCGATCTCGGTTTCGCTCGCCTGAGCCTTCACCGAGCGGACCGCGAGATCGTTCGTGTCCAAACGACTTTGTGGACTACTGTCGACGGGAGTTCGAACCTGGGGAGGATCCATGAAGAAGCGTTTCGTACCGGCGGCACTCGTCGCACTCGGCCTGGTGGCAGCAGCGGGGTGTGGCAGCGACGACGCGGCCGATACCGCCTCGTGGGCCCCCCCCCCCCC
>JBBDMO010000104.1:0-16048 GCA_040878255.1 Ilumatobacteraceae bacterium
TACTACGGCGAGCAGAGCTGCACCGCCGGTCGCGCTGCCTTCATCACGGGCCAGAACCCGTACCGCACCGGCCTCACCAAGGTGGGTATGCCCGGCGCCAAGATCGGCCTCAGCGAGAAGGACCCCACCATCGCTCAGGCGTTGAGGGGGCAGGGGTACGCCACCGGCCAGTTCGGCAAGAACCACCTCGGCGACCTCGACGAGTTCCTGCCGACCAACCACGGCTTCGACGAGTTCTTCGGCAACCTGTACCACCTCAATGCCGAGGAGGAGCCCGAGCTCCGCGACTACCCGACCGACGAGGAGTTCCCGAACTTCCGTCAGCGCTTCGGTCCGCGCGGCGTGCTCCACACCTACATGGACGCCGATGGCAACCACCGCATCGAGGACACCGGCCCGCTGACCAAGAAGCGCATGGAGACCGTCGATGACGAGTTCCGCGATGCGGCGATCGACTTCATGGCGCGCCAGAAGGCCGAGGACAAGCCGTTCTTCCTGTGGTTCAACTCCACCCACATGCACTTCCGCACGCACGGCAAGGCCGAGAGCCGCGGTCGCGCCGGCCGCTGGCAGTCCGAGTACCACGACACGATGCTCGACCATGACGACGTGGTGGGCGACCTGCTCGACGCGCTCGACGACATGGGTCTCGCCGAGAACACGATCGTGGTGTACTCGAGCGACAACGGGCCGCACATGAACACGTGGCCCGACGCCGGCATGACGCCGTTCCGCAGCGAGAAGAACTCGAACTGGGAGGGCGCCTACCGCGTGCCCTGCGTGGTCCGCTGGCCCGGGCGGATCACCCCCGGCACCGTGCTGAACGGCATGATGAGCCACAACGACTGGTTCGTCACGCTGCTGTCGGCGGCGGGTGTGCCCGACATCGCCGACCAGCTGAAGGCCGGCACCGAGTTGGACGGCAAGGAGTTCAAGACCCACCTCGACGGCCACGACCAGGTGCCGTACCTCACCGGTGCTGTCGACGCGAGCCCGCGCAAGTACTTCTTCTACGTCTCCGACGACGGTGACCTCACCGCGATGCGGTTCGACAACTGGAAGATCGTGTTCCTCGAACAGCGCGCCGCCGGCACGCTGAACATCTGGGCCGAGCCGTACACGCACTTGCGCGTGCCGAAGATCTTCAACCTCCGCACCGACCCGTACGAGCGCGCCGACATCACGTCGAACACGTACTACGACTGGCTGCTCGACCATGCGTGGCTGCTCGTGCCGGCGCAGGCGTTCGCGGCGCAGATGCTGCAGTCGCTGGCCGAGTTCCCGCCGACGCAGAAGCCCGCCAGCTTCACCATCGAGCAGGTTGTCGCACGTCTCGAAACCGGCATGCCCAGCGCGTGACCGAGCAGCTTCCCCCGGCCCCACCTGCGCGTACTCCCGACGCGGCGGTGTGGGTGCCGGGGGGCTCGTTCGCAATGGGTTCCGACCGGCACTACCCCGAGGAATCACCAGCGCATCGCGTCGTCGTCGACGGCTTGTTCGTTGCAAGGTTCCCTGTCACCAACGCCGAATTCGCGGCGTTCGTCGACGACACCGGCTACGTCACCGTGGCTGAACGTCCACTCGATCCCGCCGACTTCCCCGGGGCTCCGGCCGAGAACCTCGTCCCCGGTTCGTTGGTGTTCGTCCCGACCGCGGGGCCGGTCGATCTGCGTCACCTGAGCCAGTGGTGGGTGTGGACCCCCGGTGCCTCGTGGCAGCATCCCGAGGGGCCGCGCAGTTCGGTGCACGGACGGGATCATCATCCGGTCGTCCACGTCGCGCACGAGGACGCTGCCGCGTATGCGGCGTGGTTCGGGGCCGATCTGCCGACGGAAGCCGAGTGGGAGCACGCCGCGCGCGGCGGGCTCGATGGCGCCGGGTTCACCTGGGGCGACGAGCCCCGACCCGGCGGTGTCATCATGGCGAACACGTGGGACGGGCCGGACTTCCCGTGGCGGCACACGCCCGCGCACCGGTGGGAACGCACGTCGCCGGTCGGGTCGTACCCGGCCAATGGTTACGGCCTGCACGACATGGCCGGCAACGTGTGGGAGTGGACCGACGACTGGTACACCAGCCGTCACCCCGCCGACGCCGACAAGCCGTGCTGCGTGCCCACCAACCCGCGCGGCGGCGACCTCGACCAGAGCTACGACCCGTCGCAGCCGCAGTTCCGGGTGCCGCGCAAGGTCATCAAGGGTGGCTCGCACCTCTGCGCAGACACGTATTGCATGCGCTACCGTCCCGCCGCCCGTCGACCGCAGATGATCGACACCGGCATGAGCCACGTCGGCTTCCGCGTGGTGTGGCGCACGCCGGCCACGAACGAGGAGATCCCGTCATGACCACGTCCACCCGCATCCTGCCGTCATGGCGCGACGGGGCAACCCGTGACGCCGTCGTCGCGTTCCTCGACGCGTCGGACTCGCTGGCGCCCGAGGCCAAGGTGGCGGCGTTCGACAACGACGGCACCCTGTGGTGCGAGCGGCCGGCCTACGCCCAGCTCCTGTTCTTCGTCGACCAACTCCGGACGGCTGCCGCGGCCGACCCAGCACTGGCAGACCGTGCGGAGTACGCCGCCGTCCTCGGTGGCGACAGCGCCGCGATCGGCGAGCTGGGCCTCGCCCGGGTGGCGATGGCCCTGGCCGAACTGTTCGACGGTATGACCCCTGACGAGTTCACCGCCCGGGTGCGCGACTTCATGGGACGGGCGCAGCACCCCACCCTTGGCATCCCGCTGCGCCGTGCGGTGTATCAGCCGATGCTCGAGCTGATCGCCGAACTGCGCGCACGCGGTTTTTCGGTGTTCGTGGTCAGCGGTGGCGGCACCGAGTTCGTGCGCGCCGTCAGCAACGAGCTGTACGGCGTGCTGCCCGATGGCGTGGTGGGCACGCTCGTCGAGCACGAGATGCACCGTGACGAGGCCGGCCGGCCAGTTCTGCGGCGCACCGCGCGTCTGGCCGGTGGCGCGAACGAGGGTCCCGAGAAGGTCACCCGCATCCAGGCCCACCTCGGTCGACGCCCGATCTTCGCCGCAGGCAACACCGGTGGCGATCGCGAGATGCTCGAGTGGGCTGCGGCCGGCGATGGCCCGACGCTCGCGCTGCTCGTCGACCACGACGACGCGGTGCGCGAGATCGCGTATCAGGGCTCGGCCGAGTCGTTCGCCGAGGCCGAGCCGATCACCGATGTTGCCGCCCGCCTCGGCTGGACCGTCGTCAGCATGGCGACCGACTGGGACACCGTCTTCCCGGACGCCTGACCCTCCGAACCGCTCATGCGCTGTACGCTCCGGCCATGGATGGCGCACCGCTTCGAGTCGGTCTCGTCGGGTGTGGTCGATGGGGTCGATTGATCCTGCGTGACCTGGTGACCCTCGGTGCCGAGGTCCACGTGGTGGTGCGGCCCGGTCACGACCTCCCTGATCTGCTCGGGTTGCGTGCCTCGTCGGTGGTGGTCGATGTGTCGGAGATGCCGGAGGTCGACGGTGTGGTGGTGGCCACGCCCACGTCGGTGCATGCCGAATCCGTCGAGCGGGTGCTGCCGTTGGGTGTCCCGCTGTTCGTCGAGAAGCCGTTCACCGACGACCCCGAACGCGCCCGCAAGCTGGCGGACCAGGCGGGTGACCGATTGTTCGTCATGGACAAGTGGCGCTATCACCCCGGTGTGCGTGTGCTGCGTGATCTCGTGGCCAGTGGCCGGCTCGGGACAGTTCGTGAGTTACGCACCGTGCGGCTCCAGAACGGCATGCCGCACACCGATGTCGATTGTTCGTGGATCCTGCTGCCCCACGATCTCGCGCTCGCGCTCGAGATCATGGGTTCACTGCCGCGCCCGACGGCGGCGGCGGCGCGGTGGCTCGATGGTGTGCCATCCCGGTTCGACGTCGACTTCGAGTTCCCGTCGGGCGCCACCATGCACACCACGGCCGGCATCGACGCTGACTCGTCGGACCGTCAGGTCGTCGTCAGCGGCACCAGGGCCACGGCGGTCCTTGCGGGCGGGTGGGAGGAGCAGGTCACCGTCACCGACACCTCTACCGGGAACGTCGAGGTCAGGGCCGCGGCGGGGGAATTGCCGCTGCTGGCCGAGCTTCGGGCGTTCGTCGACTTTCTCGGGGGCGGTTCGCCCCCGCCGGTGTCGTCGGCGGTCGAGGGTGCCCGGTCGGTGCAGGCCATCGCCGACATCCGCGCGATGGCGGGCGTGAGCCGATGAGCCCGCGGGTCGATGTGATCGTCCCCACCCACGATCATGCCTTGCTGTTGCCGCTGGCAGTGGCGAGTGCTCAGGCGCAGACCGTGAGCGGTGTGCGGGTCGTGGTCATCGGCGATGGGGTGGGCGACGACACCCGCGATGTGATGGCCGGGCTGCTGCGTGACGACTCGGCGCTCGTGTTCGTCGACCGACCCAAGTCGGGGCGGACCGGCGAGCGTCTCCGCCACGAGGTGCTCGTGGCGACCGATGCCGAGCACATCACCTACCTCAGCGACGACGACCTCCTGTTCCCCGACCACATCGAGCGGATGCTGGCGCTGCTCGAGCGTGCCGACGTGGCCATGCCACCGTCGACGCACCTGAGCCGAGACGGTGAGGTCCTCACCTCGCCGTGGTCGCTCGAGGACGAGCCGGGCCGCTCGCTGGCGCTGTCGGGCACCAGCCTGTTCTCGCTCACGGGCCTGGCACACACGATGGGCGCCTACCGGCGGCTGCCGTTCGGCTGGCGCGACACCCCACCTGGCTTCTACACCGATCAGTACATGCTGATGCAGTTCCTGGCAGAGGACTGGTGCCGGTTCGCAGTCGATGACACGGTCACGGCGGTGCATCTCGCCGATTCGCTGCGTCGCGACATGACGCCAGACGAGCGTTCGAGCGAGCTGCGCGAGGTCGACGTGTGGATGCGCGAGCGCGACGGCTGGGCCGAGTTCCGGCGGCATGCGCAACGCCACCTTCGGCACCAAGCAGCCGAGGGCATCGTGGGGCTCGACATCGCGCGCCAACAGGTTGCCGAGGCGAGCCGATATGCGGCCGACCTGGAGATCACGCTGCAGCAGACCCGTGCTGCGGTGGAGGAAGCGACGCTCTACGCCGCCGATCTGGTGCGCCATCTCGACGACGCGTCTCAGGCGCGTGACGAGGCATTTCGCTCGCTCGTGGAACAGCGTCGGCGCGGGGACGAGCTCGAGGGGTTGCTGGCGGAGCGGTCGACTCAGTACGCAACGGTGATGGCGACCCGGACCATCCGGCTGCGCGACTCGCTGCTCAGGCGTCGTGGCGTGCGAGCGCTGATGCGATGGCAGCGCGGAGGGTGACGAGTGGTCCGGCGGTCCGGTCACGCTCGGACAGCGATGGTGCTGTGCACGGCCAGTCGAGACCGAGGTCGGGGTCATTCCATCGGCACCCGAGCTCGTCGTCGAGGCTCCAGTAGGCGCTGACCCCGTACGTGATGCAGGTCGGCTCCTCGAAGTAGAAGCCGTGCGCTACCCCGGGTGGGATGCCGACGACGGCGCTGAGCGCCGGGATGCGGTGCATCTCGGCCCGGGATTCGGTGGGTGACCCGGGTCTCAGGTCGACGATCCCCAGGATCAGTTCGCCGGCGACGACGTTCAAGATGTCGGTGTGGTGCCAGTGGCAGTGGACGCCGCGCAACACACCGGGCTCGGATCGGACGACGTTCCACTGCACCGGGCGATCGCCGAGTGCCCACGTGTCACGGAACACCTCGGTCAGCACGCCGCGCTCGTCGGGGTGCGAACGAAGTGGGTGGAACACCACTCCTGCGATCTCTGACTCGACGCCCGACTCCATGCGGGGATGGTACCGACGGCTGCCTTGAAGACCCGTCAGCCGAGTAGGCCGAGGCCGGCGCCGACCATCTTCGAACCGAGCACGCCGAACAGCACGGTCATGACCGTTGCGTTGTTGGCGACCAGCCAGGTCTTCCACGATGCGAGCACGCCGGCCGAGCGGTCACCCATGACCAACTGCACCACGACCGGTGCGCCCACGCCGATGGACGCCACCACCACGAACAGGATGACAGCCACGACGCCATCGGAGCCGGTGGCACCGGCGGCAGCCATGCCGGCCCCGCCGCTGATCGCGAGCGATAGGTTCTTCGGGTTGGCCATCGACGCAGCGAGGCCGAGTCCGAGTGCCTTCCCCGGGCCGAAGCTGTCGACGGCGCGAAGGAGCTTGGGGGTCGCTGGTTCGGTTCCGGGTGCGGGCCGCGACCGGAACTGCTTCACCGCCAGCCACAAGAAGAGCAGGCCGAGGCCGAGCTGCATCGCATCGACGCCTTCGGCAGTACTTGCGTCGGTAGCAGCGTCGGCGGCATCGGCCACCGCGAACGCGACGCCGGTCAGGACGGCCACGCCGACGATCCAGCCGGCGAGGAAGACCGGGCCGTTGGCCCGCCCTCGTGGTGACACGAGCATGAGGATGACGAGCACGACGGGCAGTGGGCTGACCGCGATGCCGACGGCCTGGGGGAGCGCTTCACCGAACGAGGACCACATGGCACGAGTATGGGGCACATCTGACTCGAACGGGTCAGATCTGGCGGTCGCGGCCTTCCCAGTAGGGGTCGCGGATCTTGGCCTTCTGGATCTTGCCGGTGCCGGTGCGCGGCAGTTCGTCGACGAAGTCGATCGTGCGGGGCACCTTGAACCCGGCGAGGTTCTCGCGGCAGTAGGCGGCGAGGGTGCGGCGCAGGTCGTCGTCGGGGGTGACGCCGTCGTTGGCGACGACGACCGCCTTGACCTCTTCACCGAAATCCTCGTTGGGCACGCCGATGACGGCGGCGTCGGCCACGAGCGGGTGGCCGGCAAGGACGTTCTCGATCTCGGCGGGGTAGATGTTCACGCCGCCGGAGATGATCATGTCGATCTTGCGGTCGCTGAGCCACAGGTAGCCGTCGTCGTCGATGTAGCCGACGTCGCCGGTCGTGAACACGCCGGGCTCGAGGTGGACGTCGGTGGTCTTGTCAGGCGCGTTGTGGTATTCGAAGTCCATGCCCATCGCGTCGCGGAAGTACAGGGTGCCGGACTGGTTGGGCCCGAGCCGGGTGCCGTCGTCGGCGACGACGATGATCTCCTTGCCGGGCAGCGGCAGGCCGACGCTGCCGCCCTTCGCGAGCCACTGCTCGGCGTCGATCATGGTGATGACCGAGCCCTCGGTCGAGCCGTAGTACTCGGTGATCACCGGTCCCCACCAGTCGATCATCGCCCGCTTCACGACCGGCGGGCACGGTGCTGCGCCGTGGAGCACGAGCTGCAGCGACGAGCCGTCGAAGCTCGCCTTGACGTCGTCGGGCAGATCGATCATCCGCTTCATCTGGGTGGGGACGAGGTGGATGTTGGTGGCGCTGTGGTCGTCGATGAGTCGCAGCACGCCGGCGCTGTCGTACTTGTGCTGCATCACGGTGGCCGCCCCGGTGATCATCGGCAGGAACGAGTAGGCCCACTGGGCCGAGTGGTAGAACGGCCCGCAAAGAACGGTGATGCCGTCGCCCTGGACGAGGTTGGCGAAGCCGGCGCCGATGAGTTGCCAGATGGCGGGGTCGCTGCCCTCGGGCATGCTCGACAGCGAACCGCGGACGCCCTTGGGGTTGCCGGTCGTGCCGCTGGTGTAGAACATCGGCCCGCCGAAGCTCTGCCCGGTGGGTTCGTCGGGTGAGCCGCCGGCGATGAAGTCGTCGAAGTTCTGGAACCGGCCGGTGGTGGGTGCGCCGATGACCAGTGCGAGTTGCACCCCGTCGCCGCCGTGGTCGGCGAGCGCCTTGGTCGCGTCATCGAGGAACTGGTGGCCGACGATGAGCGCCTTCGAGCCGGAGTCGTCGACGATGTAGGCGATCTCGCGGGCGACGAAGTGCCAGTTGACAGGCACGAAGGTGATCCCGCTGCACGCGCAGGCGAAGGCGACCTCGAACCACTCGTTGCAGTTGCCGGCGACGACCGAGATGGTGTCGCCGGGGCCGATTCCGGCGGCGCGGAGGCTGTCGATGAGCTGGTTGACGCGTCGGTCGAGCTGGCCCCAGGTGAGGGTGGTGCTGTCGTCGGCGAGTGCGAGGTCGTCGGCGCGCGACGCGGCGAACGGTGCGGTCAGAACGGACATCTCGGCTCCTGGCTGTCGGGAGGGCAACCGCAGGGTGGCGCCCGTGCCAGAACTTAGGACATCGCTGCCGGTGTGTGCGCTGCAGGATGCGCCGCCGATGCGCCGCCGGTGCGCCGCTGTTGCGCTGCCGGATCACGAACGGTTCGACCGGCCCGAACGCCAACTAGCCTGCGGTCGTCGCCGAGGCCCCTCTAGCTCAATTGGCAGAGCAGCGGACTTTTAATCCGTTGGTTCAGGGTTCGAGCCCCTGGGGGGGCACCACGGCCACGGCACGCGCAGCGCCTGTGCTGCCGGACTGATCTTCCGAGTTCCGCCTTCCCGCATTCCCGCTCGAGGGCAACGATGAACTCTGGTTGCACCACGCCGCGTATTTCGTAACTCACCGCAACGAGAGTGACGACGAGCGAGCGATGCGGCTGATCGACCGCTCGCCGAACGATCCGAACGCGCACTGCGCGACACTGGCGACGTGGAACTCCAGCATCTGCTCGTCTCGTCCGATGACCCCATCACGACGATCACCCTGAACCGGCCCGAGAAGCGCAACGCGTTGGCGGCCGACGTGATGGCCGAGCTCACCGCCGTGCTGCGCGAGGTCGGTTCGTCCGACGCGCTCGGCGTGATCCTCGCGGCGAACGGACCCGTCTTCTCGGCGGGTCACAACTTCGGCGACATGGCCGGCGCCACGGTCGATGAGGCCCGACGGTTGTTCGAGGCGTGCACCCAGATGATGGACACCGTCCAGTCGATCCCGCAGCCGGTGATCGCCAAGGTGCACGCGCTGGCGACAGCCGCCGGGTGCCAGCTCGTGGCCACCTGCGATCTGGCTATCGCGGCGACGTCGGCGGGGTTCGCGATCCCCGGCGGCAAGGGCGGGTTGTTCTGCCACACGCCGCTGGTGGCCGTGGCGCGCAACGTCGGACGCAAGCGGGCGCTCGAGCTCGCGCTCACCGGTGATGCGATCGACGCGGCCACCGCCGCCGACTGGGGGCTGATCAACCGGGCGGTACCCGACGACGAGCTCGACGCGGCGGTCGACGACCTGATCCGCCGGGCCACGCGGGGGAGCGTGCTGTCGAAGGCGATGGGCAAGCGCGGCTTCTACGCCCAGGTCGACCTGCCCCAGGCCAAGGCGTACGAGATGGCCGTCGCGCTGATGTCGGAAGCCGCCGTCACCCCCGACGCCCAGGAAGGCATCGCCGCCTTCCTCGCCAAACGCCACCCCACCTTCACCCAACACCCCTGACACCCCCACGAACTTCGGCACCCCAGCGGGCCTGAAACCCGCTGACGTGCCAAAGTTCGTGGGGGTTGTATCGATACCCCCGTGGGGTATCGTGGTGATGTGACACCGGGATACCACGCCGACAAGCAGCAGATCATCACGCGACTGCGCCGCATCGAGGGGCAGGTCCGCGGGCTGCAGCGCATGATCGACGAGGACACGTATTGCATCGACGTGCTCACTCAGCTGGCCGCGGTCAGCAAGGGCCTGCAGAAGGTCGGTGTGCAGTTGCTCGACGAGCATCTGCAGCACTGTGTCGCCGGGGCTGCCGCGTCGGGTGACGCCGAGCGGACCGAACACCTCGTCCACGAAGCGACCCGGGCGGTCGAACGCCTGCTCCGGGCATGAACCCCACCATGAACCCCACCAGGAGACACACATGAGCACCATCGCGATCACCGTCCCGGGCATGACCTGCGGCCACTGCGAGGCGGCCGTCAAGGGTGAGATCGGCAAGCTCGCCGGTGTCGCCTCGGTCGACGTGAACCTCGAGACCAAGGCCGTGGTGGTCGAGGGTGAACAGCTCGACCTCGATGCGATCGTTGCCGCTGTCGACGAGGCCGGCTTCGAAGCCGTGGTCTGATCATGTCGTCGGTCGGGTCGCGTCTCGGCAGCTACGGGCTGGTGCTCGTGGGCTTGTTCGGCACCGCGTATGCGGTGGGTGAACGGCTGCCCGGGCACTCGCACTCGGCGGCGACGATGGTGGGGATGGACATGGGGTCGGTCGGCTCGTCCGGCGCGGTGTCGGCCGACGCCTTGGGTCTGAGCCAGGTGCTGGCCGGGTATCGCCTGGTGGTGGATGACCACACCGACACCTCGCTCACGTTCCATCTCGAGCGTGACGGCGCCCGGCTGACCGACTTCGCCGAGGAGCACGGGGCGCTGCTGCACCTGCTGCTGGTGCGCCATGACCTGACCGGCTATCAGCACCTGCATCCCACGATGGCCGCCGATGGCACATGGACGGTCGACGCCGATCTGTCGGTGCCGGGCGTATGGCGCATGGTGGCCGACAGTTCGCCCACCGATGCCGATGGCGCCATCCTCGTGCTCGGCACCGACATCGTGGTGCCGGGTGCGATGACGGCCGAGTCACTGCCGCCGGTGGAGACGATGGTCGACACCGACGGGTTGATGGTGATGCGTGATGGCCTGAACTTCACGGCGACGTTGCCGGATGGGTCGCCGGCACCGGGACTCGACCGGTATCTCGGCCAGTCGGCGCACCTGGTCGCGTTCCGTGAGGGCGACCTCGCGTACCAGCACCTGCATCCCGACAACGACGTGGTGGGTGACTACCGGTTCTCGACGCCGCTGCCGGGCCCGGGCACCTACCGGTTGTTCCTGCAGTTCACGAACGACGGCCAGGTCGTCACGGTGCCGTTCACGGTGGTGCAGCCATGACTGCGCTCGACAGCATCCGCACCGGTGCGGGTATCAGCGACCGGATCGAGCTCGAGCTGACGGGCATGACGTGCGCTGCGTGTGCGGCACGCATCGAGAAGAAGCTGAACCGGATGGATGGCGTGACGGCCACGGTGAACTACGCGACCGAGAAGGCGACGGTCACCTTCGACGGCGGCGCGGTGCGGCCGAGCGACCTGATCACCACGGTCGAGTCGATCGGGTACGGCGCGCACGTGCCGGCTGCGGCGGGTGCCGAGCCGGCCGAGGTGGCCGAGCGGACCGATCCGTTGCTGCAGCGGTTGATCGTGGCGACGGTGCTCGGTACGCCGGTGCTGCTGTTGTCGATGGTGCCGGCGCTGCAGTTCCGCAACTGGCAGTGGCTCGCCTTCGCGCTGTCGGCGCCGGTGGCGACGTGGTGTGCGTGGCCGTTCCACCGGTCGGCGTGGAAGAACCTGCGCCAGGCCGAGGCGTCGATGGACACGCTCGTGTCGGTGGGCGTGTCGGCGGCGTTCGGGTGGAGCACCTACGCGCTGTTCTTCACCGCAGCGGGCGACAACGGGATGACGATGAGCATGTCGTTGGTGTCGAGCGTCGGTGGTGGCGATCACCACCTGTACCTCGAGGTGGCGTCGGCCACGGTGGCGCTGATCCTGGCCGGCCGTTGGGCCGAGTCGCGGTCGAAGCGGCGGGCGGGCAGTGCGTTGCGGGCACTGCTCGAACAGGGTGCGTCCGAGGCCACCGTCATCGATGCGACGGGCAACGAGCGCACGGTCGCCATTGCCGACCTGCGGGTGGGTGACCGGTTCGTTGTGCGGCCCGGCGAGCGGATCGCCACCGACGGCACGGTGGTCGAGGGTGCGGCTGCGATCGACACGTCGCTGGTGACGGGCGAGAGCGTGCCCCGCGATGTCACCGTCGGCGATGCGGTCACGGGCGCCACCATCGACACCGATGGTCGCCTGGTGGTGCGGGCCACTCGCGTGGGTGCCGACACGACCTTGGCGCAGATGGCCCGGCTGGTCGAGCAGGCGCAGAGCGGCAAGGCGCCGGTGCAGCGCCTGGCCGATCGTGTGGCCGCCGTGTTCGTGCCGGTGGTCGTCGCGCTGGCCGTGGCGACGCTGGGGTTCTGGTTCGCTCGCACGGGCAGCCTCAGCGAGGCGATGGGTCCGGCGATGGCGGTGCTGATCATTGCCTGCCCGTGCGCGCTGGGCCTGGCGACGCCGACGGCGTTGCTGGTGGGGACGGGCCGGGGTGCGCAGATGGGCATCCTGATCAAGGGTCCGGAGGTGCTCGAGAGCACGCGCCGCATCGACACGGTGGTGCTCGACAAGACGGGCACGATCACGACGGGTGTGATGGAGGTCGCCTCCGTCATCCCAACGGCTGGTCATGAGGTCGCGTCGGTGTTGCGGTTGGCGGCGGCGGTCGAGCGGGGCAGTGAGCATCCGATCGCCCGTGCGATCGTCGCCCGCGCCCGGCTCGACGGCATCGACCCGCCGGCTGCCGACGGCTTCCGCAACGATCCGGGAACCGGTGCGAGTGGCACGGTCGACGGTGCGGCGGTCGTGGTCCGGCGTGCCGGTGATGTGGCCGCCCATGCCCCGGGCGTGACGGTGGTCGAGGTGTTGTGCGACGGCGTGGTGGTGGGCACGATCGGCCTGGCCGACACGGTGAAGCCCACCAGTCGGCGCGGCATCGAGCAGTTGCGTGCGCTCGATCTGCGCCCGGTGCTGTTGACCGGTGACAACGCCGGCACGGCAGCGGCTGTGGCAGCTGCCGTCGGCATCGACCCGGCCGACGTGTTCTCGGACGTGTTGCCGGCGGGCAAGCTCGACATCGTCCGACGTCTGCAGGCCGAGGGCCGGGTGGTGGCGATGGTGGGCGATGGCGTGAACGACGCGCCGGCGCTGGCCCAGGCCGACCTCGGTGTCGCGATGGGGTCGGGCACCGACGTCGCGATCGAGGCGAGCGACCTGACGCTGATGCGGGCCGAGGTGCCGGCGGTCGCCGATGCGGTGCGCTTGAGCCGGCGCACGCTGTCGACCATCAAGGGCAACCTGTTCTGGGCGTTCGCGTACAACGTGGCGGCAATCCCGCTGGCGGCCAGCGGCAAGTTGTCGCCGGTGCTGGCCAGCGCGGCGATGGCGTTCTCGAGCGTGTTCGTGCTGACGAACAGCTTGCGGTTGCGCCGCTTCCGCTCCCAGAGCTGACAGATCCCCGATGTGGAGCCCCAGCGCGTCACGGTGACGCGCTACGACTCCGCATCAGCAGCGTGTGGCACAGTGACGCCGATGTTCACCACCAAGGGGTCCCTCGTCGCCGCAGTGGTCCTCGTTGTTGCTGCGTGCAGCGGTGGTGGTGCTGCGGGGCCGGCCACGACCGAACGGGCAACGACCATCGACACCGCGGCCGACGATCCTGCGGCCAGCGCGGCACCGGCGACCACTGTTCCCACCGAACCGGTCGCTACTGAACCGGTGGCCGCCGACTGTGTCGGTCTGAGCAGTCGGCAGTGTCTGCTTCCCTGGCCGAACATGGCGCTCACCGTTGCCGCAGACACCGAGACCGGACGTCGCCTTGCGTTGCCGGCCGAGGCCATGCCACTGAACGCCGACGGCACCCCGATCGATGTCACCGATCAGAACCGTGCCGATGGCTTCAGTCCGGGCTCGGCGGTGGTGCTCGACGTGCCGGGTGTTGATCCAGAGCGCAGCGGCCTGGCGCCGAGCACCGACATCGGCGCGTCGCTGGCGGCCGATGCTCCGATCGTCATCGTCGACACGGTCACCGGCCGGCGAATCCCGTACTGGGGCGAGCTCGATGCGCAGGCCAGCAGTGACGAGTCCCGTGTGCTCATCGTCCGCCCTGCGGTGGCGTATGTGGAAGGACACGAGCACCTGGTTGTGGTTCGGCAGCTGCTCGACGCCTCAGGTGCCCCGGTCGAGATGCCGGCGATGTGGACGGGTGAGGAGAACATGGCCGGGCTGGCGGCGCTACTGGCTGATGAGCAGTTGGTCGATGGCGTGCAGATGGCGTGGACGTTCCCGGTGGCCAGCGCCGACAGCCTGTCGGGTCGCGCTCGGGCGGCGCGGGCGATGGTGGACGATGCTCTGGCTGGTGCGGCCCCGTCGTTCGCGGTCAGTTCGGTTCGTTCCGGCGATGTCATCACCACCGTCGAGGGCACCTTCGAGGTTCCCAGTGTGCTGTCGGGTGACGGCACGCCGGGCTCGACGTTGCTGCTCGACGACGACGGCGCCCCGTTGATCAACCCCGACGACGCCACGTACTCGGCCGAGTTCGTGTGCGTCATCAGCACAACGAAGCAACTGCCCACGGTCGTGTACGGGCATGGCCTGCTCGGCAGTCGTCAGGAGGCTGAGGGCCTCGGCACCGTCACGGCGCTCGGCATCGCGAACGTGTGCGCCACTGATTGGATCGGCATGAGCAGTGACGACGTCGGCAACGTCGCCCAGGTGCTCGCAGACCTCGGCCGCTTCGACGAGGTGGCCGACCGGCTGGTGCAGGGTCTGGTCAACTTCCATGCGCTCGGCATCCTCGTCAACGCGGCCGACGGGTTCGCCTCGGCACCGGAGTTCGCGGCGGGTTCCACCCCGGCCCTCGAGCCCGACGGTGCGGTGTTCGTCGGCAACAGTCAGGGAGGCATCCTCGGTGGGGCTGCCAGCGCGATCACCGACCAGTGGACCCGTGCGGTGCTCGGTGTGCCCGGCATGAACTATTCGTTGCTGCTCACCCGCTCGAGCGACTGGCCGAAGTTCCAGAGCGTCTTCGATGCCGCATATCCGGACGAGGTCGACCGTGTCCTGGGCCTGCAACTGGCGCAGTTGCTGTGGGACCGTGGCGAGAATCAGGGATACGTGCAGCACCTCGTGGGCGACACCTTCGAGGGTGTGCCGGCCAAGTCGGTGCTGTTGATCGAAGCGTTCGGTGATCATCAGGTGGCCAACGTGTCGACGGACGTGCTGGCGCGGACCCTCGGTGCGGTGGTGCAGCCGGATCCGATTGCACAGGGTCGCAGTGCCGACGTCGAGCCGCTGTGGGGCATCGAGCGTTTCGACGGTGTTGCCCCGACTGACGGTGCCGTGCTGTCGCTGTGGGATTTCGGAACCCCGGCACCGCCGACCGTCAACCTGCCCCCGAGCGAGCCCGACTTCGGTCAGGATCCCCACGGTGCGGGCAGCAGCGAGCCACGTGTGTTGGCTCAGGCGTTCGCCTGGTTGCTGGCCGGCACGTTGCAGCCCTGCGAGGGTCCATGCACGAGCGACGTCCTGCAGGACTGACCGCTCATCCGTTGGTTCATCGTGCTCCACAACGTCGCCGAACCGTGCGTTGTGACGCATCCATCGATGCGGAGCCTCAGCGCGTCACGGTGACGCGCTACGACTCCGCATCAGCATTCGCTGCGCTCATGCTGCAGCAGCCTCGGCGGCCAGCTCGGCGAGCCGTGTCGTCAGGTTCGTCCGACGGTTGCGGATCGTCCGGTCACTGACACCCAGATCGCTCGCGATCGCCAACGTGCTCTCGCCCCGCGCCAGGCGGCGGGCGAGGTCGATCTCGGCAGCGGGGAACCCGTGTTGGTGGGCGAGGTCGAGCAGTTCGTCGATCTCGTCGGCGGCAGCCATGCGCGGCTCGGGGGCGGACAGCTCGTCGAACAGGTGCGTGGGGCGCGGGGCGAACGTGGCGCGCCGCCGCGTGGGCTTGCGGAACACCTCGTACTCGACCCGACGGAGCAGGTTGGCAGCCACGTAGTCCGGCCGCCGCTCGACCGGATACGTGCGGATGACCGTCCACGCCGCCGCGACCACCTCATCGGTCAGGTCGGCGCGCGTGATCGGGTTGGCCGTCCGGCGACGCACCAGTGATGCGACGCCCGGCAGGATGCGCTGCAGCACCACCCGACCGGCCAGGTCGTCGTGCCGGGCGAGCGACACCAACGTGGCCAGCACCCGGTCGTCGGCATGCCCACCGCGCTGCACGGCACCGAAGCCCGCATGGCCGAGCAGGTCGTCGAGGGTGGCGACCGGCCCGACGGCAAGGTGCCACCCGGCCACCCGCTCGATACTGCGACGGCACCCGCTGAGGCGTCGCCACTCGAGATGGAGCTGCTGGAGCACGGTGGGCGGGGGCTGAGTGGGAGCGCTGATCGACATGAGGCGACCATCGACCTCTGCCATCACCGCAGTCCTCACAGGACGCCTCACCGACGGATGCTGAACTGTCAAA
>JBBDMO010000105.1:0-16045 GCA_040878255.1 Ilumatobacteraceae bacterium
GTCAGCGGGTCGTGCCGATCGGCGTCGACACGTTCGGCCAGTCGGGCTCGATCGTCGACCTCTACGAGATCTTCGACATGTTGCCCGAGCAGATCACCAACGCCGCGCTCGTCACCCTCTGACCCGCCCTCCACCCCGGCCCACCCCCGACCTTTGCCGCAAACACGTCGTTGACAACACGGATACGGCAAAGGTCGGCTCAGAGGTCCGTGCAGCAGGCTCCGGGGCCCGGGACGGTAGGGGTTACGCTGCCGACCATGACGACGACCGAGACCGGCATCCGCAGCATCGACGGGATCGAACTGACCCCCAAGCAGGTCGGCCTCGAGTTGCCCACCCCCTTCGCCACGGTCGAGGAGGAGCGCTTGCACCGCAAGCAGAAGCTCGCCGCCGCGCTGCGGATCTTCGGGCGGGTCGGCTTCGGCGAAGGCGTGGCCGGCCACATCACCGTCCGCGACCCCGAGTTCCCCGAGCTGTTCTGGGTGAACCCGTTCGCGGTGAGCTTCCGCCACATCCGGGTCAGCGACCTGATCCTCGTCGATCACAACGGCGACGTCGTCTACGGCACCCGCCCGGTGAACCGGGCTGCGTTCGTCATCCACTCGGCCGTTCACGAGGCCCGCCCCGACGTCATCGCCGCAGCGCACAGCCACAGCGTGCACGGCAAGGCGTTCAGCTCGCTCGGCATCCCACTCGATCCGATCACCCAGGACGCGTGCATCTTCTACGAGGACCACACCATCATCACCGCCCAGCGCGGCCGCGTGCAGTTCGGCGTCGAGGACGGGCGCGAGCTCGTGTCGCAGTTCCCCACCGGCAAGGCAGCCATCCACCAAAACCACGGTCTGTTCACGGTCGGCCAGACGGTCGATGAGGCAGCGTTCTGGTTCCTGTCGATGGACCGCTCGTGCCAGGCGCAGCTGCTCGCCATGGCGGCCGGCGAGCCGAAGCTGATCCCGCACGAGGACGCCGCGTACACCCGCGAACAGACCGCGCACCCGATCGCCGGCTGGCTGAGCTTCCAGCCGCTGTGGCAGGAGATCTGCCGCACCGACCCCGACCTGTTCGAGTGAGTCGTCGCGCCGAGGGCGGCGCACTGAACCGGTTCTCGCCCGAGGCGCTGTTCGTCTTCTCGGGCATCTCGCAGTACACCGGCGCGGTCATCGCCGTGTCTCTGTTCGACGACGTGCGCCCGGCCACCGTCGCCTGGTTCCGTGTCATCGGTGCAGCCATCGTGCTGCTCGCCTTCACCTGGAAGCAGCAGCGCCGGGGTTGGGTCAAGGCCGAGGTCGTCGCCGCCCTCGCGTTCGGCATCGCCACCGCGCTGATGAACCTGTTCTTCTACCTCGCGATCGACCGGCTCGACCTGGGCAAGAGCGTGGTGATCGAGTTCATCGGGCCGATCGCCGTGGCGGCAGCGTTCACACGCTCGCGACGCAACACCATCGCGCTGCTGCTGGCGATGACCGGCGTGGTGGTGTTGTCGGGTGTCGAGCTCGACACCGAGCCACTCGGCCTCGTCTTCATCTTCGCTGCGTCGGCGATGTGGGCGGCGTACATCATGATCGGCCGACATGTCGCGTCGTTCGACCGCGGCAGCTCGGGCCTCGCCCTGGCGATGGTGTTCGGTGCGATCGTGCTCGTGCCGTTCGGCGCGCCCGGCAGTGGCGAGGTGTTCACCACTCCGGCGTGGCTGATCGCGGCGCTGTCGGTGGGCGTGCTGTCGAACGTGGTCGGCTACGGCATCGACCAGCACGTGCTACGGCGGGTACCCGTGCGTCGCTTCGCCGTGCTGCTCGCACTGCTGCCGGTGACGGCGATGTTCGTGGGGTTCGTCGCCCTCGACCAGACCCCCAGCTGGATCGACCTGCTCGGTGCCGCCCTCGTGATCGCAGGAGTCGTGTCGCAAGAGCGCGAGGTACTGCGAGTTGAAGACGTCGAGGTCGCCACCGCCTGACGCTCGGCTTCGTGAGCTTCGACCGCCGCTACGCCGGTCGAGCCTCACGGTGCTCGGGCTTCGTGAGGTTCAACCTCGTTGGCGCAGGTCGAGGCTCACGAAGCTGCCCGACGGGGCCGGGTTCAGGAGGTCAGTGGGCGAGGCCGGGGGCGCAGAGGCCCTCGAGGTCCTGCACCACGATTCGGTCGCGGTTCTCCCACGTCACCGGGTTCGACGGGTCCTTCTGCAGCTTGAACGTGCGGAAGGTCATCTCGGTCGTGTCGACGGCCAAGATGCGGCCGATGAGGGGCTCGCCGATTCCGAGGATCACCTTGATCACCTCGAGCGCCTGGATGCTGCCGATGATGCCGGGCAGCACACCGAGCACGCCGGCCTCGGCGCAGCTGGGGGCCAGTTCGGCAGGCGGCGGCTCGGGCACCATGTCGCGGTACGTCGGGCCCGCGGTCGGGTGGAAGACGCTGACCATGCCCTCGAAGCGGAAGATCGAGCCATGCACAACGGGGATGCCGAGCTTCACGCTTGCATCGTTCAGCAGGTAGCGGCTGGGGAAGTTGTCAGCGCCGTCGACCACGACGTCGTAGCCCTCGAGGATCTGCATGATGTTCGACGCATCGAGCCGCGTGTCATAGGTGACGACGTTGACGTCGGGGTTCAGCAGGGCGATGGTCTTCTTCGCCGAGTCGACCTTGCGGTCGCCGATGCGGTCCATGTTGTGCAGGATCTGGCGCTGGAGGTTCGAGGCGTCGACCTCGTCCATGTCGACGATGCCGATCGTGCCGACACCGGCAGCGGCGAGGTACAGCGCGGCGGGTGAGCCGAGGCCGCCGGCGCCGAGCATGAGCACCTTCGCACCGAGCAGCTTGGCCTGGCCGGCAACGCCCACCTCGGGCAGCAGCAGGTGGCGCTGGTAGCGGTTGCGCTGGTCGGGCGTGAGCACGACGGGGGTCTTCCACGCCCGGCCCTCGTCCTTCCACTTGCCGAAGCCACCGCCCATCGACAGCACGTCGGTGTAGCCGAGCTCCTGCAACGTCTTCGCGGCGAAGGCGCTGCGGACGCCACCGGCGCAGTACACGACGACCTCGGCAGTCTTGTCGAGCAGGCGGCCCTCGACCTGCGCCTCGAGGTGGCCGCGGGGGATGTGGATCGCGTCGGGCAGGGCGCCCTGGTCGTACTCGTCGGGCTCACGCACGTCGAGCACCACGGCGCCGGAGGCGATGCGCTCGGCAGCGGCGGCGGTGTCGACCTCGGTGATCTCGCTCTTGGCGGCGTTCAGCAGGTCACGAAAAGTTGCCATGTCCGAAATGCTACCGAGTGGGTCAGGATTGGCGCACCAGTGCGGGGAGCAGCTCGGAGATCGGACCGAGCAGCACCGCATCGGCAAAGCGGTCCATCTTCGTCGGCTCACCGTTCACGATGACGATGCGCGCACCGGCTGCCTTCGCCCGCGGCACCAGGTTCGCGGCAGGGAACACCGACAGCATCGACCCGGCAGCGATGAGGAGATCGGACTGCTCGGCGGCGGTCAGGGCAGCAGCAATGACCTCGGGCACCAACGACTGACCGAACGAGATGGTGTCGCTCTTCAGCACTCCCCCGCACGCCAGGCATGCCGGGTCGAGATCGCCGTCACGCACGCGCTCGACGGCGTCGGCCATCGGCCGGCGATCGCTGCACGCCCAGCACCGCGACCACCACATCGTGCCGTGCACCTCGATCACCCGCGCGGGGTCGTTGCCGGCTTTCTGGTGGAGCTCGTCGATGTTCTGCGTGACCACCGCGACGAGCCGGCCCTGCCGCTCGATCTCGACGATGGCGCGGTGGCCGTCATTCGGCTCGGCGGCCCACGCCGGCGAACCGAGGCGGTTCTGCCAGGCGAACTTCCGGACCTCCGGGTCCTCGAGGTAGTGCTGCAGCGTCGATGTCTTCTCGGCGAGCGGGTTCTTGGTCCAGAGCCCGTTGGGGCCACGAAAATCGGGGATGCCCGAGTCGGTCGAGATGCCCGCACCGGTGAGCACCGTGATGCGCTCGGCACCCGCGACCCACCCGCGCGCCTCGACGATCGTCGGGGTCATGCCGCCTGGACTGCGGCTCGATGTCGGCGCCACCCCTGTACGCCCGTCACCGACAGCGTCAAGAGCACCAGCGCGGTCACGATCAGCGCCGATGGGCCAACGACGGACGAGGCGGCGTGATCGCTCGTGTCGAGGATGAGGTACGTGACGTACACGATGTAGAACACCACCAGCATGGCACCTTCCCAGCGCCTGACGGAGAAGCCGTTCCAGAAGATGGGCAGCAGCACGAACGTCGCCGCGAGCATGACGGGGAGGTCGAGGCGCAGCGCCGCGTCGCTCACCCCGATCGGCTCGGACGACACCACGGCCGTGGCACCGAGGACGGCGAGCAGGTTGAACACGCACGACCCGACGACGTTGCCCACGGCCAGGTCGCGCTGGCCGCGGTAGGCGGCCATGATCGAGGTCGCGAGCTCGGGCGTCGACGTGCCGACGGCGACGATCGTCAGACCGATCACGAGATCACTGAGGCCCGCGGCTTCGGCGATGTCGGTGGCAGCTCCGACGAGCAGCTGCGAACCGACGATCAGGATGCCGAGCCCGACCACCACGAAGCCGATGTGCACCGCGAGCGGTCGCTCGACCACCAGATCGTCGACCTCGGGTGCCACGGCTGGGTCGCGCCGGGCCTCTCTGATGAGCCACAGCGTGTAGACGACAATGCCCGCGAACAGGATCGCGCCGTCGATGCGGCTGACCTCGTTGTCGAGGCACATCAGCATCACCACGACCGAGATGACCAGCAGCAACGGCACGTCGAGCCGCACGAGGCGCTGCGTCACCGCCAGCCCGCCGATCACGGCGGAAACGCCGAGCACCATCAAGATGTTGAAGGTGTTGCTGCCCACCACGTTGCCGAGCGCCAGGTCGGCCTCGCCCGACAGCGCAGCGCTGATGCTGACTGCGAGCTCGGGTGCGCTGGTTCCGAGCGCGACCACGGTGAGGCCGATGATGACCGGCGGGATCCCGAACTTCCCGGCGATCGATGCCGCACCCTTCACGAGCATTTCTGCGCCGATCACGAGGCCCGCCAACCCGGCGAGCAATCCCACCACCGTCCAGACGCTCATGAGTGCGTCCGCGTCGGTACGTCGAGGGATGTGCTGCTGTGCATGCCCACATGGTGCCACGAAGGACGCCAAGGCGCGCCAACCGCACGGCCGACGCTTCCGAAGCGGCGATCGCGATGTCCATCATTCAGGCACCGCTTCCCCGCTCACCACGCTCACGTCACCGGAGGTCGTCATGCCACTCGCCACCATGTCCGATATCGCTCTCGACGAGCCGACGCTCGTGGTCGTCCCCTGGCACGACGACATCGTCGACTCGATCGGCTTCGACCCGAGGTCGCACTATGTCGAATTGTTCTGGCTGAACGTCCTGGGACCCACCGCCACCTGGCTGCTGCGCCGCATGGTCGCCGGCCTCGACGAGTACCCGGGCGGCTACGAGCTCGACCTCGACCAGACCGCCGGCGCGCTCGGCCTGACGTTTACCCCGGGCGCGGTGAACCCGTTCGCACGCTCGGTGAACCGGTGCGTCATGTTCGGCGGCGCCCAGCCGGTTGCGGGCGGCCTGGCGGTGCGGCGCAAGCTGCCACCCGTGAGCGCACGCCAACTCGCCCGCATGCCCGAGTACCTCCGCGCCAATCACGACGCCTGGCGCCGCACCGGCACCACCGACGTCGCTGGCGAGCTGCAGCGAGCGCGGCTGTTCGTCGCCGCGATGCGTGCCGCCGGAGACCCGCCCGAAGCAGTGGAACGTCAGCTGCTGGGGCTCGGCATCTCGCCGGCCGCAGCCATGGAAGCCGCGTCGCCGCTCAGCGCCGCGTGAAGGTGGTGGCGAGCTCGATGAGGGTGCGCGTGCCGTAGCCGGTGGCACCCTTCGAGAGCCAGCCGTCATCGCCGTCGGAGTCCATCGGCCCGGCGATGTCGAGGTGCGCCCACGGCGTGTCACCGACGAACTCGGCCAGGAACAGCGACGCCGTGATGACCCCACCGTACGGGCCGCCGATATTGCGCATGTCGGCCACCTGCGAGTCGAGGTACTTGCGATACTGACGGGCGAGCGGCAGCTGCCACAGCTCTTCGTCGGTGCGCTCGGACGCCGCCTTCACCGCATCGATCAGCGGCTGGTCGTTGCCGACCACGGCGGCGATCTTCGGACCCAGCGCGCCGAGCGCAGCACCGGTGAGGGTGGCGATGTCGACGATCGCGTCGGGCTTCGCCTCGACACCGAGCGACAGACCGTCGGCCAGGACCAAGCGGCCCTCGGCGTCGGTGTTGTGGATCTCGGCCGTCTTGCCATTGCGGAACGTCAGCACGTCACCGAGCTTCAGCGCACTGCCCGACGGCATGTTGTCGGTACACATCAGGTAGCCCGTCACCTGTGCCTTGCACTTCAGCGCCTTCAGCGCGCCCATGGTGCCGAGCACGGCAGCCGCGCCGCTCATGTCCATCTTCATCTTGGCGTGCATGGGGTCGCTCGGCTTGAGGCTGATGCCACCCGAGTCGTACATGACGCCCTTGCCCACGAGCACGAGGTGCCCCGTGGGGTTGCGCGGCGTGTACGTGAGGCGCACCATGCGCGGCGGCTCGACGCTGCCGGCGTTCACACCGACCATGCCGCCACAGCCCATCGCCTCGAGCTGATCGCGGTTGAAGACCTCGACCTGCAGGCCGGCGGCCTGGCCGACCTCGACGGCGCGAGCCGCCATCTTCGTGGCCGTGAGGTGCGAGGGCGGGGTGTTGGCGAGATCGCGAGCCAGTGCGGCCGCATCGGCGGTGACCATGCCCCGCTCGACGCCGGCACGCACACCGGCGGTGCGCTTGTCGCCCACCACGAGGCTGAGGGCCGTGAGGGTCGATGCACCCGAGGTGTCGGTCTTGAGGCCGATGAACTTGTACGACGCGAGCAGCACGCCCTCGGTGACGACCTGACCGGCGGTCCGGGCATCGACACCGTCGAGATCGGCGAGCGAGGTCGCGATGGTGGCGCGCTTGCCGGCCGCACGCACCAGCGCTGCGGCCGCATTGCGCAGCCCGTTCGCGTCGATCGTGCCGGGCTCGCCCACGCCGATGGCGATGATCGTGGGACCGGTTGCGGCGGGCAGGACGAGCACCTGACCGGTCTTGCCCTCGAAGCCGTTGGTAGCGAGGGCTGCCCGCCCGAGGCCGAGCTGGCGGGCCACCGGACCGGACGACGCCACGGGGATGCCGATCGCCTCGACGGTGCGCGGCGCGGACTTGACGATCTCGACGTTGACGTTCATTGGCGGCAAGTCTGCCGGAAAACCCCCACCATCACCCGCTATGCGTCACGTGCCGCCAGGCTCGTCCCCTCGTTCCAGCGGGCGATGGTCCACAGCAGGTCACTGAGCCGGTTGAGGTAGGGCACGACGAGCGACGGCGACTCGGCTGCACGGAGCGACAGGCGCTCGGCACGGCGGACGACCGTGCGGCCGAGGTCGAGCCACGCTGACACGAGGTCCTCACCAGGCACGACGAACTGCGTGGGGTGCGTGAACCGTTCGTCGAGGTCGTCGATGCTGCGTTCGAGCCGGTCGACCATCTCGGCGCTGACGGCAGTGGTGCCGGCTTCGAGCTTGCCGCGGTTGTCGGGCAGCGTGGCGAGCTCGGCCATCAGCACCCACAGGTCGCGCATGATCGGCACGAGCATGGCCGACACCTCGGAGTCTTTGCCGGCCTGGGCACGAGCAAGGCCGAGCACCGCCTGGGCCTCGTCGACCGTGCCGTACGCGGTGGGCAGCTCACTGTCTTTCGGGACGCGGCCACCGTAGAACAAGCCGGTGGTGCCGTCGTCGCCGGCCTTCGTGTAGATCCGTTCGCGGGGCATGCGCGGCACGGTACCGGCGATCAGGAAGCGGTGACCACCTGGCGGCTGACCATCACGTCCGCTCCGTCGATCGCGGCCCGCCACGAGCGCGCCCGGCGCGTGAGGACGAAGAACCCGACGGGCAGGCACACGGCTCCGACCAGGAAGGCGATGCGCAGGTTGGCGAGGTCGGCGATGCTGCCGATGAACAGCAGGCCGCAGCCGTACGACACGCCCATGAACGCCTGCATCATCGCGAGGACCCGGCCGCGACTCGCGAGCGGCGCGTCGCGCTGCAGGATGGCCGAAACGGTGACGAACATGCACGATGACCCGGCACCGAGCACCATGGCTGCGACGGCGACGGCGGCGACGGTGGGAGCCACCGCGTAACAGGCCAGCGCGACCGCCAGCAGCACCACGACTCCGGCAACGAGGTCGGAGCGTCGACGACGGGCGGCCAGCATCGTGATGGTGATGCCACCGACGATCGCGCCAATGCCCTGCGCCGAACTGATGAGCCCGGCCAGACCGGTGCCACCCTTGAACTCGGCACGCGCGTAGATGGGGATGAGCCCCATGAACGGGACGATCGTGAGGTTGAAGAGCACGAGGGCGACCACTGCGAACCAGCACGAGTACGTGGTGCGAAGCGCTCTCCACCCGCCTACCAGCCGCTCACCGATGGTGCCGTCACTGCCGTGCGGGGCGAACGGGCGCCGCACGGCCCACACCGCGATCGAGAGGCCGACGAACGTGATCGCGTTGAAGCCGATGGTCCAGGCCGGGCCCACTGCGGCGGCAAGCACCGTGCCGATGAGTGGGCCGAAGACCCGGCCGCTGTTCCACGAGTAGACGCCGAGCGACACCATGGCCACCAGCTCGTCGGGTGGCACGAGGTCGGGCAGCATGGCCGCGTAGCTCGGCTGGCCGAGTGCCCCGGCGGCGCTGCCGAGCAGGATGATCGCAGTGAGCACTGCGGGCGCGCGCACCCCTGCACCGAGTGCGATGGCGAGGCATCCGGTCATGCACGCCTGCAGCAGCAGCGCCCGAGCGAAGACTCGGCGACGGTCGAATCGGTCGGCGAGGATGCCGCCGATCGGTGAGGCGATGCCCTGCGGCATGAACGTCGCAAGGGCGACCAAGCCCGTCTGCACGGCCGACCCCGTGTCGGCAGCGACGAGGCTGCCCACGACGATGAGCTGCACCCAGGTTCCGATGTCGGAGATCGCTGCAGCCGACCAGATGAGACGGACCTCGCGGCGGCGAAGGGGACGGAACGGATGGTTGCTCACAGCAATCTTCGACCCTACCCGCGGGCCACTTGCACGCTGGTGTGACCATCGCCCGACACCCACGAACTCGACCGTTGCGAACGCAAACGATGACAAGATGACCGGATGAGCACGAGCCGGAAGATTCTCATCGGAGTGGTGGCTGCGGTCGCGGTCGGCGCGCTCGGCACGTACGCGTACCTGTTGTTCATCAAAGACGATGCCCCGGCCGAGCTGACCACGAGTGACCTCGACAATGCGCTGGCCGACACCACCGTCGCCGCCGCCGCCGCCGACACAACGGGTTCCGACACGACGGGTTCCGACACGACGGGTGCCACAACGGGTGCCACAACGGCTCCCGGGAACACGGGCGCCGACGGTACGTGGGCGATCTCCACCGAGTCGACGCTCGGCTACCGCGTCTCGGAGGTGCTCGGTGGTGTCGACACCGAAGGTGCCGGCCGAACGAATCAGGTCACCGGCACGCTCACCATCGCCGGCACCCAGGCCACCGCTGCAGATTTCACCGTCGACATGGCCAGCGTCACCAGCGACAGCGATCGCCGCGACGGGCAGTTCCGAAGCCGGATCATGAGCACCGACGACTTCCCGACATCGACGTTCGTGCTCACCTCGCCCATCGACTTCGGTGCGGTACCCGGCGAGGGCGACGAGATCACAGCGTCGGCAACGGGTGACCTGACCCTGCGGGGCGTCACCAACTCGGTCACGTTCGATGTGACTGCCAAACTCGAAGGCGGACGCATCGGCATCCTGGGCCAGATCCCTGTTGCGTTCTCGGCGTACGAGATCCCCGACCCGTCGAACGGCTTCGCCGTCGTGAAGGACAACGGGTTGCTCGAGTTCGTGTTGGTGTTCGACCTCGCCTGATCCTGGGGCCCTGGGCCATTCGACCGGTCAGCTCGTCATCGGCTGCGAGCGCTCCCATGCAGCAGCCAACGCGGCGTACTTGCCGCCCAGCGCCACCAGCTCGTCATGCGTCCCCAACTCGGCGAGCTTGGCGTGGTCGATCACTGCGATGCGGTCGGCGCGCCGCACCGTCGACAGGCGGTGGGCGACCACGATGACGGTGCGGCCCTCCATCAGGCTCTCGAGCGCGTGTTCGACGACGGCCTCGGTCCCGGGGTCGAGGTTGCTGGTGGCCTCGTCGAGCACGAGGACGGCAGGGTCGACAAGCGCTGCGCGGGCGAGCGAGATGAGCTGGCGCTCACCGGCCGACAGGCGCGAGCCACGTTCGCGCACCTCGGTGTGCAGGCCCTCGGGGAACTCGAGGAAACGCTCGAGCGCGCCGATCCGTTCGAGCGACGTGGCGACCTCGTCGTCGGTGGCCGACGGCCGAGCGATCCGGATGTTCTCCATGATCGTGCCACCGAAGAGGAAGCCCTCCTGCGGCACGACCACCACGCGCTCGCGCAGTGACGCCATCGAGGCGAGGCGGAGGTCGACATCGCCGTACGTGACGTAGCCCTCCGTCGGGTCATAGAGCCGTGACAGCAGCTTGGCCACCGTGCTCTTGCCGGCGCCCGTGGGGCCCACGAGCGCCAGTCGCTCGCCGGGCGCGATGCTGAGCGTGAGGTGCGCCAACGCGTGGCGTTCGGCGCCGTCGTAACGGAACGAGAGGTCGTGGGCAGCGAGAGCGCCCCGGGCCGGGAGCACCACCGGGCGGGGGTGCTCGGCGACGTCGGGCTCGGCGTCGATCAGGCCGTACAGCTTGCTGAGTGACGCTGCGGCCGACTGCACCGTGTTGTAGAGCTGCGAGAGCTGCTGCACCGGCTCGAACAGGTTGGCGATGAGGAGCACGAACGCCGCCACGGTGCCGACCTCGATCGAGCCCTGATGCGCCAGCCAGCCACCCATGCCGACGACGATCGCGATCGCGAAGATGCCGACGAACTCGACGAGGCCGAAGTACCAGACGCTGATCCGCACGGTGTGGAGGTGCGCGCCGTACAGGGCGCGGTTCGAGATGCGGAAGCGGCGGATCTGCTCGTCCTGGCGGTGGTACGCCTGGATGACCCGCACGCCGGTGATGCCCTCCTGCAGCGTCGACAGGTTCTGCCCCACCTTGTCGCGCACGTCGAGGTAGGCGCGGTTCGACTGCCGCTGGAACTTCACCGAGGCGAGGATGATGACGGGCATGACGAGCAGCACGACGAGCGTCAGCTCCCAGCTGAGGATCAACAGCACGATGATCGTGAACACGAGCAGCAGCGCCGCGGAGACGAACTGCAGCAGCCCCCACTGGATGAGCTCGCCCATGCTCTCGATGTCGGCGGTCATGCGCGACACGAGCACACCGGCCTTGCTGCGGTCGTAGAACGCCATCGACTGCGCCTGCAGCCGGTCGAACACGCGGACGCGAAGGTCGCGCAGGAAGCCTTCGCCGGCGGTGTTGATCGCAAGGTACTGCTGACGCCCGACGACGTAGTTGACGACGACCACGACGCAGTAGGCGACGATCGCCGTGTTCAGCGCGGTGGCGCTCCCCTTCAGCAACCCGCGGTCGGTGGCGAACTTGACCAGCAGCGGACCCGCGACGGTGCACGTCGTCGACACGGTGACGAACGCGACGGCGAGCCACACCCAGCGGCGGTACGGGGCAGCGAACTCGATCGACCGCCGCAGCACCTTGCCGGTCTCGGTGCGGTCGAGACGGTCCTCGTCGCTGACGGCTCCTCCACCCCACATGTCAGCTCACCGCCTGTTCGTCGTCGTCGGCCGACAGGGCGGCGAGCACCTCGCGGTACCGCTCGTCGGTGTCGAGCAGGTACTGGTGCGTGCCCTGAGCCGCCACGCGCCCGTCGGCGATCAGCACGACGGTGTCGGCCAGCGCAATCGTGCCGGGGCGGTGTGCGATGACGATGGTGGTGCGCCCCTGCATGACGGTGGACATCGCGTCACGGATCTCGTGTTCCTTCGACGGGTCGACCGCACTGGTGGCGTCGTCGAGCACGAGCACCCGGGGGTCGGCCAGGATGGCGCGGGCGATCGCGATGCGCTGGCGCTGCCCTCCGCTGAGCGAGAAGCCGCGCTCACCCAGCACGGTGGCGTACCCGTCGGGCAGGCGAACGATGAACTCGTGTGCGCCGGCGAGTTGGGCGGCGCGCTCGACATCGTCGTGCGAGGCGTCGGGGCGGGCGAACGCGATGTTGCCGATGACCGAGTCGTTGAAGAGGAAGGTGTCCTCGAACACGATGCCGACCGCATGTCGCAGGTCGCCCAGCGTGAGGTCACGCACGTCGATGCCGTCGATCTTCACCGAGCCCTCCTGCACGTCGTAGAAGCGCGTGAGTAGACGGGCGACGGTGGACTTTCCGCTGCCCGTGCCACCGACGAGCGCCACCGACGAGCCGGCAGCGATGGTGAGGTCGAAGCCCCGCAGCACCGGTGCCGAAGCGTCGTAGCCGAACGTGACGTGCTGGAACCGAACGGCGCCTGTGGGACCGTCGGCTGGCAGGGCGTGTGGCTTGCGCGGGTCGGCGACGTCGGGGCTGGTCGACAGCACCTCGTTCACACGCACCAGCGCAGCCGCAGCACGCTGACCGAACGCGATGGTCATGCCCAGGTTGCGGAGCGGGAAGATCAGCAGCGCGATGTACTGCATGAACTCGAGCATCTGTCCGTAGCTCATCGTCCCGTCCAGCACCCGGTGACCGCCGATCGCGAGCACGGCGATCATGACGAGGTTCGGCAGCAGGTCGAGCGCCGGCAGGAACGTGCTGCGGATGCGTGCCGACTCGAGGGACTCACGCCGGATGTCGTCGGCCTCGACGAGCAGCTTGGCGGCCTGCACCCCCTCGGCACCGAAGCCCTTCACCACACGCACGCCACTGACCGACTCCTCGACCACGGTGGCGAGCTGCGCCTGTTCGGCCTGCACGGCCAGCACCGCGGGGTGGATGCGTCGCGAGAAACGTTGGGCGAGGATGTTCACGACCGGCAGGGGGGCCAGCGCCACCAGGGCCAGCAGCGGCTGCGAGGTGAACAGCACGACCACCACGGCCACCACCATCGCGAGGTTCGACGCCGTGATCGGGATCATCACGACGAAGCCCTGGATCTGCATCAGATCACTCGAGGCCCGGCTCATCAGCTGACCGGTCTGCGTGCGGTCGTGGTAGCCGACGTGGAGATCCATGATGTGTTCGAAGATCTGCTCGCGCAGCACGGTCTCGGTCAGGCGGCTCTCCCGGAACGCGAGCCACCGGCGCCAGCCGGCGAACACGCCGGCGATGACCGCGACCGCGGCGATCAGCCCTGACCAGAACCAGAGCGATTCGCGCCCGATGACGCCCCGGTCGACGGCGACGCGGGTGAGGCGCGGGACCGTCACCTTGCCGGCGCTCCACATGATGCCGACGACCATGCCGGCGATGAGTCCCTTGCGCTGCTGACGAAGCATCCGGCGCAACAACGGCCACCCTGACACGGGGCGGGCAGGCGACTGATCCACGGCCGCCGACTCTACGCACATGACTGCCCGGCCGACGGCGCTCCAGCGCCGACATCGACGAGATGGCTGGCCTACGCTGCGGTCATGACAGCGCTCGATGACCGTGCCCCCGCCAGCCCGTTCCTGTCCGGCCAGTACGCGCCGGTGCTCGACGAGTTCGACGTCCACGACCTGACCGTCACCGGCACCATCCCGCCGCAGCTGTCGGGCGTGTACATGCGCAACGGAGCGAACCCGCAGTTCGCGCCGCTCGGCCGGTACCACTGGTTCGACGGCGACGGGATGATCCACGCCATCTATCTCGACGAGGGCCGGGCCCGCTACAAGAACCGCTGGGTCGACACGCCGGGGCTGCGCCACGAGCGTGCCGCCAACCATGCGCTGTTCGGAGGGATCCTCAACTTCCAGTTCCCGCCCGAGGAGCTGATGGCCGAGTGCGGCATCTTCAAGAACGCTGCGAACACCAACATCATCACCCACGCAGGCGCGTACCTCGCCCTGTGGGAGGGCGGCTGGCCCGTCGAACTGACGCGTGAACTCGACACCGTCGGGCTACGCGATTACGGCGGCAAGCTCGTCGGCGCGATGACCGCCCATCCGAAGTGGTGCCCCGAGACCGGTGAGCTCATCTTCTTCGGCTACGACCCGGTGGCCGGCCCGCCGTTCCTGCGCCACCACGTCGCGAACGCCGAGGGCGTGCTGACCCACTCGGCTGACATCGAGCTGCCTCGCGGCGTGATGATGCACGACTTCCTCACGACTCGGCACCACTCGATCTTCTTCGACTTCCCGGCAGTCGTTGCCGCCACGATGACCGGCGAGTCGATGTGGCAGCCGCAGCACGGCGCGCGCATCGGTGTGATGCCGCGCCACGGCGACGGCACCGCCGTGCGCTGGTTCGAGATCGACCCGTGCTTCGTCTTCCACTTCCTCAACGCGTGGGAGGAGGGCGACGTCATCACCGCCTACGGCTGCCGCATGCCCGGTATCGATCTCGACTTCGAGTCGCGCACCGACGACATCGGCGGGTTGGCCGCGAACCACGGCATCGGGCTGACAAAGTGGACGATCGACCTTGCTGCCGGTACCTGCGTCGAGGAGCGCGTCCACGATCTGCGCAGCGACTTCCCCCGTCTGCATGACGACCTGCTCGGCCTCCCCCACCGCTGGGGCTACGCCTCGGCCACCGTCGACGGCCCGATGACGATCGGCTTCAACGGCATCGTCCGCTACGACCTCGAGACCGGCGACGACCTGATCTACGCGTTCGGCGAGGGCACGTCCATCGGCGAAGCGGTGTTCGCCGCCGATCCCGACGGCAGTGCCGAGCAGGACGGCTGGCTGATGGTCTACGCCACCGACCTCGCCACCGAGCGGACCGACCTGTGCATCATCGACGGCCGCGACATGGCGGCCGGCCCCGTGGCCCGCATCCATCTGCCCGCACGGGTGCCGGCCGGCTTCCACGGCAACTGGATGCCGAGCGCCTGATTCTCGGCGTCGACGCGGTTTGTCCGCGGAGAACACCGAGCGTCACGACGAGAGCAGCGACCTGACCCGATCCTTCGGCCGGCCGATGATCGCCCGGTCGGCGGTCACCACCACGGGGCGTTGCAGCAACTGCTTGTGCTTCACCAGTACGGCGACCACCTGCTCAGGCGTCTCGACATCGGCATCGGTGAGGCCGAGCTTGGTCCACATGCTGTCGCGGCGGACCAGCTCGGTGACCGGGTCCTCGAGCTTGGCGATGATGCCGCGCAAGGTGTCGGCATTGGGCGGGGTCTTGATGTAGAGGACGATCTCGGGCTCGATGCCCAGCTCACGCACAATGCTCACGGCATTGGTCGAACTGTTTCAATGCGGGTTGTGGTAGATCGTGACGCCGGTCTGCTTGGCCATGCGGCTCATCGTAGGACAGGCCGACTGATGGCCGTCACACCCCGCGCGTACGGTGCCCATTGGCTTCCCCCGCCCGTTCCACTCCGAACATCACCGGAGGTCGCCATGCCGCGCAACCACGTACCCCATTCCGCCGCCACGTCACGACGCACGCCACGCGCGCTCGTCGACCCCATCGACAACCCGGCCGACGCGCTGGCCCTCATCGCCGCCGCAGCCCAGCACCCGCTCGAGGCCGAGACGATCGCCTTTGCGCTCGATGACGGGGGCTACGGGTCGGTCATCACCGTCGTGTCGAACACCGCCGACCCCGACTGCCTGCTCTCGATCGTCGAGGTGCTGTGCAGCGCTGCCTCCGTCGATCCGTTCCTCACCGGCCTCGTGGTCGCCTCGGTCCGCCCGCACGGGGCCACCGAGCCGGGCGACATCGACCGGTGGCTCGAGGCCAGCGCGCTCGCTGCCACGTTCGACATCGAGCTGATCGAGTGGTTCGTCATCGGGCCAGCGGGGGCCGAGTGCCCTCGCGACC
>JBBDMO010000106.1:0-15889 GCA_040878255.1 Ilumatobacteraceae bacterium
GTCGATGGCCGCTGGGTCGGCTTCAGCGGCCGCCAGCGGGTGCTGGTCTACAACACCGACGTCCTCGATGACGCCGACCTCCCCATGTCCGTGTTCGACCTCGTCGACCCCGCATGGCAGGGTCGAATCGGCATTGCTCCGGCCAACGGTTCGTTCCAGGACTTCGTCAGTGCCATGCGGGTCATGGAGGGTGACGAGCGAACCGAAGCGTGGCTGGCCGGGTTGGCGGCCAACGATCCCGTCGCGTACGAGAACAACAACGCGATCGTCGAAGCCGTGGCCCGCGGCGAGGTCGAGGTCGGTCTCACCAACCACTACTACAACTATCGACGCCTCGTGGAGATCCCATCGAGCCCCACCGCCAACCACCAGTTCGCCGCCGGCGACCCGGGCTCGGTCCTGGTCGTCACGGGCGCCGGCGTCCTGACTGGTGCCGAGGCCGACCCCGATGCACTGGCGCTGGTGCGGTTCCTGCTCGGCCAGGACGCGCAGCGATACTTCGCCGACGAGACCTTCGAGTACCCACTCGCCATCGGCAGCACCCCGTCGTCGGCGGTGCCGCCCGCCGACTTCGGCGACGTGAGCGGACTCGACTTCGGAGTCATCGGCGACGACCTCGGCAGCACGCGGCAGATGATCGTCGATGCCGGCCTGGCGGGCTGACGTCCCCCGGTGCCATCGCTCATGATCCGCCAGGGCGTGCCTCGCCGCATCGCGACCGTCATGGTGGCGGTGCTGTTCGCATCGCCCGGCGTGGTCGTGCTGTGGCGTGCGGCCTCGCTCGGCGATTCTGCCGCCGAAGCGTTCGCCGAGCTCGCCGGCCCGGCCTGGCGGACGATCCAGCTGGCGGTTCTCGTGTCTGTGTCGTGCGCGGTCGTGGGCACGGTGCTGGCGTGGCTCGTCACCGCCACCGATCTGCCTGGGCGGCGGTGGTGGCGGATCGCGCTCATCCTGCCGATCGCACTGCCGTCGTTCGTCGGTGTGACGGCCATCCTCGCCGGCTTCACGCCTGGGGGAGTGCTCCACGCGCTGTGGGAGGCCGTCGGACTCGAGCCGCCGAAACGCATTCGAGGCCTCGTCCCCAGCTGGCTCCTGCTGACCACCTACTCGTACCCGTTCGTGCTGCTCCCGGTGTCGGCCCGTCTGGCGACGCTGCGACCGTCGCTGGCCGAGAGCGCTCGCCTGCTCGGCTCGTCACCCTGGTCGACGTTCGTCCGGGTGACGCTGCCACAGGTGCGCGGGGCGGTCACCGGCGGAGCGCTCATCGTCGCGCTCTACGTGCTGTCGGAGTTCGGTGCGGTCCAATTGCTGGGATACGACACGCTCACGCGGGTCATCTACGCGACGCGTCAGGTCGACCGGCCACGGTCGTTCATGGCGGCGGCCATGGTGCTCGTCCTGTCCGTCGTCGTCGTGATCATCGTCCGCAGGTCGGGAGGCGGCCGAACCGTCGACGACCGCACCACCGGGCCGCGGACGGCACCGATCGCACTGCGTGCCTGGACGGTGCCCGCGCTCGTCACGTGCGGGGGCGTGCTGGCCGTGGGCGTGGCTGCGCCGCTGTCGAGCCTGGTGGCCTGGGCCGCCGCCGGCGTGCGCGATGGCCGGATCGACCTCTCTGCGCTCACCGGACCCGCGGCCAACACCGTGGTCGTCGGCGTCATCACGGCGGTGGTGGCGGTGCTGGCAGTGCTGCCCGTGGCGATCGGCAGCGTCCGCCATCGCGACCCGGTCAGCGCCGTGGCCGCCGTGACGGTGGTCGGTGGTTTCGCGCTCCCGGCCATCGTGATCGCCCTCGCCTTTGCCGTGGTCACGTTGAACGTGCCGATTCTCGGCGGTCTGTACCAGACGCTGCCGGTCCTCGTGGTGGCCTACGTCGTGCACTTCGGAAGCCAGGCGCTGGTGGCCGTCGAGCAGTCGGCGCGCACCGTGTCGAGGCCGTTGCTCGATTCCGGTCGACTGCTCGAGCCCGTCTGGTGGCGTCGCGCCGTGCGTATCGAGATGCCGCTGATGCGGCCAGGTCTCGTGGCTGGTGGCGGGCTCGTCCTGCTCGCTACCTTCAAGGAACTGCCCGCCACGCTCCTGCTGTCACCGATCGGCTTCCGCACGCTGGCCACCGAGGTGTGGGCCTCGTTCGAAGAAGGGTTCCTCGCCCAGGCATCCGTGGCAGCCATCGTGCTGCTCGTCGTGTCGGGCGCGCTCACGTGGCTGCTGGTGCTCCGGCACGAGATCGCTGCGGTGAACCAGGGTGAGCGGGCATGATGCATCACGCCATGGGACGCACCGACACCGCCATCACGATCGAGAGGGTCAGCATTCGCTACGGCGACGCGCCGCCGGTGGTGCGAGACGTCTCGCTCGTCGTGGCGGCGGGTTCGACCACGGTGCTTCTCGGCCCATCGGGGTGCGGCAAGACCACGTTGCTCCGCGCCATTGCCGGCCTCGAGACTCCCAGCGCCGGCCGCATCATGCTGGGTGATCGTACGGTCAGCGGGCCGGGCGAATGGGTGGCGCCCGAGCGCCGTCAGGTCGGCATGGTGTTCCAGGATCCGTCGCTGTTCCCTCACCTCACCGTCGCCGAGAACGTGGCGTTCGGCCTGCGGCGTACGGGTGACCGTACGAGCCGAGATCTGCGCGTGGCCGAGATGCTCGAGCTGGTGGGGCTGGCCGAGATGGCTGGCCGCAAGCCGGGCACGTTGTCGGGTGGGCAGCAGCAGCGCGTCGCGCTCGCTCGCTCCCTTGCGCCCAGCCCGGCCGTGCTCCTTCTCGACGAGCCGTTCTCCGCCCTCGATGCCATGCTCCGCACGCAACTGCGCACCGACGTCGCTGCCATCGTCCGCGAGGTCGGCGTCACGACGGTCTTCGTCACCCACGACCAGGACGAAGCGTTCGTGATGGGCGACACGATCGCGGTGATGCATGACGGCGTCCTCCGCCAGGTCGCGTCTCCCGAGCAGCTGTATCGCTGCCCGGCCGACCCGTGGGTGGCCGACTTCGTGGGCGAGTCGAACATCGTTGCCGGTGTCGCCACCGGCGACACGGCGGCCACCGTGGTCGGCACGGTGCGCCTCGACGGGTCGGTACCTCCACCGTCGGGCGATGTCGACGTGCTCGTCCGTCCCGAGCACCTGACTGCCGTAGCCGGGGGCACCCAGGCCGTGATCGCGTCGGTCGAGTTCTACGGGCACGACGCCCGGTATGAGGTCCGGCTCCCGACCGGTGAGGTCGTCGTCGTGCGCGAGCAGGGCGATCAACGTCATGTCGCAGGAGATCCCGTCGACCTCCACTGGGTGGGTAGCTCGGCCCGGTGGTGGCCTGCGCAGACCGACCGCCGCTGAACCGTCAGTCCGACGTCACCCGCAGCACGCGAAAGCCGGCACCGATCGCCGCTCGCTCGGTCGGGTGCCCGTGCTCGGTGAGCCACCGCTGCAGCGAATCCGACCCGAGGTGCTTCTGCACCACCAGGTGTGCGACGCCATCCGGCGTCAGTCGTGCGAGCCACCTGAGCAGCAGTGCATGCAGCGCCGGCTTGCCGATCCGGATCGGCGGGTTGCTCCACAGCGCGTCGAAGCTGACCTCGTCGGGCACTTCATCGGGCTCGACCACCCGGACGTTGGTCAGACCGTTGCGCGCTGCGTTCGATGCGCACAGTTCACGGGCGCGGCGGTTGACGTCGATCGCCCACACGGTGGCGCCCGGTGCGCGTCGTGCCATGGTGAGTGCGATCGCTCCGGTACCGCAGCCGACGTCGAGCAGGTTGCCGTGCGCTGGCAGGGGAGGGGCCGACAGCAGCAGCAGCTTGGTGCCCGTGTCGACCTGTCCGTAGCCGAACACGCCATGGTCGGTGACGAGGGTGAGTGGCCCGTCAGGAAGTGCCCAGACGACCTCGCGAGGGTCCGAGGCGGTGGTCGGTTCCTCGTCGAAGTACTGGGACATGGGTCGCTAGCCTTGCATGCATGGGCTACACGATCCGCACCTTCGGTGATCCGGTGCTGAAGACCAAGGCTGCGGCCGTCACCGAGATCGACGGCAAGATCGCCCGTCTCGTCGATGACATGTTCGACACCCTGTACGACAGCGACTCCGGTATCGGCCTCGCTGCCCCCCAGATCGGCGTCCAGAAGCAGATCTTCGTGTGGGACATGGACGACGAGCCGATGGTCGTCATCAACCCCGAGATCGTCGAGTCGCGTGGCGAGTGGGTGTACGACGAGGGCTGCCTCAGCATCCCCGGCCTGTTCGTCGAGATGTTGCGCCCGAACGAGGTCCTCATGCGCGGCCTCGACCTGAACGGCAACACGGTCGAGATCGAGGCGAGCGAGCTCGCTGGTCGGCTGTTCCAGCACGAGCTCGATCACCTCAACGGGGTGCTGATGTTCGACCGGATGACGCCCGAGCAGCGCAAGGAGGCGATGACCGAGTACCGCCGCCTCGTCGCCGAGCCCAGCACACCGACGGCTCGCCGCCGGCTCCGGCTGAAGTGACGGCCGCGGGTACCACACCCCGCCGTCTCGTCTATCTCGGCACGCCCGACATGGCGGTGCCGCCGCTCGAATCCCTCGTGGCTGCCGGCTTCGACGTCGTCGCCGTCGTCACGCGCGTCGACAAGCGGCGTGGCCGCGGTGGCGCCATGGTGCCGAGCCCGGTGAAGGCTGCGGCCGGGCGACTCGGCATCCCCGTCGTTCATCGCGTCGACGAGATACTCGAGCTCGATGCCGAGTTGGGCGTGGTCGTCGCCTTCGGTCAGCTCATCAAACCCGACGTCCTCGACCGGCTTCCGATGGTGAACCTCCACTTCTCGTTGCTCCCGCGCTGGCGCGGCGCAGCGCCGGTCGAGCGGGCGCTGCTGGCCGGCGACGCCCTCACGGGTGTCTGTCTGATGCAGCTCGAGGCGGGTCTCGACACCGGTCCCGTCCTCGCCTGCGTCGAGGTGCCGATCGGGCCGGACGCCACGGGTGACTCACTGCGTGCCGAGCTCGTCGAGGTCGGCACGCATCTGCTCGTGACCACCCTCACCGCCGGCCTGCCCGCGCCCCAACCGCAGGTGGGCGAGCCCACGTACGCGGCGAAGCTCACCCCGGACGACGTCCGCCTCGACTGGTCGGTGCCTGCGTCGCGCCGCCATCGCGTGGTCCGCCTCGGCGGTGCCTGGACGACCTTCCGGGGCAAGCGTCTGAAGGTGGTCGAGGCCGAGCTGATCGAACCCGACGCCATCGGCAGCACCCTCGTGGATGGATGCGTCGGTGGCCTCCGACTGCTCACCGTCCAGCCGGAGGGCAAGGCCCCCATGCCGTGGCGCGATTTCGCGAACGGTGCCAGACCGACGAACGAAGAGACCTGCACATGACCGACACCGCACGCTCCGTAGCCCTGCACTGCCTCCAGCGCATCGACCACGATGGCGCCTACGCGAACCTCGTCGTGCCGGCGGCCCTGACCGCCTCGACGCTCGACCAGCGCGACCGTGCCTTCGTCACCGGGCTCGTCTACGGGACCACACGTATGCGTGGTGCCTGTGATGCATTGATCGACCGCTTCGTGCTCACCGAGCCCGAGCCGAAGGTGCGCACGCTCCTGCGCTTCGGCGCGTACCAGCTCGTCTTCGCCGACGTCGCCCCGCACGCGGCGGTCGGCGAGACCGTTGCGCTCGCCCCGAAGCGCGTCCGTGGCTTCGTGAACGCGATCTTGCGCAAGGTGGCGCACACCGTCATGGTCTGGCCCGATCTCGCCACCGAGCTGAGCTACCCGCAGTGGCTGTTCGACCGCCTCGTGGTCGAGCTCGGGGACGACGCGGTGCCGGCGATGCGTCGAATGAACGAAGCGCCGCCCGTCAGCGTGCGCGACGACGGCTACACGCAGGACCGCTCGTCACAGTGGGTCGCAGCTGCCGTCGGCGCTCTGCCCGGCGAGCTGGTCCTCGACCTCTGCGCCGCGCCGGGTGGCAAAGCCACCGCCATCGCCGGTGCCGTCGACCTCGAGGGTCCGTTCGTGGTCGCCGCCGACCTGTCGGTGCACCGCAGCCGCCTCGTCAGTGCCAATATCGAACGCCTGGGTGCCACCGCTGCCGCGGTCACCGCGGACGGCACCCATGCGCCGTTCCCCGAGGGCTCGTTCGACCGTGTGCTGCTCGACGCACCCTGCAGCGGCCTCGGAGCGCTGCGCCGCAGGCCGGACTCGCGCTGGCGAATCACGGCGTCCGACATCAGCGAGCTGGCAATCCTGCAGCGCACGTTGCTCACCGCCGCAGCGGCGCTGGTGCGACCCGGAGGCACACTCGTCTACAGCGTCTGCACGCTCACGGCCGAGGAGTCGATCGATCACCCGGTACCGACCGGGTTCGCTGTCGTCACCGATCGACCGGAGGGCACCTGGCGGCCCTACGGACACGGCTGGCGGGTGCTGCCGCACGACGACGACACCGACGGCATGGTGCTCGTCCGGTACCGTCGCGACGCATGAGCGAGCAGCCGCTGCAGGCCAAGGTGCTCACCGTCAGCGACGGTGTGGTCCACGGCACGCGAGACGATGCCAGCGGACGTGCACTCGTGGCTCAGCTCACCGAAGCGGGCTTCGACGTCGTCGAGCACCGTGTCACCGCCGATGGCGAGGCCGAGGTCGCAGCCGCGCTCACCGCCATGACCGACGGGTTCGCCGGACTCGTGGTATCGACGGGGGGCACCGGCTTCGCACCTCGCGACCAGACGCCCGAGGGCACCCGGCTCGTCCTCGAGCGTGATGCACCCGGTCTTGCCGAGGCGATGCGCCTCGTCAGCCCACTCGGCAGGCTCTCGCGTGGCCTTGCCGGCATCCGCGGATCGGCGGTGATCTGCAACACGCCCGGCTCACCCAAGGGCTGTGTCGAACAACTCGCTGCGATCATCGATGTGCTCCCTCACGCGCTGCGCCTGCTCAATTCCGAGCCGACCACGCACTGAGGCCGGATACCCTCCCACGCTGTGCTGCGTCTCGTCCTCCCCAAGGGCTCGCTCGAGAAGGCCACCCTCGAGCTCTTCGAGGCCGCCGACCTCCCCGTCCTCCGCTCCTCCTCCGTCGACTACAAGGCGTCCATCGACGACCCCCGCATCGCCGAGGTGCGCATCCTGCGCCCGCAGGAGATCCCGAGCTACGTGGCCGAGGGCCTGTTCGACATCGGCATCACCGGTCGCGACTGGGTGGAGGAAACGGCCAGCGACGTCGTCAGCCTCGGCGAGCTGCGGTACTCGAAGGCGACGGCGCTGCCGATCAAGGTTGTCGTGGCGGTCGCCGGAGATTCCCCCGCCCAACGCGTGGAAGACCTGCCGCAGGGCCTGCGGGTCAGCACCGAGTACCCCGAGCTCACCCGGCGGTACTTCGCCGACAAGGGGATCGACGCCGACATCCGGCTCTCGTACGGAGCCAGCGAGGCGAAGATCCCCGACATCGCCGACTGCATCGTCGACATCACCGAGACCGGCCGTGCCCTGCGCGCGGCCGGCCTGCGGATCATCGACGAGATCATGCAGAGCTACACCGAGGTCGTCGCGAACCGCACCTCCGTTGCCGATCCGGCCAAGCGGCATGCGATGGATCAGCTCATGACGTTGCTGAACGGCACGCTCGATGCCCGTGGCAAGGTGCTCGTCAAGCTCAACGTCGCGGCCGATTCGCTCCCCGGTGTCCTCGGCCTGCTCCCGTCGCTCAAGTCGCCGACGGTCAGCGAGCTCGCTGGCGACGGCGGCTTCGCGGTCGAGACGGTGGTGGCGAAGAACCAGATCAACCGGCTCATCCCCGCCCTGAAAGATGCCGGCGCCACGGGCATCCTCGAGCTGCCGATCTCGAAGATCATCCCGTGAGCACCGGTCACGGTTCGCTGCTCACCGGGCAGGTGTCCGCCTTCGACGCGCAGGTGGGCCTCGGTGAGGTCCGCGGGGTCGACGGAGTGACGTACCTGTTCCACTGCATCGCGATTGCTGACGGCACCCGCACCATCGACGTCGGTACGGCCGTCGCGTTCGAGCGGCTGGCGAAGATGGGCCGCTACGAGGCCACCGCCATCCGACCGGCCTGATGCCCCAGCCCGCCCAGCCAGGTCCAGCGGCCGATCGTGATCGGCAGATCATCGCTGTCATCCGTTCGTTGGGCGCAGGCGAGGTTGTCAGCTACGGCGACATCGCCGACGATGCCGGGCACCCGGGCCGCTCGCGATTGGTGGGCAGGTTGCTCGCGACCAGCGACGATGCCGACGACCTGCCCTGGTGGCGGGTGGTGGGCGCATCGGGCCGGCTGGTGCCGGGCCACGAGGTCGAGCAGGCCGAACGCCTGCGCGACGAGGGTGTCGAGGTGAGCGACGGCCGCGTGCGGTGGGCACACGCCGGGCGATTCAGCCGCGCGCGTCCTTGATCTGGACGAAGGCGAGGCGGATGTTCGCGAGCGCGTCGGCCAGGGTGGGCGCGTCGGGCCCGAGTCGCTCGCCGAGTCCTTCGACGAGGCAACCAACGGCATCGATCGCGAGTGCGGCCTGCACCAGATCGGGCGGATTCGCCCCGAGGTGGATGGCAGCCAGTTCGTAGAGGCCCATCACGTGGTTGGCGACCACGATGTCGGCGGGTACTTCGGCGAGTCGGCGGCGCGTGTCGTGCAGTGCGTCCTGCGTCTCGTCGATCACGGCGTCGAGACCGGGTTCGTTGTCGGCGTCGGCGGTTTCCCGGCCCTGGTCAGCAGGGTTCGTGGTTTCGTCGGTCACCGTTGGTACCCTACCGGCCACAACTGAGACGAAGTGGGGCTGGTTCCCCCACCTGGCCATGTGAGCATGCGTCCAGGTCCATCGAGGCGATTCGTTCGATCGTCGGCTGCGTGCAGCCGGGCTCGTTCTCGTCGTGTTTGCGGACTTCGTGTTCATCACCGCAGACCCGACTGGGAGGACAGCCCATTGCACAGGAGTGATCAGCCATAGCACCGCCGCAGCAACCAGAACACCGGTACAACGACCGCATCAGGGCTCGTGAGGTTCGTCTCATCGGACCCGACGGCGCTCAGTTGGGCATCAAGGTCCTCCCCGAGGCCCTCACCCTGGCTCGTTCGCTCGACCTCGACCTCGTCGAAGTCGCGCCCATGGCCAACCCGCCCGTGTGCCGGATCATGGACTACGGCAAGTTTCGCTACGAGGAAAGCCAGAAGGCCAAGGAGTCTCGCAAGAAGACCATCCAGGTGTCGATCAAGGAAGTCAAGTTCCGTCCCAAGATCGGCAAGGGCGACTTCGACACCAAGGTCCGTCACATGCAGGACTTCCTGTCCGACGGCCACAAGGTGAAGGTCACCCTCCAGTTCCGTGGGCGCGAGATGGCGCACCCGGAGCTCGGCTCGAAGATCCTCGATGCCGTCATCGAACAGTTGGGCCCGCTGGCGAAGGTCGAGACCTACGCCCGCCTCGAAGGACGCAACATGACGATGGTGCTCGCTCCCGAGAAGAAGATCGCACCCAAGAAGGAACGGGCCGAACGGGCTCCGACCGACGAGGGCCACGACGGCGACGTCGAGGTACCCGAGTCGGCACCCGAGGCCGACGCACCGACCGACGCCGCTGAGGCCGAGGTCGTCGCCGAGGCGCCCGCGTCCGACACACCCACCGCCGCGACGCCCACCCCGGAGTCGACGGAGATCCCCGACACCGCATCAGACACGCCCGACCCCGTCTGACGCCACATCGCCGAGCAGCACCTCGCTGCTCGTCCCCACCGTGACCGCCGCAGCGGTTGCGACACCACAAGGACACGACCATGCCCAAGATGAAGACCAGCAAGACCGCAGCGAAGCGGTTCAGCAAGACCGGTACCGGCAAGCTGCGCCGCCTGCAGCAGAACCGTCAGCACCTCTTCGAGAAGAAGCCGTCCACGCGCACCCGGCGTCTCGACGGCATGGTTGCGGTGCACCCCGGTGACGCGAAGAAGATCAAGCGCCTCCTCGGCGAGCGCTGATCCACAGGAACTGACGAGAGACCAGCAGGAGACGAGAGAGACATGGCACGTGTAAAGAGATCGGTCAACGCGAAGAAGAGCCGTCGGCAGACGCTCGAGCGCGCCAAGGGCTACTACGGCAACAAGAGCCGTTCGGTCCGGGCAGCCAACGAGCAGGTGATGCGCAGTGGTCAGTACGCATTCCGCGACCGCCGTGCGAAGAAGGGCGAGTTCCGTCGTCTGTGGATCCAGCGCATCAACGCCGGCTGTCGCATCTACGACATGAGCTACAGCCGCTTCATCGCCGGCCTGAACGCCGCCGAGATCGAAGTCGATCGCAAGATGCTCGCCGACCTCGCGGTCCACGACATCGATGCGTTCGGTCAGCTCGTGGCTGCTGCCAAGGCAGCGCTCTGAGCGGTTCGCTCACCTTCACCAATCCCAAGGTTCAACGACTGCGGCGCCTCCTGGGGCGCCGCAGTGCGCGTCTCGAGGAGCAACGTTTCGTGGTCGAGGGGCCGGCGCTCATCGCTGCGGCGGTCGAAGCCGGTTGGGCGGTCGAGGCTGTGTTCGTCGCCGAAGGCGAGTGGTCGTACGTGCCGCCGGCCGGCATCGACGTGTTCGAGCTCGGCCCCAAGGTGATGGAGCGGGTCGCCAGCACCGAGGCACCGCAGGCTGCGTTGGCCGTGGTCGAACGCCGTACTGCGGCGCTGTCGGCGCTCGCCGGCGCGACCTTCGTGGTTGCTGCCGATCGAATCGGAGATCCCGGCAACGCCGGCACCATCCTTCGCTCGGCCGAGGCCGCCGGCGCCGACGGTGTCGTGTTCACCTCGGGTTCGGTCGACCCGTTCAACTCCAAGGTGGTCCGCTCGTCGGCCGGGGCGATCTTCCACGTGCCGGTCGTCGTCGACGCCCAGCTCGCCGATGTGACGGCGCTGGCTGGCATGCGGTCGTTCGGCGCATCGTCACACGTCGGTCGTCGCTACACCGAGGTCGATCTCCGCCAACCGGTGGTCATCGCTGTCGGCAACGAGGCTCATGGCCTCGCCGACGATGCGCCGGTCGACGAGTGGGTCACCATTCCCCACGCCGGCCGCGCCGAGAGCCTGAATGTCGCGATGGCCACGACGGTGCTCGCATTCGAAGTCGCCCGGCAGCGCGCCGGGTCCTGAGCTGCCCGCTAACGTGTTTCGCCGTGACCCGGCACCCCGGGGTTGGCCGAGCAGTCCCGTCGAGAGTCGACGATTCGCAATCGTGAACCGCACAGAGGGTGGCAACGCATGTTGGACGAAGTGACCGTGGCTCGTGAGGCCGGTCTCGGCAAGGTGGGTTCAGCGTCGACGCTGGCCGAGATCGAGGCGCTCGACATCGAACTGCTGGGCAAGAAGGGCGTCTTCGCTGGTTTCAAGGCGTCGCTCGGCCGGCTTGGCACCGTCGACGAGAAGAAGACCGCCGGGCAGGCGCTCAACGAGGCATCGCAGTCGGTCGCCGTGGCGCTCGAGGCTCGGCGCGGCGAACTCGCCCGTGCCGCCCGAGACGTGCAGTTGGCCGCCGAGCGACTCGACCTCACCGAGGTGCTCACGCCCGTCACGAGGGGACACGCACACCTCGTCACGCAGGCCTGGGAACGCCTCGAGGACGTCTTCATCGGACTCGGGTTCCAGGTGGCGGAAGGCCCCGAGGTCGAGACCGACTTCTACAACTTCGAGGCGCTCAACATGCCGCGTAGCCACCCGGCGCGCAGTGGCTTCGACACGCTGTTCACCGACTACCGCGATGACGGGTCGGTGCTGCTGCGCACCCACACGTCGCCCGTGCAGGTGCGGGTCATGCAGACCATCGAGCCGCCGATCTACATGGTCATGCCGGGGCGCGTGTTCCGTCGCGACACCCCCGATGCCACGCACATGCCGGTGTTCCACCAGATCGAGGGCCTCGTCATCGATCGCGGCATCACGATGGCACACCTCGCCGGCACCATCGACGCCTTCACGAAGGCCTTCTTCGGCGGCGCCTTCACCAGCCGGCTGCGACCCAACTACTTCCCGTTCACCGAGCCGTCGGCCGAGTTCGACATCCAGCGTCCCGACGGGTCCTGGATCGAGCTCGGCGGTTGCGGCATGGTGCACCCCAACGTCCTTCGTGCCGGTGGGCTCGACCCGGAGGAGTGGAGCGGGTTCGCATTCGGGTTCGGCATCGATCGCATGGCGCGCGAGCGCCACGGCATCGACGACATCCGCGACATGTACAGCAACGACATCCGCTTCATCGAGCAGTTCTGATCGTCGGAGGAACCATCCCGTGAAGCTCGTCCTCTCCTGGCTCGCCGACCTCGCACCGCTCGGTGACGACGTCGACGCGCTCTCGCGTCTCATGACGTCGCTCGGCATGCAGGTCGAGGAGGTCGTCGCCGCCGGCTCGACGGTCGACGGCGTCATCACCGCCCGCGTGCTGCGCACCGAACGCCACGCCGACGCCGCCAAGGTCCACCGCGTGTGGGTCGACGGCGGTGACGGCATCGAGCGCCACGTGTGGTGCGGCGCCTTCAACATGTCGCCCGGCGACGTCATCCCGCTGGCACTGCCCGGGACGGCGATGCCCGATGGCCGCCTGATCGAGCCACGCCCGATCCTCGGGATCGAGTCGCAGGGCATGCTCTGCTCGGCGCGCGAACTCGGCCTCGGTGATGATCACGCCGGCATCCTGATCATGCCCGAGGGCACGCCGGTCGGCGTCCCGTACGGTCAGGCGCTCTGCCTTGCGACCGAGGTCGTGTTCGATGTCGATCTCACCCGCAACCGTCCCGACTGCTGGGGCCACCTCGGTGTTGCCCGCGACATGGCGCCCAGGCTCGGTGTCGAACTGTCGCCCGGCCCCTCACCGCTGACGGCCACGGGGCCGGTGCGGACGGCACCGGTCGAACTGGTCGACGGCGAGCGCTGCCCCCGCTTCACCACCATCGTCGTGTCCGGCGTGCGGGTCGGTCCGTCGCCCGAGCGCATCGCACGGCGATTGCAGGCGGCCGGCATGCGGTCGATCAACAACGTGGTCGACGCCAGCAACTACGTGATGCTCGAACTCAACCAGCCGAACCACGCGTACGACCTCGACACCCTCGGCGGCGGTGGGTTCCGCATCCGACTCGCACGTGATGGTGAGACGATGACCACGCTCGATGGCACCGAGCGCACCGTCACCGTCGACGACCTGCTCATCTGTGACGCACTCGACGTCCCCATCGGCATCGGTGGGGTGATGGGCGGCCTGCACAGTGAGATCACCGACGCCACGACGGTGGTCGCGTTCGAGGTCGCCAGCTTCGAGCAGACGGCCATCACGCGCACGATGAACCGGCTCAACCTGCGGTCCGAAGCGTCAGGCCGATTCGAGCGCGGTGTCGACGCACACGGCATCGCCCGAGCGCAGGCCCGCTTCGTCGAACTGCTCAGCGAATCGTGCTCCGACCTCGTCGTCCACGCCGGAGCCGTCGATGCTCGGCACGAGTCGCTGATTCCCGCCGAGCGCTCCACCGACGTGCGCATCAGCGAGGTCAACCGCATCCTCGGCACGGCGCTCGACGCCGCAACGGTCGATGCGCTCATTGCGCCGATCGGCTACCACCGGATTGCTCTCGATGGCGACATCGCCACCGTCGCGCTGCCGTCGTGGCGCACCGACAGCTGGGCCGAGATCGACGTCATCGAGGAAGTGGCGCGGCACTACGGCTACGACGCCATCGGCCTGGCCGTACCGAACTCGACCATGCACGGACGGCTCAGCCATGTGCAGCAGCGCCGTCGGCTCCTGCGCCAACTGCTTCTCGGGCTCGGCCTCGACGAGGCGATCACCGAGTCGTTCCTGCACCCCGACGACCTCGTGCGTGCGCACCTGCCGGCCGACGCCATCCGCATCACCAACCCGCTGCAGGCCGACGAAGACGTGCTGCGCCCCACCATGCGGCCCGGCATGCTTCGTGCGATCGCGTTCAACGAGTCGCACCGTCGGTCAGGGGTCGCGCTCTTCGAGATCGGCCGCGTGTACCCGCCTGGCGACCGCACCCGCGACCTGCCGCCCGAGTTCGAGGGTCTGTCCGTGGCCCTGGCCGGTTGCGATGCGTCCGCCGCCGTGGCGGTGTGGCGCGAGGTCAGTGGCGCTCTCGGCGTCGGTGCCCGTGTCGACCAGTCGCAGCCGCCCGCCGGTATGCACCCGACCCGGTCTGCCTCCCTCTCGATCGGCAAGGACGTGGTCGGGGCGGTCGGCGAGATCCACCCCGACGTGCTCGACGCGTTCGGCGTGTCCGAGCGCGTCGCCTGGCTCGAGGTCGACGCCGGTCGTCTGCTTGCCGCCGTTGCGAAGATCGCGCAGTGGAAGGCCACCAGCCGCTTCCCGAGCACCGATCTCGACCTGGCGTTCCAAGTACCCGACAGCGTGTCGGCCGAGAAGGTCGACAAGGCGATCCGCCAGGCTGCCGGCAACCTGCTCGTCGACCTGCGCTTGTTCGACGTGTACCGCGGTGCCGGCGTCGACGACGGTGCGCGCAGCCTGGGGTACCGGCTGCGACTGCAGGCAACCGACCGCACGCTCACCGACACCGAGATCGCGGTCGTCCGCGACAAGGTGATCGCCACGGTCGCGAAGATGGGTGCGGTGCTGCGGGGCTGATCCGCTAGTTGGCCGAGAGGTCGTCGGGGGCGTCGGCGATCCAGGCGAGGCGCCCGCCCTGGCGGCGAACCACAGCCCGCCACAGGTCGTCAGGGGTCGATGTGAAGAGATCGTCGTCGATGCATTCGAAGACCATCCACGCACCGGCCTCGATCTCGGCGTCGAGCTGCCCGACCGACCAGCCGGCGTAGCCGCGGAAGATCCGCACTCGGTCGATCTGCTCGGCCGCTTCGTCTGGAGCCAGCGACAGGTCCACCGTGCCGAGCGAGTCGGTGACGGTGCCCCAGGCCTCGTCATTTCGGCCGATGCCTCGCGCGATCGCGATCAGCGAGTCCGTGGCGACGGGTCCGCCGAGGAAGACCACCGCCGGCTCCGACAGCAGTGGTCGCCAGTCGCTCAGGGCCGCCCGCTCCCATGCGTCGCCGACGTCGGGGGCCCTGTCGTCGAGGTCGACGAGGTCGGCGAGGTCGGCGAGGCGGTTGACGATGACCCCGACGGCGCCAATGTCACCGTGTTCGAGCATGTAGACGACAGTCCGGTCGAAGTTCGGGTCGCCCAGCGGTGGCGTTGCGACGAGCAATCGACCTCGCGTCGAGGTTCGGGGCGTGAGCACACCCATAGTGTGCCCCGGCGCTGCAGCGGGAAAGCGCGCTCCGTCGGCCACCGTTACCATCGTCTCGTGGATCAGCCGTCGATCACGCATGCCGCTCGGGTGGCCTGGGGTCTCGACCTCGCGGCGCCGTCGTTGGTGTTCGCACAGCGTGGCTTCTCCGGCCTCGTGTGCAACGACTTGCACGATCTCGCTCGCTGGAATCGATCGAGTTCGGTGCCCGTGCTGTCGATCGCCGACCGTCTCATCGCCACGCTGATCGGACTCGAGCACGCCGCAGGCGCGCGGGTGTCGGTTGGTCTCGCGGTGCCCGGGTGGTTCGGCACGCTCGAACGGCACGACCTCGTCGAGCGGATCGTGCATGAGGGGCCCGACGTCGACGTCACGTGCGTCGGCTCTCCGGTCTGCCTCGCCGCGGGCTCGAACCGGGCGGCGGTACGTGTCGGGTCGTCACCGGCAGCCGAGGTGGTGCTGGCGGTCGATGCCGAGATCGGGTGGAGCGCGGCGCTGGTGCGCATGGCCGACGACGAGATTCGTGAGCTTGCGAGCGTCGCAGTCGAACCGGGAGCCGAGGTCGACAGGGTCCACCTGCTCGGAGCGCTCCTCGCCGACGTCGGCTCTGATACCGCGGTCGACCGCATCGTCGTCATCGGTGGCGCACACGAGGACGAGCAGTTGATCGAAC
>JBBDMO010000107.1:0-15735 GCA_040878255.1 Ilumatobacteraceae bacterium
CGAGCTTGCGCTGCTCGCTGAGCGCCCACTGCCGCCGCCACCCGCTGTACGAGGGGCCCGTCAGCTTGGGGCTCGTCTTGGCTGCGGCATTCTTGCGTGCGGTCCAGAAGTCGGTGAGCGCTTCGTCGCCGAGCGCCGCCACGGCGGCCTCGATGCGGGCGTTGAAGCGACGGGTCGACTCGCCCTCGATCGGGTGCAGCGGTGCGCCGAAGACCACGCGGGTCGAGCCCGGCTTCGGGCGCTTCATACCCTTGCCGAAGATGGCGCCGCTGCCGTCGATGAACACGGGGACGACCGGCGCGCCGGTGCGGTTCGACAGATATGCCGCGCCACCCTTGAACTCCTGGCCCCACCCGTCGGGGGAGCGACCGCCCTCGGGGTAGATCACGAGGCTCCACCCGTCGTCGACAAGGTCGCGAATGAGGTCGCTCGACTTCCGGCTCGTGACCTCGCGGTCGATCGGCAGCGCGTTCAGCGTCAGCGCAGCCATCGTGCCCTTCGCCCTGGTGTCGAAGAAGTAGTCGGCGGCCGCCGCGACCACGAGCTTCGAGCGCCACGGCTCGGGCACCGAGGTGACCATGATCGGGGTGTCGACGTGGCTGTGGTGGTTCGGGGCGAAGATGACCGCCGGGGCGTCGTCGCCCAACGCGATGAGGTCGCTGAGTCGGTCGGTGCCGAGCACCTCGGGGTCGGCGATGAGCTTCACCATCAACTGCAGTGGGCCGCGTGACAGCACCGTGCGCGCCGCACGCGCCGGCGCCCGACGTGCCCAGTCGGTATCGAAGTCGGAGCCGAGCCTGGTCGGCTCCTTCGGCACGTCGACCCCGCGGGGCACGGTGGGTGCACGGTACGGGAAGCCGAGGTTGCGCGTGGGCTTCATGACGGCCTGGAGCGGCACGCCGATGGCGTCGACGACCATGCCGGCTCGCCGCATCGTGGCGGCCGAGACCTTGGACTTCTCGCTCACGTGACGTCGGCCACCAGGAGGGCCGGCACGTGCAGGTGGGTGATCGTGGGCGCTCGACCGACGACGTCGGTGGCGATCTCGAACGCGTCGTCCATGGTGCTGGCGGGCGTGAAGCCGAGGCGGCGCACGGTGGGTGCGTCGCCGCCGACGATGATGATCTTGCCGGCGTGCTGCTGGCCGTGGGCGCCCCAGTACCAGGCGTAGAACGGGTGCACGCCGTGGTACGCGTTGCCGGTGCGGTAGAGGTGGCGGTACCACTCGTCCTCGGCGTACTGCTTCTCCCACTTCTGACCCATGACCACCGGGTCGGTGGTGTCGGGGAGCACCTGTTCGAAGAAATCGATGTAGCTCGGGTGGTGTACCGGGTGGAACTCGCGGTACGTGGGGTGGGTCATGATGATGACGCCGCCCTCGCGCACCAGCGGCTTGTTGCGGTACATGTTGAACAGGTACCCGAGACCCATGCACATCACGAGGATCGGGTTCATGATCCCGTCGGGGTTGTACGGGCACACGTAGGGGATGCCGAGCGTGAGGATGTCGGTCTGGCCCTCCACCGGCACGAGCTGCTGGCGGTAGACATGCTCGAGCGTGATCTCGTGGACGAGCTCGGTGTCACCGGCCTGCACGCTGGTCATCTGGTGCGGCGCCTCGATGTTGTGGAACATCTTGCGGGCCATGCGAGTCGGCATCCGGTTCAGGGCCTTGGTGGTGCCGAGGTAGGTGGCGCGGTCCTTGGCGGTCCACTCCCACTCGCGCTTGTTGATGAAGTCGAACGGCGCAGGGAACATGTCGGTGTTCAGCGTCGACTCGATCTGGAACACCGTCGGGCCCTGGTCACGCAGCACCATGCCGAGTCGCCAGATGCTGGTGTGCAGCGCGCTGTGCTTGCGGTGGCCCATCAGGCTCTTGGTGTTCTGCAACGTCTCGCCGGTGTGGTGATGGCTGAGGCACTTGTAGCTGGCGAGGCCGGTGGTGATGCTCTTCCAACCACCGTCCATCGGGACCGAGTTGATGTTGACGTAGACGATCAGGTCGCTGTCAGCGGCACGCTTGTTGATCTCGAGCACCTCACCGTGGTCGGTGGTGCCGATGATCGACAGGTTCTCGGGGTCCTCGGCGTCGTGCTGGTAGAGCATGCCGCGCGGGTGGAAGGCGTCGAAGATCCGGTCGCCGAGCGCATGGCGCAGCTCGTACTCGTGCATGCGCCGGTGCAGGCCGAGCGCAGCGATGATGTGCACGTCGTCGACGCCGGCCTGTGCGGCCATGTCGAGCACCGCCTCCATGACGCGTTGGCGGATGTCGGGGGTGCGCATCTTCGGTAGCGGCAGGCTCACGTCGTCGAACGCAATGGTCAGCTTCATGCCTGGGAAGAGCTGGGCGGGCAGCGGGTCCTGGCCGTGAGGGTTCAGCAGTGCGTGGACGATCGCGCCGTCGATGTCGTCGAGTGCCTTCAGTGGCTCGGGCGGATAGATGACTCGGCTGCGGCCGGCCGGCAGCTTCTCGAGGCTGAAGTTCTCGCCGCGCCAGAACAGCACCGGCGGGGTCGAGCGGTCGACCTCGTGGACGAATCCGGGACGGGGCATCTCAGGAGCTCGCTTTCGTGGAGTGTTTCGCAGCGTCGGGGCGCAGGTCGAATGCGACCTTGACGGCACCGCGCCGACCCGCAGATGCGGCGTGCGCGATGGCGTCCTCGTACTCGTCGAGGCGGTAGGTGGCCGACACCAGCTGCTCGAGCCGGCACGCCTGTGCGGTCTCGATCGCCAGGTCGAAGGTGCGGCGGCGGGCGCCGTCGGGCATTGTCTCGGTGCCGTAGGTGTACGCGCCGACGAGCTGGGTCTCGCGGTGCCACAGCCCGGTGAGGTCGACGCTCACGTCGGCCGGCATGCCCATCAGCACCACGCGACCGCGGGGGCGTGTGATGCGCAGGCACTGGGCGATCGAGTCGCTCGTGCCGACGGCGTCGATGGTCGCGTCGGCACCGCCGGACAGGTAGTCGCCGACCATGTGGCTGCTCGACGCCCGGCGCACGGCACGGGCGAGCTCGTCGGGTTTGACGACGATGTCGGCGCCGAACGCCGTGGCGATCGACTGCTGATGCGGGTAGCGGGCGCCGACGATGATCTGGACGTTCGGGACGTAGCGGCGCAGACCGGCGATCGCGCACAGGCCCATCGTGCCGGCGCCGAGCACCGCCACGACCGGACGGTCGACGCCCACGAGCACCGGCCACGTGAGCAGCGCGGCGTGGATGCCGCCGGCTGCGGGTTCGACCAGCACGGCTGCCTCGTCGGACATCGAGTCGGGCACGTCGTGGAGTTGGCTCTCGTGTGCGACGAACTCGGGTGCCCAGCCACCGCAGGTGCTGTTGCAGAAGCCGATCTGGATGCCGGGCTCGAGGTGGCCGGTGACCAGGTGCGCGTAGTCGTTGCCATCGCCGGGAGCGGCGCCGGGGAACGGCGGTTCGAAGCCGCGTGCGGCATGCCCGAGCACGGGCTCGACGACCACGCGGCGGCCGTCGTCGAGGTGGCCGACGACCTCGTGGCCGGGCACGAAGGGAAAGCTCACCCAGTCATCGAAGTACGCCGAGGCGTGGCCCTCGACGGTGGCGAGGTCGCTGCCGCAGATACCCGCCAGGTGCGTGTGCACGCGGTGCCAGCCGTCGCCAGGCAGTGCGGGTGGGTCGATCGACACGAGGTCGAGCGGGCCGACCTTGGCCGCGGCAGCAGGGGAGAGTGCCGACAACACGCGAGCCATGCCGAGCTTGGTGATCTTCTTGTCGACCTGCAGTGCCCTCATGATGCGGCTCCCGTCCGGCTCGTCTCGGGGGCGAACGAGCGGCGGCGCTCGCGCTCGCTGAGCATCGACCCCAGCGGCAGCAGCGGTCGCGGTCCGCCCGGCGCCTTCTCCCAGTTCTCGACCAGCCACCCGCGCTTGCGGGCGATCGCGGCAAGGCGTGTTTCGGGGTTGACGGCCACGGGGAAACCGACACACTCGAGCATCGGCAGATCGCTCGAGGAGTCGGCGTAGGCGATGCTCTCCTCGAGCTTCAGGCCCTCGGCCGCGCAGTAGTCGGCGAGCACCTGGGCGCGGGTCTCGCCGGTGGGCGGCACCTTCGACAACTCCCCCGAGTACGTGCCGTCCGGACGCGCCGTCATCTCTGCCGCCACGATCTCGTCGAACAGCGGCCGCAGGCCCTCGACCGCGAAGCTGAGTGCGCCGGTGATGAGGATCGTGCGATGCCCGAGGGCGCGGTGCTCGCGCACGCGGCGCATGCCCTCGGGGAAGCTCTTCACGAGGATGAGCTGGTGCAACAGATCCTTCGAGTCCTCGTCGATCTGGCCGACCGGGGCATCTTCGTAGCGACGGTAGAAGTGACGAAGGAAGTCGCCGCGGTCCTTGCGGTCGAGGCTCGACAGGCTCGGTGCCTCGGCCAGTGTGCGCAGCACGTAGCGCATCCGCTCGGGCATGTTCAGCCGCCGGGTGGCGAGGTACGAGTAGCTCTCGACGACGTTCGACGAGATCAGCGTGTTCTCGAGGTCGAACGCCGCAAGGTGGCGGTCGGGCGAGAGCACCGACTTGCGGAGGCGGTCGGTGCGGTCGTTGCGGTTCTTGCCCGGCGTGGTCTTCGCACGTGAGTGCTGCACGATGGAGGGCAGGTGGATCGTGGTGATGTACCGAACCCAGTCGACCGACCGCGGGTCGAAGTTGAACGTCGCCTGGTCGTGTTCGTCGAGCGTGTCCCAGGTGCGCATCAGGTTGTCGACCTGGTAGATCGCTTCACATTCGGTGTAGAGGCCGTAGAGCTGGACGTACTCGTACGCCCGGTCGATCTCGATCTTCTTCTCCTCGAGCTTCGCCGCCCACGTGGCTTGCGTGCCGCGCAGGGGAAGCGCCTGCAGCACGCGCTCGCTGGCCTCGGCCAGCGCCTTGGCTCGCTTCAGCTGCTTCTGCACGCGGCCGCGGGCAGGGAAGACCCACTCGGGCACGTCGATCGGCTGACCCTCGGCGTCGTAGAGCGGGTGCTCGCTGAACCAGGCGCGGATGTTGTCGACGAGCAACTGGTAACGCAGTGGGTTGATACCACCGCTGGCGACCTGGGTGATGCGCGGCGCGCGCTCTGGCCCCATGGCGGCGACGCCGATGATGGCGGCCACCACGATGTCGACGGGGATGACGTCGACGGTGCCCTCAGGGACACCGGGGAACTCCTTCAGCAGCCCACGGGCGTAGCTGAGGATGACCGGCTCGGCCATGCGGAACCCGCGGATCCAGCCGGGGAACGGCTCGGCGAGTGCAGATTCGATGATCGACGGGCGCACGATCGACACCGGCACCGCGCCCTTGGTCTCGGTGAGCGCCTGCTCACCGAGTGCCTTCGTGTATGCGTACGCATCGGGCCAGCCGACACTGGCCGCACGGGCGCGGCCGGCCTCGACCAGCTCGTCGCTGACCCAGCGCTCGCGCATCTGCTCGGTCTTCGCGGCGAGCGCCGGCGCGCCGGCAGCTCCGAGCTCCTTGGTCGCGTCCTTGCGGAACTCGCGCAGGCGCTCGGGGTCGCGGCTGGCGGCCTCGAGGTCGGATCGCAGCCGACGGGCCGAGGCCACCTCCTTGCGCCAGTTGAGACCGAGGTCGAACGGGCCTTCGCTGACGAGTTCTTCGGGCGCGGTGCCACGGCGGTTGCCTGCCACGTAGCACGTGCTGACAGCGACGAGGTGGGGGGTGACGCCGAGGTCGTTCAGTGTGGCGGCGATGCGTGTGGGCCCGAGCAGGTTGATCTCGACAGCCGAGTCGAGCGGCGAGTCGAACGCCACCGCGGCAGCGGAGTGGATCACGGTGTCACAGCTCGCGAACAGTGCCCGGTCGGCGTCGTTCAGGCCGAGGCCGTCGGTGCTGACGTCGCCGCCGACCGCCGTCACCCGTCGGGCGACCATCGCCTCGAACGGCTCGTCAGTGTCCTTCAGCGCCGCCTTCAGGCGGTCGAAGCAGTTGTTCTTGAAGATCTCGCGCCGCACCCGCTCGGTGGGGTCGTGCCGCTTCGATGGGCGGACGAGGAGGACGAGCTCGCATCCGGGCACGTCGCGGAGCAGGCGCTCGACGAGGGCGGTGCCCACGAAGCCCGTGCTGCCGGTGACGGCGATGCGCTTGCCGGCGAGGTTCTCGGCGATCACAGGGAGTGTCTACCATATGGTAGAGAGCCATGCGAACATCGACGAGAGACCGCATCCTGACATCGGCTACCGACCAATTCGGTCTGCGCGGGTTCGATGCCGTCTCACTCGACCTGATCGCGTCGGAGGTCGGCGTCACGAAGCAGACGCTGCTGTACTGGTTCCCGTCGAAGGACGAGCTGCTGCAGTCGGTGCTCACCCAGGCTGCCGGTGACCTGGCACTGGTAGTCGAGGCCGCCGTCCGGGCGGCGACCGACGACCCGCTCGACCGCATCGACGCCGTGGTGCGTGCGGTGTTCCGTCCGGCCGTTCGTCGCCCTGCGCTGTTGGGCCTCATCCGCGAGGTCAGTCGCCTGCCGCAGCCGCTCGCAGCGCCGCTGATCGACCTGGTGCGCCCGCTGGCCGAACGAGCCCACGTGTATCTGGCGGCCGAGATGGATGCCGGCCGACTGCGGCGGGCCGACCCCGGCCTCGTGTCGGCGCTCTGCTACGCCACGGTCACCGGCATCGCCACCGAACCCCAGGCCCTGCGCGTGAACGGCTGGGAGCCGACGCCCGCCGGCCTGCGCCGCCTTCGCGACGAGCTCCTTTCGTTCCTGCGCGCCGCGCTCGCGCCCTGACCCCTTCGAACTTCGGCACGTCCGTGGGGTTCAAGCCCAGTGAGGTGCCGAAGTTCTGGTCAGTGGGTGGTGTTGCGGCGGCGGCGGGTGTGGCGTTCGAGGGCGAGTGACACGAGCTCGTCGATGAGCTCGGGGTACGACAGGCCGCTGGCGATCCACATCTTCGGGTACATCGAGATCGGCGTGAAGCCGGGGATCGTGTTCACCTCGTTGCACAGGAAGCCACGCGCCGGCCCCGCCTCCTCGTAGAAGAAGTCGACGCGCGCCATTCCCTCGCAGCGCAGCGCCCGGTACACGTCGATGGCCAGGCGCTGAACCTCGGCGGTCGCCTCGGGTGTGAGTGGTGCGGGGATGACGGTCTGCGATCCGTCGTCGAGGTACTTGTCGGCGTAGTCGTAGAACTCGGCTCCGGGCACCACCTCGCCGGGCAGGCTGGCGCGTGGTGCGAGGTTGCCGAGCACGGCCACCTCGATCTCGCGGCCGACGATCGCCTCCTCGACCACGATCCACTCGTCGTACGCGAGGGCGACGTCGATCGCATCACGCACTGCCTCGACGGTCTTGGCCTTGCTGACCCCGACCGACGAGCCCATGTTGGCCGGCTTCACGAACAGCGGCAGGCCGAGTTCGGCCACCAGATCGGCGGGTGTGGACGGCGTGATGTCGACCTCGCGGAACGAACGCGAGCGTGCCTGCGCGATGCCGTTCGCCGTGAGCACCTGCTTTGCCATCGCCTTGTCCATCGACACGGCTGACCCCAGCACGCCCGAGCCGACGTAGGGGACGTCCAGCAGCTCGAGCATCCCCTGCACCGTGCCGTCTTCACCCATCGGGCCGTGGAGCAGCGGCACCACGACGGTGCGCGTGCCGCGCCCGATGACGTCGGCAGGCGAGACGGCATCACCGCTGGGGTCGAGGCGACCCGGCAGTGCGTCGGGTCCGGACTCGAGCGCGAGCTGCGCCGACGTGGCGAGCGACCACTGGCCGTCGCGGCCGATACCGATGGCGGTGATGCGGTACTTGGCCGGGTCAGCGGCACGCAGCACGTGCGCTGCCGTCGTGCAACTGACGTCGTGCTCGGCCGACTGGCCGCCGAACAGGACGACGAGGTCGATGCGGTCGATGCGGTCGGGGTCCTCGGCGCTCATGCGGGGCCGACGGTACCGTGTGCTCCGATGCGATTCCGGGCAAGCGACGTGGTGGCAGCCACCGGCGGACGGTTGGTCGGCCCCGACACCGACATCGACGGGGTGTCGTTCGACTCGCGCTCGATCCGCCCCGGCCAGCTCTTCGTGCCGATCGTCGATCAGCGCGACGGCCACGACTTCATCGAGGGTGCACTCGCGTCGGGTGCGGCCGCATACCTCACCGCCCGAGGTGCCGTCGGCGGCACCGCGATCGAGGTTGCCGACACGTTGCAGGCGTTGATGGCGCTGGCTGCCGAGCGCCGGCGTCACCTGGTCGCCACGGTCGTCGGCATCACGGGCTCGGTCGGCAAGACGAGCACGAAGGACCTGGCGTGGGCGGCCCTCGCGGCGAGCCGGCGCACGTGGGCGAACGAGCGCAGCTTCAACAACGACCAGGGACTGCCGACCACGATCCTCAATGCGCCCGATGACACCGAGGTGCTCGTGCTCGAGATGGGGATGCGCGGCTTCGGCGAGATCACGCGGCTGTGCGACATCGCCCGGCCGACCATCGGCATCGTCACCCGCGTGGCAGAGGCCCACAGCGACCGGGTCGGCGGCATCGAGGGGGTCGCAAGGGCCAAGGCCGAACTGATCGACGCGCTCCCTGCGCACGGCATCGCGATCCTGAACGGCGACGACCACCGAGTCGCAGCGATGGCGTCGCGGTGCGCCGGTTCGACGATCGTTTACGGCGAGGCGGCAGACGCCGATGTGCGGATCATCGACGTCGTGCTCGACCATCTCGCCCGCGCGTCGTTCATTGCGCACACGCCGTGGGGCACCGTCACCGTGCGCCTCGGCGTCAGCGGTCGGCACATGGTGTCGAACGCGGCGGCCGCGCTGGCGTGCGTGGGTGCCGTGGGCGGCGATCTGGCGGCCGGGGCCGCAGCGCTGGCCGACGTGGCGCTGACTGCCATGCGGATGGAGGTGCTCACCACGGCGTCGGGTGCCACGGTGCTGAACGATTCGTACAACGCGAATCCGACGTCGATGCGCGCCGCCATCGACGCGCTGGTCGCCTTGCCCGCCGAACGCCGCGTGGCCGTCGTCGGTGTGATGGCCGAGATCAGCGACCCCGAGGTCGAGCACCTCGCAATCGCTGCGTACGCCCGCGATCGCGGGGTTGCGGTGATCGCCACGGGCACTGCGCTCTACGGCGTGACACCCGTTGATGACCCGGTGGCCGTGCTCGGCCCGGTCGGCGCTGGGACGGCAGTGCTGGTGAAGGGCAGTCGCGTGGCCGGCCTCGAGCGCGTGGCCAGGGTGCTCGTCGGCGACTGAACGTCAGTCGCCGGCCGAGATGCCGTGCTCGTCACTGATGGAGGTGTGATCGGGCTTCGCCGAGTGGTCGTGCGTGCGGGCATCGATGGCGGCGATGTCGCACCACCAGGCCAGCACCAGTGCCCACGCGGCGCCCATGAGGAGCACCCAGCGGGCACCGACCGCGTCGATGACCGGTCCGAACACGAGGTTGCCGAGCGGTACCGTGCCACCGAAGGCCATGAACCACAGGCTCATCACACGGCCGCGCTGGTTGTCGGCCAGACGACTCTGGAGCACGGTGAGCATCGACGTGGTGGTGGCGAAGTAGCAGAAGCCCAGCACGAATCCGCTGATGAACGCGGGCAGCGGGTGCGCCGAGATCGCGAACGCAGCGAGGCACACGGCGAACGAAGCGAAGCCCAGCCGGATGAGGCGCCGCGCGTCCCACCCGACGAAGACCGTGCCGATCGCGAGTCCGCCGAGGCACGCACCGAAGCCCCACGTGGCGTAGAGCCAGTTGTACGTCGACGACTTTGGCTCGATCCCGAAGTTCAGATTCGCAACGGCAGGAAAGAGGCCGACGTAGGGCAGTGACAGCAATGAGAATGTGGTGAGCGCAATGAGCAGACGCGACGCGACCGGGATCGACCGGGCCAGCCGGAGCCCGGACGTGAACTGCCGCATGCCCTTCTCGCGAGCGACGCCGCCGATGCTCGGGAGGTGCACCGACAGCAGCGCGAACACGACGAAGAGGTAGGTCGCTGCGTTCAGCACGAAGATCTCGGCCGTGCTGACGCCGAGTGGGCGCAGGCCGGCCACGAGGATCGGGCCGATGACGCGCGAGCCGTTGATCATCGTCGAGTTCAGCGAGATCGAGCCGGCGAGGTCGGCCTTGCTGACCAGCGTCGGCAGCATCGCCGACCAGGCCGGAGCATTGAGTGCGTTACCGATGCCAACACACATGGCGACCAGGAACAGTGACCAGATCGGCGCATCGGTGGCGGCCAGGGGAGCGAGCGCCACCGAGAAGCAGAGCTGCACGATCTGCATCGCAATGAGCCATTTTCGGCGGTCGAACCGGTCGGCGATGACGCCACCGGGAATCGACAGGATCAGCAGCGGACCGAGCTGGGCGAACACGAGCAGGCCGGCCACGGACGCCTTGCCCGTGCGGTCGTACACGTAGGCGGGGAGGATCACGTTCTGCATCCACGTGCCGACGTTGCTGGCGAATGAGGCGACCCACATCCGCCGGAAGTCGGGATAGGCGAGTGCCGCACGAGCACTTCCCGGGCGGAAGCCGTGCGCGATCTGCCGGGTGGGAGATGCCCCGGGGCCTTCGGTGGACGTTGTGCTCATGTGGTCTTGACCCGTGGGTCAACAGTACGCGACCGGATGCTCCGGCAAACGGTTGGTCGATGTCAGACTTGCCACATGCAGATGCCCGACACCCAGTCCCGTCCGTCGCCGGCACAGCCGCCGCAGAACGACCGGTGCGTGCGGTACGGCGTGTTCCCGGAGTGCCCCCTGTGCGGTGGCGCACTCCATGCCGAGCACGCCCACTTCAAGTGCGGCGGCTGCGGATGGCGCGACAGTTGCTGCGACTGACCGGGCGACCACCGCGGGTTCCGCCGGCCGCAGTGACGACGGTAGGGTCGGGTCGCCGAAGTCTCCACGGATGACGGCCACGATCCCGGGCGGCTTGTAACCGCGCCGGGATCACCTGTCTCTCGGCTCCGGTACTGTGCGGCCATGGCCATCCAGCGCAAGATCGCAGAGCCCGCCGGCATCACCAACGCGTCGGGTCAGCCCGAGATCGTGCTCGAGATCGACGGCCTCGTCATCTCGATGGCCCCGCCCTCGGCCGCGTCCGCACCGACCGCGTCCGCACCGACCGCGTCCGCACCGACCGCGTCGCCAGCCAACGACGACCCCGCGCCTCGCGACGCCTGAGCACCTGATACCTGACCGCAGGCCGACCTTTGCCGTGATCCGGTCGTCCACGACCGAATCACGGCAGAGATCGCGCCAACGGTCGCTGCGTCGTCAGCCGAGGATGAGTTCGGCGTACGGGGCGAGGACCTGCTTCGGACCGCTCACGAGGAACGTCGTGATGCAGGTCTCGCGCCACTCGTCGAGCTTGGCCTTGATGCGGTCGGGCGGGCCCACCAGCGCCACGTCGTCGACCATCGACAACGGGATTGCGGCCGCGGCCTCGGCCTTCTTGCCTGCCAGGTAGAGGTCCTGCACCTTCAGCGCGACGTCTTCGTATCCCATGCGGGCGAAGACCTCGAAGTGGAAGTTCGCACCGCGGGCGCCCATGCCGCCGGCGTACAGCGCCAGGAACGGCCGCACGAAATCGGCGCACTGCTCGACGTCGTCGCCAGGGATCAGCATGACGGTGGCCGCAACCTCGAAGCGATCCTTCTTGGTCGGGTCGCCCGATGCGGCGAAGCCCTCGTCGAGGCAGCGCTGGTAGAACGCGTTCTCCTTCGGGGCGAAGAACAGCGGCAGCCAACCGTCGCAGATCTCGGCCGACAGGGCCACGTTCTTCGGCCCCTCGGCGCCGAGGTAGATCGGGATCTCCTTGCGGAACGGGTGGATCGTGCTCTTCAGCGGCTTCCCGAGGCCGGCACCACCGGGGAACGGCATCTGGTAGAAGTCGCCCTGCACGTCGACCGGCTGCTCGCGGCGGACGATCTGGCGGACGATGTCGATGTACTCGCGGGTACGTGCGAGCGGCTTCGGGTACGGCTGGCCGTACCAGCCCTCGACCACCTGCGGGCCAGAGGCGCCGAGGCCCAGGATGACGCGGCCGCCGGAGAGGTGATCGAGCGTCATCGCGGCCATCGCCGTGGCAGCTGGTGTGCGTGCGCTCATCTGCACGATGCCCGTACCGAGCTTCACGCGCTCGGTGTGTGCACCCCACCATGCGAGCGGCGTCAGGGCGTCGCTGCCGTACGCCTCGGCGGTCCAGACCGACGTGTATCCGAGCCGCTCGGCCTCCACGATCGCGTCGAGCGCGCCGTTCGGCGGGCCGCTGCCCCAGTAACCGGTGTTGTACCCGAGCTTGATGTCATTGGCCATGGACCCGCACCGTACGGGATACGTTCCGCCGTCGTGGGCATCGAGATGACACGCGTCGCCGCATCCGACGTCGTGGTCGTGGGCGTGGCGCGACCCTTGCGCCTAGATTCCGATTCGACACAAGGGGGGTCAGTCATGACGGAAGTCCAGGGGACGATCGCGGATCCGCGTTTCGAGGCGATGCGCGAGGTGCTGCAGCGGAGCATCGACTCGGGGGCCGATCTCGGCGCGTCGGTCGCCGTCGTGGTCGAGGGTGAACCGGTGGTCGACCTGTGGGGCGGCTGGGCCGACACCGAGCAGACCGCGCCATGGGAGCGCGACACGCTCGTCAACGTCTGGTCGAGCACCAAGACGATGATGGCGCTGAGTGCGCTCACGTTGGTCGAGCGCGGCGAACTCGACGTGTACCAGAAGGTCGCGCACTACTGGCCCGAGTTCGCCGCGAACGGCAAGGCCGACATCGAGGTCCGCCACCTGCTGTCGCACACGTCCGGGGTGTCCGGCTGGGCGCAACCCGTCGTCATCGAGGACCTCTACGACTGGGAGAAGTCGACGTCGATGCTCGCCGCACAGGCGCCATGGTGGGAGCCGGGCACGCAGTCCGGCTACCACGCGCTGAACCAGGGCCACCTGGTCGGTGAGGTCATCCGGCGGATCACCGGCCGCAAGCTGGGCGAGTTCTTCGCGGACGAGATCGCCGGCCCCCTCGGCGCCGACTTCCACATCGGCCTCGACCCGAGTGAGTTCCACCGGGTCTCGAACGTCGTTCCGCCCCCGCCGATGGAGATCGACTGGGCCACCATCGACCTCGACAGCGTCTTGGTGAAGACCTTCACAGGCCCGGCCCCAGACGCCTCCGTCGCGTGGACGCCCGAGTGGCGCCAGGCCGACATCGGTGCGGCGAACGGTCATGGCAACGCCCGCTCGGTCGCCCGTGTGCAGTCGATCATCACCAACGGCGGCGAGGTCGACGGTGTGCGGCTGCTGTCACCGAAGACGATCGAGCTGATCTTCGACGAGCAGGCGAGCGGCATGGACCTCGTCCTCGGCATCGACTCGCGCTTCGGCATCGGCTTCGGCCTCCCCAACGCGGCGATGCCCGTGCCCGAGGGCCTGCAGCTCTGCTACTGGGGTGGCTGGGGTGGCTCGATCGTCATCAACGACCTGACGCACCGGATGACCCTGACCTACATGATGAACCGCATGGAGTCGGGCCTCGTGGGTGACATGCGCGGCTTCGACCTGATCATGGCCGCCCTCGCTGCCGTGAGCTGAACCCCGTGCGGTGAGGGGTGAGCGGCGCACGGCCCCTCACCGCTCACCGCACGGGGGTTGCAGGGGTCAGTGTCCCGCGTCGAAGGTGATCGGCATATGGGCCGGACCGAAGATGCCGACGCCATCGGGCTTCCAGGTGATCTGTCCGTCGATGTGCAGGTTCGGCATGCGTTGGGCGAGCAGCGGCAGCGCCTCTTGCAGTTCGGCGCGAGCCAGCGACGCACCGAGGCAGTAGTGGATGCCCGATCCGAAGGTGAGCTGGGGCTGCTCGGGCGCGGGTTTGGTGATGTCGAACACCTCGGGGTGCGCGAACACCGACGCCTGGTGGTTGGCGTCGGCAAGGCCGATGCCCATGAACGTGCCGGTCGGGAACAGCACGTCGCGGTAGACGATGTCGGTGCTCGCGAAGCGCATCGTGCCGCGCACCGCACCGAAGTAGCGCATCGTTTCTTCGACCGCACGACCGGCCAACTCGGGTCGCTCGGCCAGCAGTGCCCACTGGTCGGGGTGCTCGGCGAACAGTGACACCGCGCAACCGAGCTGGTTGCGCGTGGTGTCGGTGCCGCCGACGATGACGGCGTTCACCATCATCACCAGCTCGTCGTTCGACAGCTTGTCGCCGGCCTCTTCGGCGGCGATCAGCGCCGTGAGGAGGTCGTCGGCGGGCTTGGCGCGCCGCTCGGCGATGAGCTCGCGGGTGTAGGCATCCATCTCGTCCTGGGCGTTCATGACGAGGTCGAGCTTCGATGGCAGGTCGGCGGAGAAGACCTCGAGGATGTCACTGGCGAGCCGGCTGAACAGCTGCCAGTCGCTCTTCGGTGCGCCGAGCAACTCGCAGATGATCGGGATCGGGTAGGGCTCGGTGACCGCTGCGACGAAGTCGCCATGGCCGACCGTGGCGATCGGGTCGATGAGACCGTTCATCACCTCGCGCATGAACGGCCGGAGCGCATCGGCCGCACGGGGGTTGAACGCCGGTGCGACCAGGCGGCGCAACCGCGTGTGCTCGTCGCCCTCGGACGACAGGATGCTGCCGCGCTGGCGGGCGAGGAAGTCGGCGCGGGTGATGCCCATCAGCTCGGGGATGCGTGACGTCGCACTGTGCCAGCGCTTGTCACGCAGGATGCCCACGGCATCCTCGTAGCGCAGGACGCCGTACCCGATGAAGTTGCGGAACAGCCACGTGTCGGACGGGAGCGAATCGCGCATCGCCCGCCGGTGCTCGTGGCCACCGTCGTCGAGGGGGATCTCCGGGAGCGTGAGCTCGGATGCTGGTGTCGCCATACCTGCGACCGTACCCGTCCGATGCCCGTGCGCCTGATGCTGTGCGCTGCCGGTCCTTCGCATCGGTTGCTTCGAGAGGTTCCGGCCGCTCTGGCCGGTTGGAACCTCACGGACGCCGGGATTCGTGCGATTCGGACCGCAGGTGGCGGCGCAAACCTCACGGATGGGTTCAGGCCAGGGCGACCAACGGTTCGACGAAGTCGACACCGAGGAACTCGGCCACCGGTGAGTTGGTGACGCTGCCCGCCACGGTGTTGAGCCCGTGCGCCAGCGCCTCGTCGCGAGCAGCGGCCCTGGCAGCACCGAACTGGGCGAGCTCGAGCTGGTAGGGGAGCGTGGCGTTGGTGAGTGCGTAGGTGCTCGTGTGCGGTACCGCGCCCGGCATGTTCCCCACTGCGTAGTGCAGCACGCCGTGTTGGAAGTACACGGGGTCGTTGTGAGTGGTCTCGTGGATCGTCTCGATGCAGCCGCCCTGATCGACGGCGACGTCGACGATGACGGCACCTGGCTTCATCGACCGGACCATGTCCTCACTGACGACGACGGGGGCGCGGCCGCCGGCCACGAGCACGGCACCGATGACCAGATCGGCGTCGGCGATGTTGCGCTCGAGCGCGCCACGGTTCGACGCCAGCGTGACGATGCGACCCTTGTTGATCTGGTCGACCCAGCGCAGCCGGTCGAGGTTCTTGTCGAACAGCACGACCTCGGCCTCCATGCCGGCGGCGATCCATGCAGCGTTCCACCCGACGTTGCCGGCGCCGAGCACGACGACCTTGGCCGGTTGCACGCCCGGTGCGCCGCCCATGAGGACACCGCGACCGCCCATGTGGCGTTCGAGGTAATGGGCGCCGATCTGCGGTGCGAGCCGGCCGGCA
>JBBDMO010000108.1:0-15702 GCA_040878255.1 Ilumatobacteraceae bacterium
GCCTGTGGCGCAAGGACCGCGCCGCGATCGTCGACCCCGCCCGCCTCGTGTGGGGCCTCAAGGAAGCGGCGATGTCGCTCGGTGTGCGCATCTACGAAGACACCAAGGCGACGTCGCTCGAAAAGGACGGCGTCGGTGTGCTCATCAACACCCCGCTCGGCCGGGTGCGTGCCGGCAAGGTCGCACTCGCCACCAACGCGTTCAAGCCCCTGCTGAACCGGATGAGCCACTACGTCGCGCCGGTCTACGACTACTGCATGGTCACCGAGCCGCTGTCGGCGGCACAGCTCGCCGAGCTGGGCTGGACCAACCGTCAGGGCCTCAGCGACATCGCCAACCAGTTCCACTACTACCGACTCACCGAGGACAACCGGATCCTGTGGGGCGGCTACGACGCCATCTACTTCTGGCGCGGCAAGATGAACGTCGAGCTCGAGAGCCGCCCCGAGACGTGGGCCAAGCTCAGCAAGCACTTCTTCGACACCTTCCCGCAGCTCGAGGGCCTGAAGTTCACGCATATGTGGGGCGGCGCCATCGACACGTGCAGCCGCTTCTGCGTGTTCTGGGGCCAGGCGTGGGGAGGCAGGGTGGCGTACGCACTCGGCTACACCGGGCTCGGCGTCGCGTCGGCACGCTTCGGCGGCGAGGTCATGCTCGACCTCCTCGACGGCAAGCGGTCGGTGGCGACCCAGACGAAGTTCGTGCAGGAGAAGCCGCTTCCCTTCCCGCCGGAACCGTTCCGTTTCATCGGCATCCAGACCACGCGCTGGTCGCTCGACCGCGAGGACAAGACCGGCAAACGCAACGCCTGGCTGCGCAGCCTCGATCGCTTCGGGCTCGGATTCGATTCGTGAGCCACACCTCCGACCTGCTGGCCGCCAAGCACGTTGCCGATCCGTCGGCACTGCTCGAGCGGATCCAGCCGGGTACGGAGCTGATCGTGCCGATCGCGAACGGCGAACCGATGGTGCTGCTCGATGCGGTCGAGGCCAACGCCGATCGACTCGACGACGTCACCGTGCACCAGATGCACGCGCTGCGCGACCGGCCGATGATGCACGGGGCCCATGGCGACCACCTGCGCCACATCTCGTACTTCCTGTCGCACATCACGCGACCGCGGTTCCTCGAGGGCAACGTCGACCTCGTTCCCAACCACTTCTCCGAGGTCTACGACCTCATCAGGCGGCGTTCGAACCACCCGTACGTCATCGCTGCGGCAGCGCCGCCGGACCAGCACGGCAACTTCTCCCTCGGCGTCAGCGCCGATTACGCAGCCAGCTTCATCGGGCGAGCCCCGTTCTTCATCGAGGTGAACCGGCAGATGCCGCGCACCTCGGGCCGTAACCAGATCCACGTCTCCCAGATCGACGGTTGGATCGAGGCCGACTACCCCTTGGTCGAGGTGCCCCCGGCCCAGCCGTCCGATATCGATCGGCGCATCGGGGGCTTCGTGGCCGAGCGGGTGCGCAACGGCAGCACGTTGCAGGCCGGTATCGGCGCCATTCCGAACGCGGTGCTCTCCCACCTGTCCGGCCACACCGATCTCGGGGTCCACACCGAACTCATCTCCGACGGCCTCATCGATCTCATCGAGTCCGGAGTCGTCACCGGTGTGAAGAAGGCGAACAACCGCTTGAAGGTCATCGGTACGTTCGCGCTCGGCACCCGCCGCCTCTACGACTTCATCCACGACAACCCCACCATCGAGATGTGGTCGGCGCGCTACGTCAACGACCCGCGCGTGATCTCACGCGATGTCGACTTCGTCAGCATCAACGCGAGCCTCGCCGTCGACTTCCTCGGTCAGTGCGCGAGCGAGACGATCAACGGTCGCTACTACTCGTCGTCGGGCGGCCAGAGCGACTTCGCGCGAGGTGCCGCATACAGCCCGGGAGGGCAGAGCTTCATCGTCCTGCAGAGCACCGCCAAGGACGGCCAACTGTCGCGCATCGTGCCGCAGCTCTCGCCCGGCGATGTGGTCACCACGGTGAAGAACACCGTCGACATGGTGGTCACCGAGCACGGCGTTGCCGAGCTGCGCGGCCGCACGATCCGCGAGCGCACCCGCGCCCTCATCGCCATTGCCGACCCGCGGTTCCGCGATGACCTCGCGCGCACCGCCAAGGAACTGAACTACCTGTAGCCGCGAGCTCAGCCGAAGAAGCCGGCGAGTGCCGCCGGGTCGTGCGGGCGCAGGCACACCAACACCAGGCGGCCCACGCCGAGCGCCTCCCATCGACGGCGATCGGGGTGATCCGGGTCGGCAAGGGCAGGGTCGAACGCCGCCCACACCGACACATCCATCGGCTCGTCGGCGCGACCGGATGCTGCTCGTTCCTCGAACGCTGCCGCCACGATCGCGTCGAGCCAGTCGTGGGTGCCCCGCACGTTCAGACCGTCGGTGCGCCTGGCCGCCATGCGCGCCAGCGGTTCGCTGTTCACCCCGACGATCACCGGCGGGCGCAGCACCGGCCGGGCGAAGTGGGCCAGCTCGTCCGGCCGGTCGTCGGCCCACAGGCGGTCGAGCTCGTCGAGCGCGCCGGCGAGTCGTTCGTGCCGCCGGGCCATGGTGGGTGCCAGGTGGATGCCCAGGGCGCGATGCTCGGCCGACCACCACGTGTCAGGCGCTGCACCGGCACCGAGGCCGAGTACGAGCCGCCCACCGCTGACGGCCTGAACGCTGGCCGCGCTGAGCGCCATGACGCCCGGGTTGCGGTTGGCGACGTTCACCACCAGCGAACCGAGCCCGATGCGTTCGGTGCTCGCCGCCAATGCGCCGAGGAGTGTGAAGCACTCGATCATGCCGGAACCGGTCAGCACGTCGCCGGCAAAGTGATCGAACACCCAGGCGGTGCCGAAGCCGGCCGCCTCGGCAACGAGCACACCATCACGGAGCGACTGCCAGGGCTCAGCCGCCGGGTTGAGCTGGATGTCGACGATCATGGGGAACCCCTTCGTGCACGAGCACCGTGACCGACCGTGGCGCTGCCACGACCGTACCGTCGCCGGACGCGATGGTGTCCTGCGCTGTGGTGTGCGCAACATGCCACGGCCCCGGGCGCTGCACGGTGAACGTCACCGGCTCCCACCACGCGTTCGCGATGACGTACAGCGCGCCGGTGGACCAGGCGAGGGTCCGCGACTCGTACCCGAGGTCGGGCGCGCCGTTCGGCCCGAAGCACGCGACATGCGAGAAGTCGGCAAGCCCACGCAGCTCGACGAGCCGGCGGACGCTCGCCATCAGGTCCGGCCATTCGTCGAGCCGCGACCAGTCGAGCCAGGTGAGTGGGCCGTCGACGTCGTATGGGTTGTCGTGTCCCTCCTGCGTGCGGGCCATCTCGTCGCCCATCACGAACATGGCCGGACCAGCAGACATCAGCAGGTAGGAGAAGGCGTTGGCGATCTGCTGCGGCCGTAGGTCCGGGCCGCAATCCCACGAGCGGTGCCGATCGGAGGTCACCGCGGTGAGGTCGTGGAGCGTGAGCCCATCGTGAGCGGTGACGAAGTTCAGGCTGCGCCATGCATGGCCGTCGAACAGCTCGGGGCTGCCGGTGACGCGCTGGATCATGTTCGGGACCAGGCCCGGCTCGCTGCGCAGGAACCCACGAACGTCGTCACGGAAGCGGTCGTTCCACTGCGCCCATCTGCCGTCGGGAAAACGGTGACCCACCTCGTACGCCCCCATGTCCCACGCCTCGGCCACGAGCACCACGTTGCGCTGGTCGGCCCAGTCTCCGATGCGGCGCACGAGCGTGCCGCCGTCGCGGCTCAGCAGCGAGGCGAGGTCGAACCGGAAGCCGTCGATGCCGAGGTCAGCAAAGCGGTCGAGCGCCTGCAGCACCAGATCGCGCACCTGCTCGTCGGCTGGGTTCGTGTCGTTGCCGCACCCGCTGTCATCGGTGTACGAACCGTCGTCGCGACGGCGGTAGGCGTGGGCATCGTCGAGGCCCCGCAGGCTCCAGGTCGGCTGGTCCGGGCTGCCCTCCCCGGTGTGGTTGAACACGACGTCGAGCCACACCTCGATCCCAAGTCGGTGCGCCTCGGCCACGAACGCGGCGAGCTCGCCCGGCGCATCGTCGGCGTCAGCGGCAAAGGGTCGGTGCACCGCACCCCACACGACCGGCATATAGCCCCAGTGGTTGCCCTCGGTGTCGAACGGGTGCACCGGCATCAGCTCGACCACCTGCACGCCCAGGTCGCTCAGGTGCGCCAGCCGCTCGATGGCTCCGGCGAAGGTGCGGGCAAAGCCACGCACGTGCATCTCGTAGACCACCGGGAACGGGTGGTGCCCACCGAGCGAGGGCTGGCGTGGCCACGGGGCCGTGCGCACGACACCGAGCGGACGACCGTCCTCGAACACGACATCGTCTGCAGCGGGATCGACCAGCGGCCCCACCCCGTCGGCGGTGAGCCAGTACCGGTCGCCGCCCTCGGCCGAGACGGTGGCCACCCACGTGCCAGGCCGGTCGGGGGCGGGCACGGCCTCGACATGGCGTTCACCACCGTCGTCGTCGCTGGGCGAACGCACGGTGAGCACGAGTTGGCTCACGTCAGGGGCATGGACCGAGACCATCACGACACCGGCCCCCACCCGCTCGGGCAAGTTCACGATGGTGTCGTCTGCCGCCTCGTGCTCCACGGCGCACAGCATGGCACGACGCCTCTAGCCTGCACATGTGCTCTCCGCCACCTCGACGCCCGCCGACGTCGCCGCCGCCCTCAGCTCCCACGGGTACCTTCCCGACGACGGTCTCGCCACTGCGATCTACCTCGCGCTGGCGCTGCGCCGGCCTCTGCTCCTCGAGGGCGAGGCAGGCGTGGGCAAAACCGAGGTCGCCAAGGTGCTCAGCCGCTGGAGCGGCGGAGCGCTCATTCGCCTGCAGTGCTACGAGGGCATCGACGCCAGCCAGGCCGTCTACGACTGGGACTACTCGCGCCAGCTGCTCCATCTCCGCGCCGCCGAGGCGACCGGCGACGCGCGGGGCCTGGGCACGTCCATGCTCGAGGACCAGCTGTACCAGGAGCGCTTCCTGCTGAAGCGCGCCGTGCTGCGCGCCATCGACCACCAGAGCCTCATCCCACCGGTGCTGCTCATCGACGAGATCGACCGCGCCGACGACGAGTTCGAGGCATACCTCCTCGAGGTCTTGTCCGATTTCCAGGTCACCGTCCCCGAGCTCGGCGTGTTCACCACCACACAGCCACCCATCGTCATCCTCACCTCGAACCGCACCCGCGACGTGCACGACGCGCTGAAGCGTCGGTGCCTGTACCACTGGGTCGAGCACCCGGACTTCGAACGCGAGGTCGAGATCGTCCGCCTGCGCGTGCCACACGTACTCGAACCGCTCGCACGCCAGGTGGCCGGGGCCGTCGAGGCGATGCGCACCCGCAATCTGTACAAGCCGCCGGGCGTCGCCGAAACCATCGACTGGGCGAACGCGCTGTCGATGCTGGGCGTCAGCGAACTCGACGAGCGCACCATCGAATCGACCCTCGGTGCCGTCCTCAAGTACCGCGAGGACCAGGACCGCATCCGGCAGCAGAACGGCCTCGCCGACATCGTCAAGCAGGCGTTCGAGCGCGGCGCGTTCCACGGCTGAGATGACGGCGGAACAGCTCGCCGTCGGCTTCGCCCGCGTCCTGCGCGGTCTCGGCGTGTCGGTGCCGATCGGCAGCGTCATCGCGTTCGGCGAGGCACTCGGTCTGTTGGGCATCGACCACCGTGACGGCGTGTACTGGGCGGGCCGCAGCACACTCGTCCACCGTCCTGAGGACCTCGATGTGTACGACCGTGCCTTTGCGGTCTACTGGGAGCGCCGTGGCGGCGGTACCGCCGAGGCCCAGGCCGAGGAGCCGATGCTGCTCACCATCGCGGTCGACGACGACGATGCTGACGGCGACGACCAGCCCGACGACGCCGGTGAGCGCACGGATGACCCGATGCTCCAGCTGCGGTTCTCTGCCACCGAGGTGCTGCGCCACAAGGACTTCGCCGCCTACGACGACACCGAGCTCCGCCTCGCCGAGGAGCTGATGAGCAGCCTGCGGCTCGCCGGCCCGCCACGCCAGTCGTTCCGGATGCGACGATCACGCCGCGGCCCGAACCCCGACATCAGGGCCACCATCCGCGGCTCGCTGCGCTCGGGTGGCGAGCCGATCCAGCGACGCTGGCGCGAGCCCGGCGAGCGGATGCGGCGGCTCGTGCTGCTGCTCGACGTGAGCGGTTCGATGGAGCCGTACGCCCGCGCCATGTTGCGCTTCGTCCACGCCGCCGTGGCGGGTCGCCAGCGCGTCGAGGCGTTCGCCCTCGGCACCCGGCTCACCCGCGTGACCCGAGAGCTCAGCAGCCGCGATCCGGACCAGGCGCTCGAACTCGCCGCATCTCGGGTGCTCGACTGGAGCGGAGGCACGCGCCTCGGCGACTGCCTCCGCACCTTCAACGACGACTGGGGCGTGCGCGGCATGGCTCGCAACGCCATCGTCGTCATCCTGTCCGACGGGTGGGACCGGGGCGATCCCGAGCAGCTCGGCGAGCAGATGGAACGGCTGCACCGCGTCACGTTCCGCACGATCTGGGTGAACCCGCTGAAGGTGACCCCCGGATACGCGCCGCTGGCCCGCGGCATGGCGGCCGCACTCCCCCACGTCGATGCGTTCGTCGAGGGGCATTCGGTCGCCGCCATGGAAGAATTGGCGGCAACGATCTCGGCGCTCCGCCTGGTCACCAATCCGATCCCCAACGCAGGAGGTGCCCGTGCGGGAACTGCTCGATGACATCGATCGCTGGCGCGCCGCCGGTGCCCGCGTGGCGATCGCCAAGGTGGTCGACACCGAGGGCTCAGGCCCGCGCGAGCCCGGAGCTGCGATGGCCGTGAACGAGGCCGGCGAGGTCGCGGGCAGCGTCAGCGGTGGTTGTGTCGAAGGTGCTGTCGTCACGGAAGCACTCGGTGTGCTCCACGGCGAGCGAGGTCCCGGCATCGTCACGTTCGGCTACAGCGACGACGAAGCGTTTGCGGTCGGGCTCACCTGCGGTGGCACGATTCGGCTGTTCATCGAGGCGCTCGACTGGTGAGCGACTCCATCTACGACACGATGCGGGCGCGGCTGCGCCTGCAGCTGCCCACGGCCCTCGCCACGGTCATCGACGGTCCTGCACCAGGCGCCAAGCTGCTCGTGACGCCAGGCGACGAACCGCACCACACCACGGTGCTGGGCACGTTGGGCGACACCGAACTCGACCGCATCGTCACGCGTGACGTGCTCGGCGAACTCGAGGCCGGACGCTCGGGCGTCCGTCACTACGGGCCGCAGGGGCAGACCACACCGGAAGACCTACTCGACACACCGACGATCTCGGTGTTCATCGAGAGCTGGGCGCCGCCGCCGCAGATGTGGATCTTCGGAGCGGTCGACTTCACGGCGGCGCTCTCGCGTGTCGGCAAGGTGCTCGGCTATCGCGTCATCGTGGTCGATGCCCGCGAGATCTTCGCCACGCGCCGCCGGTTCCCGGCCGCCGACGAGGTCGTCGTGTCGTGGCCAGGGCCGGTCTTCGACCAGCGCGGCGCGCAGCTCGGGTCTCGCGACGCCGTGTGCATCTTGACCCACGACCCGAAGTTCGACGTTCCGGCCGTGGTGGGCGCACTCGCCACGAGGGCCGGGTACATCGGCGTGATGGGGAGCCGCACGACGCACACCAAGCGGGTGGAGCGCCTCAGCGAGGTGGGCGTCACCGACGCCGAGCTCGACCGACTGATGTCACCGATTGGGCTCGACCTCGGTGCGCGCACCCCCGAGGAGACGGCGATCTCGATCTGTGCCGAGATCATCGCGAGGCGCACGGGGCGGGTGGCGCCGTCACTGCGTGACAGCGACGGGCCGATCCACGCGCCGTCAGTTGCCGGTGGGGTCGCCGAAGCGCAGTGAGCGGCGCGATTTCGTGATGTCGATCTCGACCGAACGGCCACGGCCGATCGCGTGCACGACGGCGCGGTCGACGCCGAGCCACATCATGACGTGACCGGGGTACTGCACGAGGTCGCCGGCTTGCGCCGTGGCCGCCGTGCGAGGCGCAGCGGACCGGATCTGCGACGTGCTCTGGCGGGTGAGCGTGAACCCGGCCTGCGCCCACGCGTACGTGGTGATACCCGAGCAGTCGAACCCGATGCCCGGCTTGCTGGTGTTCTTGCGGTACGGCACACCGAGTTGGGTGAGTGCCCCGAGCAGCGCACGCTGGTGATCAGTGTCGGCGTTGCGCCAGGCTGCCTGGAGGGTGGCGACGTCGATGCCCAACCGCTCGGCCACTGCCTGCGCCAGGGCGTCGAGCTGCTGAGCGGACGACACGATGGTGGCGGAATCACCGGACTCGAGCGAGCGGTTCAAGGTCGACAGTGCTTGTGCGGCGGCTTCGGCAAGGGGATCGCTGCCGCGGACGGGGGCCTGGACGGCGATGGGTGCGGCGTGCGCGGTGAGCGGCACAGCCACGGTGGACACGGTCGCAGCTGCGAGTGCAGCGGCCACGACAGTGCGGCGAACGGTGTGTGTGAACGTCATGAGGTGACGACTCCTGGTTGGTCGGCCCGCGAGTGGGTCGGCTGAAGCGCCGTACGAGAGCGCCGAACCTGGGTGCCGAGCCGATTCCATCCCGTACGAGCGGATGAACCTCGGCTGTAACAGAACCGACCTTATCGTCATCAAACCGACATGAACAAGTGGTTCGTCATCTTTTCGCAATGTCAATGACGGACAACCGTCACCTAACGTGCCCTCGTGCTGGTCGTCGCCGTCCTCCTTGCAGCCGGCGCGGGTACGCGGTTCAGCGGCCCCACGCACAAACTGCTGGCGTCGCTCGACGGTCACCCGGTCGCCGGCCATGCCCTCGATCACGTCATTGCAAGCGAGGTGGGCCCGGTCGTGGTCGTCACCGGAGCGGTCGACCTCGGCCTACTGCTCGCTCAGGCGCTCGACCGCGTCGGGCGACCGGTCGTCCACGTCCGCAACGAGCACTGGGCGGACGGGCAGGCGACGTCGATGGCGCTGGCACTCGACGCAGCCGACGAGATGGGCGCCGACCATGTCGTGGTCGGTCTCGCCGACCAGCCGTTCATCCCGGCCGAGGCATGGCGGGCCGTCGCACTGGCTCCCCCGGAGTGGCCTGCGGTGGTCGCCTCCTATGATGGTCGACGCGGTCCTCACCCGGTCAGGCTGCATCGGTCGCTGTGGCCGCTGCTGCCCCGGTCGGGTGACGACGGCGCCCGCCGTCTGCTGCGCGACCACCCCGACCTCGTCCACGACGTGGCGTGCCCCGGTTCCGCAGCCGACATCGACACCTGGGAAGATGTACAGCGATGGAAAAGCTCCTGAACGAGTTCGTGATCACCCGTCCGATCGACGAAGCGTGGGCCGTGCTCACCGACGTCGAGCGCATCGCACCGTGTATGCCCGGCGCCACGCTGCAGGAGATCGAAGGCGAGGTCTACCGAGGTGTCGTCAAGGTGAAGCTCGGCGCCATCGCCACCGCCTTCAAGGGCGAGGCCGTCTTCGTCGAACGCGACGACGTCAACCATCGGGCCGTCCTGCACGGTGAGGGGCGCGACACCACCGGCAAGGGCAACGCCGACGCCATGATCACGGCGTCACTGCAGAGCATCAACGACACCGAAACGAAGTGCGTCGTCGAGACCGATCTGCGGGTCACCGGCAAGGTGGCGCAGTTCGGCCGAGGCATCATGGGCGACGTCAGCAAGAAGCTGATGGCGCAGTTCGCCACCAACCTCAACACGATGCTCGACACCGCACCGCCCGAGACCCCGGCCGAGACCCCAGCCGCAGCAGTCGTCACCGAGACCCAGACGACGGAGCCAGTCGCCGAGGGAGCGCCCGAGCCGGCCACCACAGCCACGGGTCCCACCGTGCGCAAGATCGAGGGTCCGGCCAATGAACCGATGGAACTGTCGGGCGTAGCGGGCACCGCCGTGCTGAAGCGCCTGCTGCCGGCGCTCGGCGGGCTCGTGCTCCTGCTGCTCGTGCTGCGTCGCGTCGGCCGCCGCTGACCCAACGCGAAGACCGCCCGTTGCCCTCGGCCACCGACGATCTGACCAGGGTGCGCGAGCTGCTCGGCCGCGAGCCGCAGGGCGCGTTCACCGTGGTCGTCCGCGACTCCTCCGGTGACCCGGTGGTCCTCTGCAACGCTCCGGTGCTCGACGACGGCACGCCGATGCCCACCCGCTACTGGCTCGTGTCGCCGAAGGCGCTCGTCGCCGTCAGCCGGCTCGAGGCAGCGGGCGGCGTCCGCAGAGCCGAGGCAGAGGTCGATCCCGAGCGCGTCGCCGACGCGCACGCGCGCTACGCGGTGGAGCGCGACGCGGCGATGCCCCTGACCCACGTCGGCCCGCGTCCGTCGGGTGGCGTGGCCGGCACCCGCACCGGGGTCAAGTGCCTGCACGCCCACTACGCCTGGCATCTCGCCGGTGGCGACGATCCGGTGGGCGCGTGGGTCGCAACACAGCTGGATGCGGCGACATGACCACGATGGCCGTCGACATCGACCACGACGTGGTCACCGTCACGATCGATGACGACGCTCCCCTCGTCCTCCCGGTGGGGATCGCCGTCCTTCGGGCTCGCGAGCTGCACACGGACCCGCCGCGGCCCGAGGAGCTCACCAACGCGATCGGGGCCGTGTTCGACCACGTCGACGACATTGTCCGCGCATCACCCCATGTGTTGCACGCCAGCGTCGAGGTCCGTGGTGCAGCGGTCAACGCGATCGTGGCAGTCGAGATGGGTGGCGAACCGGTGTTGCCGTTCACCCTCAGCCGCGACGCCGCCGAGGACGTGTTCCGCACGGTGGCCACCGAACCCCAAGCCGATCGCCGTCTCAACCCTGGGCTCCGCCCGTCGATGGTCGATGACATCGTGCCGGCCGCCTGTGCGCTGGTCGCCGTCATGCGGCGATTGCACCTCGACCACATCGAGGTCGTTCAATGAGCGGTGCATCGCGCTTCGGGCACCCGTCGATGCCCAGCACGTCGACCGGCTTGCGGCTCTACGGCAAGCGAGTCGTCATGCGCCCGCTCACCCCGGGCGACTTTCCGCAATGGACCGAGGTGCGGGTGCGCAACGAGGCATGGCTCACACCGTGGGAGCCCACCCGTTCGTCCCTGCTGGCCGACCCCACCCGCTCACGCGATGCGTTCAGCTCGCGTTGCGCAGCACGAGACCGCGAGCGTCAGGCCGGCACTGCGTACGGGTTCGGCCTGTTCGTCGACAACGCGTTCGCCGGCGAGGTGAACCTCAACAACATCATTCGCGGGGCGCTGCAGTGCGGCACGATCGGCTACTGGATCGACCGCGACCGTGCCGGCCACAGCTACGTGGCCGAGGCGGTGGCAGTCGTGGCCCGGTTCTCGTTCGAGGAACTCCACCTCCATCGCCTCGAGATCTGCATCGTGCCGCGCAACGCCAACAGTCGTCGAGTGATGGAGAAGCTCGAGATCCGCGAGGAGGGCATCGCCCAGCGCTACCTCGAGATCAACGGCGAGTGGGAGGACCACATGCGCTTCGGGATCACCGCCGAGGAGTGGCACGAACGACGTGCCACCCTGGCGGCGCAGTGGATCAGCTGATCGACGTCACTCGCCGGCGAGCCGGAAGGCCTGCGCCTTCGCACGACGCACGTTGCTGCGCCGCTTCCACATCTTGAGCTTCCAGTGACGGACCTGACCGCCACCGTCACGACGGGCCCGGTCGGGGTCGTGATGGTGTGCCGGCACCCAGGCTCTGCCCGGCTCGTGGACGTCCTCGGGTTCGAACCCGGCGGACACGTTCCCTGCCACGGCGTGCAGCTCGCTGTTGATGCGATGCCGCTCGTTGTGGGCGTGGGCACGCAGGTCCATCTTCGGCGGCGGGGCCGAGTCCTGGCTGCGATGACGCTGGCTCATCAGTACCTCCGTTGTGTCTCGGAACGTACGGGGAAAGCACTACCCGTGATTGCACGGTAGACCCGTCACCCGATGGTGCCAAGCGTCTGCCTGTAACTTTTGTGCGCGCTCGGGCGCGGGTGCCCTCGTCAGGACGGCTTCGACGAGATCTTCGCCTGCAGCGCAGCGATGCGCTCGGCAAACCATGGCTGGCGGGTGCTCCACACCTGCGGGTCGAGCTCGCGTTGCACGGCGGCCGGGTGCGTGTCGATGTCGGCCATTGCGACGATGGTCTTCTTGACCTCGATCACGAGCGCTCGCGGCGCGGTGGCGGCGCGGGTGGCCATCTGACCGGCCACGGCCAGCAGTTGGTCGTCGTCGACGCAACGGTGGACGAGACCCACACGCTCGGCTTCGGCACCGTCCATGACCTCGCCGAACACGACGCCTGCGAACGTGGTCTGGGGGCCGACGATTCGGCGCAGCATCCAGGTGTGCCCACCACCGGGGTGGATGCCGATCTGGAGGAACCGGGTGTCGAACTTGGCGCGGCGTGCGGCAATGCGTACGTCACAGCCGAGGGCGAGGTTCATCCCTGCGCCGACGGCGGCGCCGTTCACCGCGGCGATGGTGGGCAGCGGGCTGCGCGCAATGCGCAGGAAGCCTTCGTAGATACTGCCGAGGCTGCTCGCGCTCGACTCGGCGAGGTTGCCGAGGTTTGCGCCGGCGCAGAATGCCGGTGCCGTGCCAGTGACGACGATGGCAGCCACACGCTCGTCGGCCTCGATCACGTCCATCGCGGCAATGATCTCGGCGACCATCGGAGCCGTCAGCGTATTGCGCTCGGCAGGGTTGTTCAGGGTGAGCGTGGCGTATGCCTGCCCGCCCTCGACGGTCGTGATCTCGGTCAGCACCAGGGACATGGCGGCGAGTCTGCCACCTCGTCGACGGCCGCTCCGCAACCGGACCGGTAGGGTCACCGCTGCATGCTCGACCACGTGTTCACCGATGCCATCGGCGCCCTGCGCGACGCGTTCGAGAACGCCTTCCTCGAACGGCAGGCGTTCGACGAGCACTTCCAGGTCGACGTGCTGATGGGCGACCTCAGCTGGGAGACCAGCTACGGGCTGCCCGGCGAGGGCCAGCCGCCGCGGGTGGTCGCCCACGTCACGTTCGACTGGCCGACATGGAGCCAGACCTCGTACCGGCGCTGGTACGTCGATGAGGTCCTCGATCAACTGCCCGCGATCGAGATGGAGATCGTCTTTCGTGTGCAACGCCTCCGCGAGCAGCCTGCTCCCGACATCGCCGCGGGCGTCGCCGCCGACACGAGCCCGCTCATCGGCGATGGCCGACTCGAGCGCGCCGGCACCACCATCGAGATCACCTACCCCGACGACGCCGACGCTGCGTCGTCGGGCGAGGGCGTCGAGCCATCGTTCGCACTCGAGGTGTCCTACGAGGGCCTGTACGAACTGGCCGAGCAGACCTTGGCCGACGGGGCCAGCACGCTCCTCGACGAGCACTTCGGTGCCCTCGGCGGCTGGATCGCCGCCACCCTGGTGAAGCTGGGCGACCTGAAGCTGTCGTTCCTGCCCGCCGACGAGCTCGAGGACTGACGCCCGGCACGCGCCGCCGCCCCAGGCGTGTGCCACCATCGGTGCATGTCCGTCGTGCTGCTCGAGGTGAGCGATCGCATCGCCACCGTCACCCTCAACCGCCCTGAGTCGCGCAATGCGCTGTCGAGCGAGGTGCTCCGGCTGTTGCCACAGCAGCTGCGCGAGGCCGATGCACGCGACGACGTGGATGTCATCATCCTGACCGGCACCGACCCCGCCTTCTGCGCCGGACTCGATCTCAAGGAGCTCGGCTCGTCGGGCGGCAACCTCTCCGGTGGTGCCGACGGTCGGCCCAATGCCGACGGCGTCCGCGGCCCATTCCCTCGGCTGTCGAAGCCACTCATCGGCGCGATCAACGGCGTGGCGATCACCGGCGGCTTCGAGCTGGCGCTCAACTGCGACTTCCTCGTCGCGTCGGAGCATGCGAAGTTCGGCGATACGCACAGCCGCGTCGGCGTCATGCCGGGCTGGGGCCTCACCGTTCTGCTGCCCCAGGCGATCGGCGTGCGCCGCGCTCGCGAGATGAGCTTCACCGGCAACTTCCTCACTGCTGACGAGGCGTTGCAATGGGGCCTCGTGAACCACGTCGTGCCGCACGACGAGCTGCTCACGTTCACGCAATCACTGGCGCGCGACATCTGCGGCAACGACCAGGACGGTGTGCGCCAGATCCGTCGCACCTACGCCGAGGTCACCGGCGATCCGGCCGGCTGGCAGGTCGAGGCCAGGGACTCGGCCGCCTGGCGCGAGGCGATGTTCAGCCCCGAGCGCGTCGCTGAGCGACGTGCAGCCATCCAGGCCCGGGGTCGCGAGCAGCGCTGATCAGCGGGTCGTGCGCCGGCGCCGACCGGTCGCCACCAGGAGCGCTCCGAAGCCGACCATCGAACTCCCGAGCGCCAGGTGCAGGTGCTCGGCCAGCCCGGTGGCCGGCAGGGGACGCTGCACCGGCGACGGCGGCGGCTGCGGCAGGACTGCGACTTCGGCACAGCGGCTCACAACCACGGTCGCGCCGCTGACCCGGAGCAATGTCGGCGAGCCGGTACTCAACACGATGGCACCGCCGACGACCGACGCCCCCGGATTCGCTGCAACCCCGCCGACGGTCACGTCGAGTGCCGTGGCACGTCCGTCCGGTGCCAGCCCGTCGGCCGACACGCCCACCACCGTCATGGTGGTGCCGATCACGACGGGCACCACGACTCCGGTGTCGACCGTCGAGCCGCTGGGCCCGCCGACGGACGCCGCTCCGGTCCAGAGGTACGTCTCGTCGCCACAGCGTCGCTCGGTCGGCGCAGGACCCGACGCGGCAGCCGACGTCGACATCACCGACACGATCGATGCAGCCAGCACTGCTGAGCCGAGCGTTCGGCTCACCCATCCGGTGCACCGTGGGGTGCTGTCGGTTGGGCGTCTCATGCCGGACAACGTACGGCATGGCACAGCGTGGTCGCCAGACCTCGGCAGAGTTGGGTCCGACGGCCCAGTCGGCACGCTGCGTAGCACCGCTTGACGCCCCCTTGACAACGGTCACCGAGCCGTTCCGGTCGCGATCCGGTACGGATTGCGAACGAAATCGCGACCAGAACGACGGCGACGAGCGGTTCAGATCGCGGCGCCGCGGTCGCGCAGCGCCTGCTGCACCGCGCCGGAGATCTCGAGGGCCAGGATCTCGGCCCCCACGGTGTTCAGGTGGAAGCCGTCCGCCGCGCGGACCTTCTTGCCCTGGCCGTCACGGGGGTCGACGTGGTACTCGGCCCAGCCACCCTCCTTGCCGGAGAAGATGTTCCACGTGTCGACGAAGACGATGCCCGGCCGCTTTGCCGCCTCGGCCTTTGCGACCTCGTCCTGCACACGGAGTCGCGTCGTGACGTCGTCGTTGTCGTCGTTGGGGATGCCGACCCAGATGAGCGTGCGTCCGCCAGCAGTGAGCTGGTCCATGACGGCGCCGGCCCGCTCGCCGTACTCCGCCCGCCACTCGGCATCGTCGGCCGCATCGCCGGTCGGGGACTGCGCGATGAAGGTGCCGTCCGCGATCGCCAGTCCCTGCGAATCGTTGCCGCCGAGTGTGACGACCACGATGTCCGGGTCGACCTGCGCCAGCACCTGGGTGAAGTGCGCAGGCCAGTCGAAGAAGTCGGGGCGGGCGAGGCCCGACGAGA
>JBBDMO010000109.1:0-15653 GCA_040878255.1 Ilumatobacteraceae bacterium
CGACTGACTGGTGACGGCGGTGCCGGGGGCGGCTCGATCGAGCACCTGTCGCTCAGCGCACCTGCCGCTCTCGCCGAGTACCTCGACGATCATGGCCTCAGCCGGGTGGCCAAGCGCCTGGCCAAGGCGGGCATCATCGAGGTCGTCTCGACCGCAGCGCCAGGCATCGACGACATCGTGGTGCTCGGCAAGCTGAAGCAGCTCGAACGGGCCGACGACCACGACATCGTCATCGTCGACGGACCGGCGGCAGGTCACGCGATCACCTTCTTGATGTCGCCACGCGGCCTCCTCGACACCGTGCGGGGTGGCCCCATCCGCACGCAGGCGCTCGAGGTGCTCGAGATGCTGGGTGATCCGGCACGGTGCCAGGTGGTACTGGTCACGCTGCCCGAGACGACACCGGTGAACGAACTGGTCGAGACGGCCTACGCCCTCGAGGAGCGCGTCGGCGTGCAGCTCGGCCCGGTGGTCGTGAACGGCGTCGATGCAGGTGGCCCCCTCGAGTACGACGACGAAACCGACCCACGGCTCGCCGCTGCAGCCGAGTTCCGCAATGCTCGCCGCGCCCTGCACCGTCGCGAGGTTGAGCGGCTGTCCGAGGCGCTGGCGATCGAACAGGTCCAGCTGCCGCACATCGTGTCGCCGGGTCTGACGGCCGACGACATCGCCACGCTGGCGGCCTCGCTGTGACCACGCCGGCGTTCGACGCCGCCATCGAGGGGGCCGACGTGGTGGTCTGCTGCGGGTCGGGTGGCGTGGGCAAGACCACCACGGCCGCAGCGCTCGGCCTCGAGCTCGCCCGACGCGGTCGCCGGGTGGTCGTCGTCACCATCGATCCGGCCAAGCGGCTGGCCGATTCGCTCGGCCTGCCCGACGGGCTGACCAACGAGCCGGCACGACTGGTGCTCGACCCAGCCGTGGGTGGCGAGATGTGGGCGATGATGCTCGACACCGCCGAGACCTTCGACGGCCTCGTACGCGCCAACGCACCGAGCCCCGAGCAGGCGGAACGGATCCTGGCGAACGGCTTCTACCGCAACATCGCCGGCGCGCTGAGTGGCACGCAGGAGTACATGGCCGCCGAACGCCTCCATGCCCTGCACGGCGATTCTCGGTTCGACGTGGTCATCGTCGACACGCCACCCACCCGCAACGCGCTCGACTTCCTCGATGCGCCAGGCACGTTGTCGCGCTTCATCGACCACCCGTTGTTCCGGCTGATGATGATGCCGACGCGGCGCGGCCTGCGGGTGCTCAACGTCGCCGCGCAGCCCGTGCTGCGCACGATCGGCAAGGTGGTCGGCGGTGAAGTGCTCGCCGATGCCATCGCCTTCTTCCAGGCCTTTGACGGCATGGAGACCGGGTTCCGGCGCCGAGCCGACGACGTACTCGAGGTGCTCCACGCACCCACCACCCGCTACCTACTGGTGGCGTCACCGAAGCGCGACACCGTCGAGGAGGCCCGGTTCTTCGCGGGGCGGCTCGCCGAGTCCGACCTGCGTGTCGCCGGGCTCGTGGTCAACCGGTGTACCCCGTTCTTCGGCACGCCCACATGCCGTCGGTCGAAGGCAGACGCCGCACTCTGGGAGAACCTCGACGAGCTGAACGCCACCGCCGCGGCCGAACGTGAGCAACTCGGCGACCTGCTCGCCGACGTCGCCGGGGCCCCGGTTGCCTGGGTGCCCCTGCTGCCCGACGACGTCCACGACCTCGACGGCCTCGACCTCATCCGCGGGTTGCTGTTCGAACGTGCCGGGGCACCGCCCGCCGCAGCCGCCGGATAACCTGCCCTACGTGCACATCCTGGTCGCCACCGACGCCGACTACGTCCTCGACGAGATCGTCGCAGCCCTGTCCGGTCCCGACACATCGTTCACGGTCTGCCGCAACGGCCGCGACGTCAGCCCGGTGGTGAAGCAGCGCACGCCCGACCTGGCGATCGTCGACCTCCAGTGCGGTTCGATGGGCGGCATGGCCATCACCATGGCGCTGCGCCTCGACGAGAGCGCGGGCGCACTGCCGCACGTGCCGGTGCTCATGCTGCTCGACCGCCGAGCCGACCTCCACCTCGCGAAGCGCAGCGCGGCCGACGGCTGGGTCGTCAAGCCCCTCGATTCCCTCACGCTGCAGCGCGCGATCGACGCGATCCTGCACCCCTCGGTCGCTGTCGAGCCCACCGATGCCGACGCCGACGGGATCGTCGAGTCGACCGAGGAAGAAGCGATCGTCGCCGGATAGAGTCACCGACGCACTTATCGGGGTGTAGCGCAGCTTGGTTAGCGCGCCACGTTCGGGACGTGGAGGCCGGGAGTTCGAATCTCCCCACCCCGACCATATGGATCTTGCCCACTTGCAGGCCGTGATCGATCGCACCTTCGGCGACCGAGACCGTGCCCGAGGGGTTCCGGCCAGCGTTGCCTGGCTGTGTGAAGAGGTCGGCGAACTGGCCCAGGCCGTTCGCAAGGGCACGCCTGAGCAGCAGCGCCACGAGTTCGCCGACGTCATTGCCTGGGTCGCCTCGCTGGCGAATCAGATGGGCATCGACCTCGCCGATGCCGTCGAGCGCTACGCCGACGGTTGCCCCCGCTGCCACGCCATCCCCTGCGCCTGCCCCTGCGCCTAGAGTCCGCCATGAACCGAGGCTTGCTCGGCTCGTGATCCGGGTGCACCACGCCTGGCCCACCAAGCTCAAGAGCCCTCGGGTCCACGACGAGCTGGCCCGCTGCTCCGATGTCGTCCAGGGCGTCACCGGTGTGCGCCCCACCGCGTTCCGGCCGCCCTACGGCGCCACCAATGCACGCGTCGAGGCAGTCGCCGCCGACCTCGGCATGGGCAAGGTGATGTGGAACAGCGGTCCGTCGAACATGAACGCAGGGGCGTCCGGGATCCTGAAGGAGACGGGCAAGCAGATGGCCCGCTACGGCGCCGCCGGGGCGGGCATGGTGGTGCTGCTCCACGACGGCTCCGGCAATCGTGCGGGCATGTTGCACGCGCTGCCGACCCTGATCGACATGCTGAAGAACGGCGGCTGGCAGTTCGTCCGCATCGCCTGATGCGGCGCACCCCTGGCGATATGTCGCCGGACGACGTATGGTGTCGCCCATGCCGAAGTTCGATCGGGTTCCGCCGCTGGGCGAGGTGCCCACGCTGATCCTGTCGGCGCTCGCCGATGCTGACCGCCACGGCTACGCGATCGTGGCCGAGGTGCGGGCGATCACCGGCGGCGCGGTGTCGTTGGGAACCGGCACGCTGTACGGAGCACTCGAGCGCCTGGTCGACGCAGGGCAGGTCGTGGTAGCCGGCGAGGAGACCGTGTCGGGCCGACTGCGCCGCTACTACCGGCTCACCGGGGCCGGGCGCGAGGCGCTCGTGCGCGAGGTCGACCGGCAAGAGCAGCTCGCGTCGGCTGTGCGCGTGCGGTTGGCGGGTGCCACGTGAACCGCGATCGGCGGATCGAGGTCGCGCTCCACGCCTTTCCCCGGCGGTTCCGCGCCGTGCGGGGTGCCGAGTTGAGGGCGACCGCCGCCGATGCCGCCGACCAGGGCGACGACGCGTACGGCTGGCGAGCGCTCGCCGACGTGGTGGTGGCCGGCTGGCGCGAGCGACACCGCACCCGCCCGCCCCTCCACACGTTCGTCGCCTACCGGTCGGGCCGACGCCTGCAGCCACGGTGGCACGCCTGGATGCTCGACGACGTCGCCGGGTGGTTGGGCCTGCGGTTGGGCCTGTTCACCTTCGGGCTCATGTTCGGCCCCATCGTCGGCTTCTGGCTGCTCGGCGCAGCGATCGGCGAGACCGGGCCGGTGTGGAGGCTGTTCGCCGCCTGGGCCGCCCTGTTCGCACTGTCGCCACTCACGACCGGCCGCAGGCGGCGGGAGATCCTGCGCCGACACGGCTACGACCCTCGCTCGCAGACGTGGCGCGAGCCGCGAGTCGTCACGGCCATCGGCCCACGTGATGTGGCACCGGCGCGGCGGCTGCTCCTCGGATCCGGCGTCGGACTCGCCGTGGCCGGCACCGCCGGTGCCGTGTCGCTCTTCGCCGCCGGCTCGATGCCCGAGCATGTCACGGTGGGCGCCTTCTCCAGCACTCGCGTGATCGACACCGGCGTGTTGGCAGCGCTCGGCGCTCTCGCCGTGGTCCTGGCCACGGGGTTGGGTGTCGTCTCGTTCGTGTGGCGTCACCGGCTCGAGGCGCGCCTCGCCGGTCCCGACGAGGTCACCCACGTCGCCCCGGCTCACGCCACCGACTGGTTGCCGGGTGTCGCCGTGGCGCTCCTCGGTATCACCGGCTCGTTACTGCCGGTCGCTCCGCTCGTCGTGCCGGTGGGGCTCACCATCGCCGCTGGCGCGGCGCCGGCGCTGATCGGGCTCGGCATCCGCGCTGCTGCGATGGAACGCGAGACGGGCGCACCCGCCTGGTTCCGCCTGGGTCATCGAGCGACCAGTCCCACGGCCTGACATCCCACTCTCGTTGCGCAGGGTTGCAGGGGGCGCGGTCACGCGCAACGAGAGTGCGCGGGGCCGGCGCTGGGGTCAGCGGAGGAAGAGCTCGGCGATCTGGACGGCGTTCAGCGCCGCGCCCTTGCGGAGGTTGTCGTTGCTCAGGAACAGTGCGATGCCCCTGCCGTCGTCGACCGAGGTGTCCTGGCGGATGCGGCCGACGTAGCTGGGGTCCTTGCCGGCGGCCTCGAGCGGCGTGGGCACGTCGCTGAGCACCACGCCCGGAGCCGCTGCGAGCAACTCGATCGCACGCTCGACGCTGATGGCGCGGGCGAACTCGGCGTTGATACTGATCGAGTGACCGGTGAACACCGGCACCCGCACGCAGGTGCCGCTGACACGCAGGTCGGGGATGCCCAAGATCTTGCGGCTCTCGTTGCGGAGCTTCTGCTCCTCGTCGGTCTCGAGCGAGCCGTCCTCGACGTACTTGCCGGCATACGGCAGCACGTTGAACGCGATCGGCTTCGTGAACTTCGACGGTGCCGGAAACGTGACCGCGTTGCCGTCGTGGGTGAGCTCGCGGGCCCGGTCGGACACCTCACGCGACTGCTTGTCGAGCTCGTCGACACCGGCCAGGCCGCCGCCACTGACGGCCTGATACGTGCTGGCGACGATCCGCACGAGGCCGGCCTCGTCGTGCAAGGGCTTCAGCACCGGCATGGCTGCCATCGTGGTGCAGTTCGGGTTGGCGATGATGCCCTTGCGCGCGTTCGCGATCTCGGCGCCGTTGACCTCGCTGACGATGAGGGGCACATCCGGATCCATCCGCCATGCGGACGAGTTGTCGATGACGGTGACCCCAGCCGCAGCGAAGATCGGGGCGAGTTCCCTCGACGAGGTGGCGCCCGACGAGAAGAGCGCGATGTCGAGACCGGACGGATCAGCGGTGGATGCATCCTCGACGGTGATGTCGGTGCCGAGCCACGGCAGGGTGGTGCCCGCCGATCGGGCAGAGGCGAAGAACCGGATCTCGTCGATCGGGAACTCGCGCTCAGCGAGGATCTGGCGCATGACCGCGCCCACTTGTCCGGTTGCTCCGACGACGCCGATCTTCATGGCCGGAAAGGCTAACGGCGGAGCACGGCCCGGGCGGCGTGATATCCGCGCCGCGGTGCAAGGATCGCCCGGTCAGCTCACCTGGGCGATCAGCCACCAGTGGCTGTGGTTGATCCCCTCGAACGTCGACTCCGCCACGCCGGCGAGACGGAAGGGTGCACGTTTCGGCGCTCGAATGATCCGGACATCGGTCAGGCGGGGCGCAACGGCGGCGAGTACCTGCTCGGGTGCGATCCGGTTGGCCTGCCAACCGAAGCGGGCGGTCACCCGCTGACGCGCCATCGCCGGCCCGATGCCGGGGAGGCGGAACATCGCCCGGACCACCTTGCCGGTCGGCCACAGCACGGCGTCGGAGCCACTCCAGGTGCGGAAGTTCAACGCGACGTGTCCGCCGGGCGACGTGACGCGCACCGCTTCACGAACGAGCCCGATCGCATCGTCGGGGTGGCAGTGCTGCAAGGTGATGTAGCTGAAGGTGAGGTCGGCCGACCCGTCGGCGATCTGCAGCGTTCGCCCGTCCTCGACGTGGCTGGTCTGCAACCGCTCGGGCAGACCGAACTGCGCCACGGTCTCGCGGCATCGTTCGAGGAACGCACCGTCGAGGTCGCACGCGACGACCTTGGCGAACATGCGGGTGAAGCTGGCCGTCATGCGGCCGATGCCGGACCCGATCTCGACCAGTGTCTGGCCCTGGTTCTGCGGCCCGGCCAGGTCGAACGCCTGCAGGTAGGCAAGCGTCTCGTGATCGCCGGTGCGCACGAACTCCGCGAGGTCGAGGTGGTCACCGGTCTGGTTGTTGAACACCCAGCCAGTGGCGCGCACGACGTCGTCTGCCGAGTGCTGCTCCTCGGACGCGGCACCGGCCGCGTTCCAGGGGACGTGCTGCTTGCGACGACTCATGATGTCGCTCAGTGTGGCACGCCCTACTTCCGCTCAGGAAGCGGCGCCGAATACGCCTGGCCGGAATCGAGTCCGAACGCCGTGTGCAGCGCCCGCGATGCCCGCTCGAGATCGGCGGCGGAGGTGACCACGCTGATGCGAATGGTCGACGTCGAGATCATCATGATGTTGACGCCCTCGTCGGCCAGCGTGCGGAACATCTTGGCGGCGATACCCGGGCTGCTCTTCATGCCGGCGCCGACCAGGCTGATCTTCGCGATCTCGGCGTCGTGGTCGACACCCTTCGCACCGATCTCGGCGGCGAGACGGCTCACGATCGACTCGGCCGTCGCCATGTCGGCCTTCGGCATCGTGAAACTGATGTCGGTGGTGCCGTCGTGGCCCGTGTTCTGCACGATCATGTCGACGTTCACGTTCGCCTGGGCGAGCGGCTCGAACACGCTGGCCGAGATGCCGGGTCGGTCGGGGACGGCCACGATCGTGACCTTCGACTCGGACAGGTCGGTGACGACGCCGGAGATGACGGGGTCTTCCATGCTGGGCTCCTGATCGGTGACCCACGTGCCCTGCTCCCAGGTGAAGGCCGAGCGGACGTGGAGGGGGACGTTGTGGTTGCGGGCGAACTCGACGCTGCGCAGTGCAAGGACCTTGCTGCCGGCGCCGGCCATCTCGAGCATCTCGTCGAAGTTGATGTGGGCGAGCTTTCGAGCCTGCGGCACGACACGGGGGTCGGCGCTGAACACGCCGGTGACGTCGGTGTAGATCTCGCAGCTGTCGGCCTGCAACGCAGCGGCGAGCGCGACGGCGGTGGTGTCGCTGCCGCCCCGGCCGAGCGTGGTGATCTCCTTGTCGGTGCTGACGCCCTGGAAACCGGCCACGACGCACACCTTGCCGTCGGCGAGCGCCCGACGGGCTCGATCGCCCTTGACCTCGAGGATCTTGGCCTTGCCGTGCGCGGTGTCGGTGATGATGCCGACCTGGCTGCCGGTGAAGCTCATCGCCGGCACGCCGAGGTCGGCGAGCGCCATGGTGACCAGCGCCATCGACACCCGCTCGCCGGTCGTGAGCAGCATGTCGAGCTCGCGGCCGGGTTGGGTCTTCGACACGCTGTTGGCGAGCTGGATCAGGTTGTCGGTCGACTTGCCCATCGCGCTGACGACGACGACCACCTGGTCGCCGCGGCGACGGGTGAAGGCGATGTTCTCGGCAACAGCCCGCATTCGCTCGGGGTCCGCCACCGACGTCCCGCCGTACTTCTGGACGATGAGTGCCACGGATCAGAGAGGTTACCGAGCGCGACCCCCGCACGGCCTGCACACGCCACGAGACCTGTAAGGTCGCCATCCGTGCTCGGCCGTGCCCTCGATTCGCTCCTCGACGAGCAGGAATCACCCGAGGTGCGCCGTGACGTCGCCACGCTCACCGTCGCCCGCCTCTGCGCGAACTCGTGCTACCGGTTCACCGCCCCGTTCCTGGCCACGATCGCCCGGGGTGTCGGCGTGTCGCTCGACCAGATCGGCATCGCCCTCGCGATCGCCGAACTGGCAGGCCTGCTGTCGCCCCTGACTGCCCGCCTCGTCGATCACCTGCCACGCCGGTTGGCGATGGCGTTCGGGCTTGCCGGTGTGGTGTTCGGCACGGTCCTGGCCGCCTCGAGCGTGGGTCTCGTCATGTTCACCGTGGCGTTGGTGACCCTCAGCCAGAGCAAGGTCATGTTCGATCTCGGACTCGGGTCGTGGATCGCCGACCACGTGCCGTACGAGCGCCGCGGCGCCGTGGTCGGTCTCACCGAGACGTCGTGGGCGTTGGCCCTGCTGGTCGGCGTCAGCACCATGGGTCTCGTCACGGCCGTGTCGAACTGGCGGGTCGGCTACCTCACCGGTGCGCTCGCGGTGGTGCTGATGGGTGCCACGGTGGTGCGCCAACTTCCTCGCGAGCCCAAGGTCACGATGCACCGCACGCACGCTGCGGGCGAGAAACGGCCGGCGTTGGCGCTCGGCGCGCGCGGCTGGCTCGTGGTAGCCGGCGCATGCACGCTCATGATGGCGAGCCAGAGCCTGTTCGTCACCTTCGGCAGCTGGCTCGAGGACTCGTTCGACTTCAGCCCTGCAGCGATCTCGGCGGTCGTGTTCGCGCTCGGTCTGGGCGAGCTCGCCGCATCGGTCACCTCGGCGCGGCGCACCGATCGATGGGGCAAGGAGACCAGCACGGCCCGAGGCGCAGCGCTCATGGTGCCGGCCGGCATCCTGCTGGTGCTCGGTCACGGGAACCTCGGCATCGGCGTTGCGGCGCTCGCCATCGGCATCTGCGGGTTCGAGTTCGCGATCGTCAGCGTGCTGGCCGTGGGCTCGGCGCTGGTGCCGGGGTCACCGGCTCGCGGTCTGGCGATCCTGCTGACCGGCGGCACCCTGGGCCGAGCGATCGCGTCCATCCCGGCCACGCGGCTCTACGAGAGTCACGGAATGGCGTGGCCCGCGGCGATGTCGGCGGTGTTCGCGGCCTGCACCGTGGCAGCGATGCTGATTGCACGCGCGATCGCCTCGCGCCACCCCTGAGGGTGCCGCGAACGTTGCGGGTCAGCCGCGGTAGCCGTTGGTGATCGGCAGCCGGCGGTCCTTGCCGAACGCCTTCACGCTCACCCGCACACCCGGGGGGCACTGGCGACGCTTGTACTCGTTGATGTCGACCAGGCGCGTGATGCGCCGCACCAGGGCTGCGTCGTGGCCGAGTTCGATGATTTCGCCAGCGGTGCGATCGTCCTCGACGTACAGCTCGAGGATCGGGTCGAGCACCTCGTACGGCGGCAGCGTCTGGTCGTCGCGCTGGTCGGGACGCAGCTCGGCCGACGGCGGCTTGGTGATGACACTCTCGTTGATGACCTCGCGTCCGGCGACCGCGTTGACATGACGGCAGAGGTCGTACACCCGGGTCTTCAGCACGTCCTTGATGACGGCGTAACCACCCACGCTGTCGCCGTAGATCGTGAAGTACCCGACGGCCATCTCGCTCTTGTTGCCGGTGGTGAGCACCATCCAGCCGAACTTGTTCGACAGCGCCATCAGTGTGGTGCCACGGATGCGGCTCTGGAGGTTCTCCTCGGTGAGGTCCGGTGGCCGCTCACCGAAGGTGGGTGCGGTCATCGTCAGGTACGCAGCGAACGCCGGCTCGATCGCGATGGTGTGGAAGTCGATGCCGAGCTGCTCGGCAAGATCGGCCGCATCGCTCTTCGAGTGGTCGCTGCTGTAGCGGCTCGGCATGCTGACGCCGTGCACGTGATCGGCACCCAGCGCGTCGACGGCAACCGCAGCGACGATCGAGGAGTCGATGCCGCCGGACAGGCCGATCACCACATCGGTGAAGCCGTTCTTGTGCACGTAGTCGCGCGTGCCCATCACGATTGCCTGGTACAGCTCGGCGATCGGGTCGAGGGCAGGCGCGATGCGCGGCACCGAGCGCTCGGCATGGGGGACCGGCTGCTCGCTCACCACGACGATGGGCATGTGCTGTTCGGTGGCGCGACCGCGCGGGTCGAGCAGACGCTTGCGATACACGGGCTCGACAACGATGTCGGTGACGAGCAGTTCCTCGACGAACTGCGCCGCACGAGCCACCAGCTCACCGTTCGCGTCGAACACCATCGACCCACCGTCGAAGACGAGTTCGTCCTGGCCACACACCTGGTTGACGTACACCAGAGCGCAGCTGGCATCGGCGGCCCGGGTCGCGAGCATGCGCTCGCGGCCGTGCATCTTCCCGGCGTGGAACGGTGAGCCGTTGATGTTGATGTTCAGCTCGGCGCCGCCGGCCGCCTGCTCGGCGAGTGGGCCGGTGGGGCTCCACACGTCCTCGCAGATGCTGATACCCACCTTCACCCCACCGATGACGAACAGCTCGTACGGGTCGTTGTCGCGCCCAGCCGTGAAGTAGCGGGCCTCGTCGAAGACCCCGTAGTTCGGCAGGACGCGCTTGCGGTACGTGCCGACGACTCGGCCGCCGGCGCACACGGCTGCCGCGTTGTAGATGTCGCGGTCGGCGTCGACGAAGCCGACGACGGCAGCGCATCGACCGGTGTGTGCCGCCAACTCGGCGAGCGCGGCCAGGTTGTCGGCCACGAAGCCCGGCTTCATGACCAGGTCCTCGGGTGGGTAGCCGGTGAGGGCCAGCTCGGGGAAGGCGACGATGTCACACCCGGCCGCCTCGGCCTGGTCGTAGGTGCGCACGATGCGCTCGAGGTTGCCGCGCAGATCGCCCACGGTGGGGTTGATCTGTGCCAGTGCGATCCGCAGACGTGCCACGTCGCCAGGCTACCCACCCACCCGACCCACGTCCCCCGAGACCCCGCCCCCCCTAGTTCTGGTCGCGATCTCGTACGGCTTCCGTACGGAATCGCGACCAGAACCTCGCCAAGGGCGCGTCAGGGGCAGGGGCAGGGGAAGGGCGGGTCAGCAGGGGGTGTCGCCGGGGAGCAGCGGGGCGACGGCGAGGCGATAGAGGGCGGTGCCCTGTCGGAAGAACGTGTTCTGGTCGGCTGCTGCAAAGGTGGGGCCGACTGCGCCGGCAGGTGCGCTGGCGCACGACGAGGCGGTGCCGAGGTCGATGCCCGTGTCGGTCGGCCAGTCGGTGATCGTCGGCTTCGGGTCGTAGCCGGCGAGCTCGGCCTCGGTGGTGGGCGTTGCCTGGAAGCGGTAGACAGCGGCCTCGAGCGTGGCCTCCGGACCGAGTGCTGCCGCGCCAACCGTGGCAGTGAGGTCGGTCGCGGCGGCAACGTAATCGGCGAGCGCCTTGCGGGCCGGGTCCGTCTCGTTCGCATCGATCCCCAAGGCATACGCACGATGGACGTAGGTGCCGCCGCCAGCCACGATCGTGACCACCGTGTCGGGGGCGTCGGCGATCATGTCGTTGCGCGGATACTCGGGCGGTGTTGCGAGCAGGCCGGCGGCCGAGGCGTTCTGCAGCAGCGTCTGCACACCCTCCTCGGTGATCGTCCGCACGGTGATCGGAGCGACGAGCGGCCCGGGGAACTGCATCGTCATGACGCCGGGGGTGTACGCCATCCCGTCGCCCGAGACGATGAGTGCGGGTGTGTTGACGAAGGCGTAGCCGGGGGCGACGAACCCGCCCTCGTAGGTGATGCGCAGGACCGCGTCGGTGGCACCGGTGGGGTGTTCGATCGTGGAGCCACCCTCATCCGTGCCGACGGCGCTCGTGTCGGGTGCGCCCGTCTCCGGGGTTCCAGCAGGCTCGACGTCGGGGTCGCCGCACGAAGCGATCAGCACGGCGAGCGATGGCAGCGCGATCGATCCGAGGAGAAGCGTGCGGCGGGACAGGGATGCGGCGGGGCGCTCGGTCATGACCGTTGGACGGCGCGGCAACTCCGCTTGGTTCCCGGCGTTCCTTCACACAGCGTTCACATCAGTGCAACGAGCGGGCAACGAGTCGCTGCGAGATTGCCGCCGCCCTTCGTACCTCGCACACCGCAAAGGAAGTCTTCGTGGCCTACCAAGCTGAATACATCTGGATCGACGGCACGGCGCCCACGCCGCTGCTCCGTTCCAAGACCAAGATCCTGGCCGACGGCAAGACGCCGCCGATCTGGGGCTTCGACGGGTCGTCGACCAACCAGGCCGCAGGCGAGAGCAGCGATTGCCAGCTGAAGCCCGTCTTCTCGTGCCCCGACCCGATCCGCGGTGGCGACAACATCCTCGTACTGTGCGACGTGCACAGCGCTGTCGACGACAAGCCGCACCCCACCAACACGCGTGCGCCGCTCGAGAAGTCGGTCAAGAAGTACGCGAAGCAGGGGATGATCTTCGGCATCGAGCAGGAATACACGATGCTCAAGCCCGACCTCACCCCACTCGGCTTCCCCGACGGCGGCTTCCCTGGACCGCAGGGCCCGTACTACTGCGGCGTGGGCACCGGCCGCGTCATCGGCCGCGAGATCATCGAAGAGCACACCCAGGCGTGCATCGATGCCGGTCTGATGATCGAGGGCACCAATGCCGAGGTCATGCCCGGCCAGTGGGAGTTCCAGATCGGCGCTGCTGACGCACTCACGGTCGGAGACCACATGCACGTGGCCCGCTGGCTGCTGCACCGCATCGCCGAGGACTACGACGTGGTCATCTCGTTCGATGCGAAGCCTGCCAAGGGCGACTGGAACGGTGCCGGTGCGCACACGAACTTCTCGACGCAGGCGATGCGCGAGGGCTACCCCGCGATCGAGGCCGCCTGCAAGGCGATCGGCAAGCGCGTCGAGCTGCACATCAAGGGCTACGGCCACGACATCGAGAGCCGCCTCACCGGCGCCCACGAGACTGCGCCGTACAACAAGTTCAGCTACGGCGTGTCGAACCGCGGCGCCAGCATCCGCATCCCGTGGCAGGTCGCTCGCGACGGCATGGGCTACGCCGAGGATCGCCGCCCCAACGCGAACGCCGACCCGTACATCGTCACCCGCCTCATCCTCGACGCGGTCTGCGGCGCGGCCTGAGCGTCGTTGTTCGACATCCAGCGGGGGGCCGGCGCACGTCGGCCCCCCGCTGCCGTTTTCACCCCGGTCACCGACCGGCAAGACTGAGGAGATGACCGTGCTCGACCAGCAACGTGACTATGTCCTGCGCACCGTCGAGGAACGTGGTGTCCGACTGATCCGCCTGTGGTTCACCGACGTGCTCGGCAACCTCAAGAGCTTCGCGATCAGCCCGGCCGAACTCGAAAACGCTCTCGAGGACGGGATGACGTTCGACGGTTCGTCGATCGACGGGTTCAGCCGGATCCAAGAGAGCGACGTCCTTGCGATCCCCGATCCGAACACCTTCGAGGTGCTGCCGTGGGGTGACCCGAAGGCCACCGAGGCCCGAGTCTTCTGCGACATCCATCACCTCGACGGCACACCGTTCCACGGCGACCCCCGCCAGGTCCTGCGCCGCCAGCTCGACGCGGCACGCCAGATGGGCTTCACGTTCTTCGTGGCACCCGACATCGAGTTCTTCTACTTCGCACCTCCTGAGCGCGGGGCAGCCCCCGTCCCGCTCGACGAGGGCGGCTTCTTCGACCTGACGACCACCGACGTCACGGGCTCGCTGCGCAAGCAGACGATCCGGACGCTCGAGACGATGGGCATCCCGGTCGAGTACAGCTTCCACGAGGACGCCCCCAGCCAGCACGAGATCGACCTCCGGCACACCGACGCGCTCACCATGGCCGACAGCGTGATGACGTTCCGGCTCGTCGTGAAAGAGGTTGCCGCAGCGAACGGCGTACACGCGACGTTCATGCCCAAGCCGCTCGAGGGTGTGCAGGGCAGCGGGATGCACACGCACATGTCGCTGTTCCGGGGTGACGAGAACGCGTTCTACGACGCCGACGACCCGCACAACCTGTCGCCGATCGCGAAGCAGTTCATGGCCGGGCTGCTGCGCCACGCATCCGAGATCACGGCGATCACGAACCAGACCGTCAACAGCTACAAGCGCCTGGTGCCGGGCTTCGAGGCGCCGGTGCACATCAGCTGGGCCCGCAACAACCGCAGCGGTCTCATCCGGGTGCCGATCCCCAAGCGCGGCAGCGCAAGCGCCACCCGCATCGAATACCGCTCGCCCGACCCGGCCTGCAACCCGTACTTGGCCTTCGCCGTCATGCTCGCTGCTGGGCTCCGCGGGATCAGCGAGGGTTACGAACTCGCCGACGAGGCCGACGCCAATCTGTTCGAGATGAGTGACGCCGAGCTCACCAAGGTCGGCATCGATCAGCTGCCGCAATCGCTGGCCGACTCGTTGAAGGCGATGGAGGCGTCGGCTCTGGTGCACGAAGCGCTCGGGGAGCACATCTTCGAGTGGTTCCTGCGCAACAAGCGGAGCGAGTGGCGGTCGTACAAGACGCACGTCAGCGCGTTCGAGATCGACCGCTACCTGAAGGCCCTCTGATGGAGTTGGTCGCGGTCTTCCCCGACCCACCACCGCCCGACCTGGTCCGCACGCTCGACCTCGCGGGCTACCGATGGAAGGGCGTGGCGACCGTCGACGACGCGTCGCGCAACGAGCCGGCGGGTGGCTGGGCCGGTGCAGTGATCGCCTGCGACGCCGATCCCGAGGGTGCCTGGGCTCTGTGTCGCGCGCTGCGCAAGCGCGACACGCCGCTGTCGCCACTGCTCGTGCTCGTCAACGGCTCGCAACTGGCCGACCTCGAGCTCCGCAACGAGCTCTTCGACGACTTCTGCCTCACGCCGTTCCACCCCACCGAGGTCGAGGCGCGACTCAAGCACCTGTTCTGGCGCGGCGGCGAGGGCGTGCGGCCCGAGATGGTCGAGTACAGCGGGCTCGCGCTGAACCTCGAGACGTACCAGGCGTCGATCATGGGCCGCCCGCTCGACCTGACGTACATGGAGTACGAGCTGCTGAAGTTCCTCGCCCAGCACCCGGGCAAGGTCTTCACCCGCGAGATGCTGCTGTCGCGGGTGTGGGGCTACGAGTATTACGGCGGCGCGCGCACCGTCGACGTCCACATCCGTCGCCTGCGCGCCAAGCTCTCCGAGGAGCACGCCGGGCTCATCCAGACGGTGCGATCGGTCGGCTACCGCTTCGGCCAGAGCCGCTGGGGCACCCCGACCGCCTGACGCCGGGCACGGGGCAGTGACGGTCAGGTCACCTGGGCGACGCCCTGGGTGACGATGCCGGCGAACAGGGCGTTGCCCTGCTTGTTGGGGTGGACGCCGTCCTTGCGGAGGATCTCGTCGCTGCGGGTCGACGCCTGGTCGAACCACGACACGACCGTGGCGTCACCACGCTGATCGAGTTCGTCGCGCAGGATCCAGTCGAACACGACGGAGTCGTCGAGGTGGTCGGCGCGGTAGACGTCGACCCACACGAGCGGGGTGTCATCCGGCAACGCGTCGAGGATCTCGCGGATGAGGCGCCGGTACTCCTCCGGGTCGCTGTACTGACCGACGTCGTTCGTGCCGAGCGCGACGACCCACACGTCCGGGTCGATGCCCGCGCCCTTCATGCGCTCGAGCGCCTGCATTCCGGACTCCGGCTGGCCCTTGCTGCCACCCAGCTCGATGCGGCGGCTGGCCAGGCCATCGATATCGATCGTCGACAGACCGGCCGCGGTCAGCGTGAACCGGAGCGCGTCCTCCGACCCCTGGGTGATCGAGTCCCCGATCATTGCGACGCTCGACGCCTCGGTGTC
>JBBDMO010000110.1:0-15640 GCA_040878255.1 Ilumatobacteraceae bacterium
CCGAACCGGCCCCCGCGGCCGCCCCGTAGCTGACCCGTAGCTGCGCGGGGTCAGGCGAAGCGGGCGGCCACCTGGGCCAGGAGGCTCTCCTCTGACGGGTCGATGTCGTCGTCGACGCCGGCCACGTCGCGTGCGGCCGAGAACAACGACTGGCGGAGCACGGTGCTGGTGATGCGCTGGTCGATGGTGTCGAGCAGTTCATCGATCGAGTGTGCAGCCACTGCGCCACGCACCGATGCCATTGCCTGGCCGAGGTACTGGTCGAACGAGAAGGTGTCGGTCTCGAAACCCTGGTCCTCGCTGATCACGCGGATCTGGTCGAGCTCATCGGACGTGATGTGATGGTCCGAGATCATGACCAGCAACAGGAGGTCGATCACGGCCTGATGCTCGCGATCGGCCGTCGCGTGCACGGAGACGTTCGTGTAGAGGTCCTTGAGGCGCTGGTTCATCGGTCGAGTCTGGCACCCGACGACAGTCCGGCCGGCCGCGGAACGCATCGCTACGATCAGCCGGATGCGAAGGACAGTCTGGTTGGTCCTCTCCGGTGCGCTCGTGTTCGCATCGTGCTCCGGTAGTGACGGCGCTGCGACGCCGAGCTCGGCCGCATCGTCGACCGCGGTCAGCGCGGACACGACCCCCGCAACCGATCCGGACCCGACGGTCTCGCCGGAGGGCGGCGGGAGGATCGAGTGGGGACCGTGCGACGACCCCAGCGCGATGGACGCCTCGCTCGAGTGCGCCAGCCTGGCCGTTCCGCTCGACCACGACGAACCGGACGGGGAGTCGATCGAGATCGCGCTCATCCGCGCTCCCGCCATCGACGATCGGGTGGGTGCCGTGCTGCTGAATCCCGGTGGGCCGGGCGGATCCGGGTTCGACTTCGCCGCCAACGCTGCCTCGACCCTCCAGAGGGAGATGGGGCTCGAGGCATTCGACGTCGTCGGATTCGACCCTCGGGGTGTCGACCGGTCGAACGGGCTGCGCTGCCTGTCCGACGCCGAGGTCGACGCCACGGTCTACATCGACTCCTCGCCCGACACGCCGGAGGAACAGGCGGCGCTCGATGCCACCGACGGCCAGTTCGAGCAGGCCTGCCTGGCGAAGTACGGCGACACGCTGCCGCTGTATTCGACGGCGAACACTGCTCGCGACATGGACCTGATCCGCGCTGGCCTGGGTGACGAGACGGTCAGCTACCTCGGCATCTCGTATGGGACCTACCTCGGCGCCGCGTACGCCACGATGTTCCCCGATCGCGTTCGGGCACTCGTGCTCGATGCCGCGTACGAGCCGACGGGTGACTCCATCGAGGAGCAGTACACCACCCAGGCGGAGGGGTTCGAGGAGGTACTCGACACGTGGATCGTGTGGTGTCAGTCGAACCCCGAGTGCGGGTTCACGTCGCCCGACGTGGGAGCCGACTTCGATGCGCTGCGCCAGCAACTCGACGACGTGCCTGCGCCGGCTACCGACGGCCGTGCTGCCAACGAAGAGGTCATGGGCGCGGCCACCCTTGCTGCGCTCTACGCCGAGGAGACGTGGCCCGTGTTGGGCGACGCCCTGCGCAACGCCGGCGACGGGCGCGGTGACGACCTGCTCCGGTTGGCGGATGGGTACATCGGCCGAGGACCCGACGGCTCCTACTCGACGATCGAGCAGTCCGGCAGCATCATCGACTGTGCAAGCGGTCTCGATTTCGCCGTACCGGACGACCCTGCGGCGATCATTGCGAGCCTGCGCGAGGTGGCACCACGGTTCTCGGAGGGGATCACCGTCGAGGACTTCGAGGACACGTGCGCACCGCTGATGCCATCGGTCGAACCGATGACGCTCGCCTACTCGGGCGACGCGCCCGTGGTGGTGGTGGGGGGCCTCAACGATCCGGCAACTCCGGTGCGATGGGCCGAGGAGATGACGGCGGCGATGGGCCCGACCGCGCGGCTCGTCACGTACACGGGTGAGGGTCACGGTTTCGTCCTCAGCTCGATGTGCGTCACCGACATCGAGGCTGCGGTGCTGCGGGACCTCGAACTGCCGGACGAGGGCACCTCGTGCGACCCGGACCCTGATGTTCCTCGGCCCGCCTGGTGGGACGAGCTCCCGGTGCCCGCCGGCATCGACGAGATCGTCGTGTCGCCCGAGGTCTCGGCCACGCTCGGCATCGCTCCGAGCCTGGCGTACACCGAGCTGCGTCAGACCTCGCTCGAGCCGGACGCAGTCTTCGACGCCTACACCGACGCGTTGGAGGCGGCTGGCTTCAGCGAGCTCGATCGCCAGTCGCCTTTCCCCGGCGCCCAGCAGGTCGTCTACACCGCGCCCGACGCGCAGCTGTTCAGCATCCTGGCGATCACGACCGACGCGTACGACGAGCCCGCGCTCGGCAACCTGGGTCAGTTCGTGCCGGATCCGTCGAGGGTGCTGCTCGTACTACTCACGCTGCCGGTGTGACGCCGAGGCTGCGGCGCAGGAAGTCGAGCTGGTGCAGCAGCAGGTTCTCGGCCACGACTTCCTGCGGCGTCATGTGCGACACGCCCACCAGCGGCAGGACCTCGTGCGGCTTGCCCGCGGCGAGCAGCGCGGAGGACAGCTGCAGCGTGTGCGCAGCCACGACGTTGTCGTCGGCGAGGCCGTGCACCAGCAGCAGCGGTCGGGTGAGCTGGTGTGCGAGTGGCAGCAGGCTGGTCGCTGCGTACGGGGCAGCATCGGTGAGCGGGTCGCCGAGGTACCGCTCGGTGTAGTGCGTGTCGTAGAGGCGCCACTCGGTGACCGGTGCGCCGGCGATCGCTGCGTGGAACACGTCGGGGCGGCGCAGCACCGCCAGCGCCGCGAGGTAACCGCCGAAGCTCCAGCCGCGGATGGCGACACGGGTGAGGTCGAGCTCGGGGTGCTCGACCGCTGCCGCGTGCAGTGCGTCGACCTGATCGTCGAGCGGTGCGCTGGCGAGGTCGAGGTGTACCGACCGCTCCCACTCGCTGCCCCGGCCCGGGGTGCCGCGCCCATCGGCGATCACGACGGCGAAGCCCTGATCGGCGAACCACTGCGAGGTGAGGTATGCGTTGTGTGACTGCAGCACGCGCTGGGCGTGTGGGCCACCGTACGGGTCGAGCAGCACCGGCAGCAGCGAGCCGTCGTGGTCGTGTGGCAGCAGCACTGCGGTTGCGATCCGTCGCTCGCCGAGGTGGGCGATGCGGACGTTCGGCGTGACGAGTGGGCGTTCGGCGAACGACGTCAGCTGAACGCCGCCCGGCAGGGCAGTGGTCGCGCCCGGCGCGTCGAGCCGGGCCGTACGGACCAGCAACGGGTTGCCGGCCGACACCGAGTGGACACCCGGCTCAGCGGTGATCTGCTCGACCGTGGTGCCGTCCCAGCGATACACGTGCTGCACCGTCGCGTCGTCGATCGGGTTCGCGAGGAACGTGACGCCCTCGACCCCTGCGCGCGCGATGGCCCGGACCTGGACGTCGGCCGGCGTCACGATCTCGCCGTCCACCATCAGGCAGCGTCGGCCGTCGCGGTCGGCCGCAAGCACCAGCCGGCCGTCATCGAGACGGGCCGGGCTGCCGGGCACCAGTTCGACCCATGCATCGTCGCGCTCGGTGTGCAGCACGGTCGTGCCGCCGCTGACCGCATCGGCCTCGAGGACCACGAGCGTGCGCTGATCGCGTGACTGGACGGTCAGCACGAGACGCTGCTGATCGGAGAAGGACACGTCGGTGAGATAGGGGAGCGCGTCGTGATCCCATCGCACCTCGACGCTGCCGCCGTCGAGCGCGAGCACGTGCAGGCTCACGTTCGCGTTCGGGGTGCCGGCCGCCGGGTACCCGATGGTGCGCGGTGTGCTGCGCGGGTCGGCGGGGTCGCCGATGTACCACTGCTGCACGTCGGCACCGTCGACCCGGCACGACGCGATCGCAGTGCCGTCGGGACTCCACCAGTACCCGCGGAATCGGTGGATCTCCTCGGCGGCGATGAACTCGGCGCTGCCCCACGTGATGTCGGGGCCGGGTTCTCCTGCCAGCTCCCAGCTGGTGCCGTCGAGCTCGGCGATGCGCAGCGAGGCGCCGCTGACGTACGCAACCCGGTGAGCCGTCGGGTCGGGCCGTGGGTCGAACACCGGTCCGTCGACGACGAGTTCGCGAGCGCGACCGCTGAGCAACCCGCCGACGAACAGCCGTCCGCCCAACGCGAACGCACACACGGCGACGTCGGCATCGGTGGCGAACGATGTGATGCCACCGGCGCCCTCGCGCATGCGCTCCCGCCGGGCGCGCTCCTCCGGCGGCAGGGCGGCATCGTCGAACGCCGAGCTGGCGAGGAGGTCGAGCGGGTCACCGACCAGGCGCTCGTCGCCGGTGCCGAGATCGATCGACCACAGGCAGTTGACCGGGTCGTCCCCCGCTCGGCTCCGCAGGAAGACGGCACGTCCGCCATCGGGCGACACGATGACGTTGCGCGGCTCGCCGAGTGTGAGCCGCTGGGTGCGCGCGTGCTGACGCGGGAACGTGTCGGTCATGGCACCACGAGGATCTTGGCGTGGGCGTCTGGGTTGCCGAGGTCGGTGAAGGCCTGCGGTACGCCCTCGACACCGACGGTGCCCGTCAGCCACGACGACAGATCGACCCGGCCCTCGGCGATCGCGAGCAGCGCCGAGCCGAACTCGTCGGGGGTGTAGCCGAGCACGAACTGCAGGCTGAGCTCTCGGCCGATGCCGACGAGCGGATGGATGTGGTCGGTCTGCATGCACACGCCGACCACCAGGATCCGGGCGTCCTTGGGTGCCATGCGCATCGCCTGATCGATCATGCCCGGCACGCCGACCGCTTCGAAGATGACGAGGGGCTTCTGGCCGTCGATCTGCCGCCATGCCTCGATGGCCGGCGTGACACGCGGGTCGACCACGACGTCGGCACCCATCAGTTCGGCGAGCTGGCGGCGCTTGGGCGAGAAGTCGGCGGCGACGATGGGTCCGATGCCGCGCATGCGCAGCTCGGCGATGCAGGCGAGGCCTACCGGCCCGAGTCCGATGACCAGCGCAGCATCACCGATCGCGATGCGGCTCTTGGCGACGGCGTGCACACCGACGGCCAACGGCTCGGTGAGCGCGGCGAGGTGTGCCGGCAGCCCGTTCGGCACCTTCATGGTGAGCATCTCGTTCAGCACGATCATCTCGGCATAGCCACCGGGGTAGTCGTTCGAGAACCCCAGCGGGTGCACCCCGTTGCTGTCGAACGCGATCGGCATGCCGACCACCACGTCGCCGATGGCGAGGTTGCTGACACCCGGTCCGACGTCGATGACCTCGCAGCAGAACTCGTGGCCCATCACCATGTCGCGGCCGGGCTCGAACATCGTCGGGGCCATCGGGTCGGCCGGTTGCCCGGCGTTGAGCTCGTCACTCAGCCGGCGGCTCTCCTCGCCGTGGCGCACGAGGTGGAGGTCGCTCCCGCAGATGCCGCAGGCAAGCACCTTGGTGAGCACCTGGCCAGGCCCCGCCATCGGCTCGGGCACATCGTCGACACGGAGTTCCCAGTCACGCAACACGGCTGCTCGCATACATCCGACCGTACTGCGTCGGCGACATCGCCCGCCGAGCGGTGGGTGGCTCAGCGCGAGAAGTGTGCGATCGCCTCGTCGATGATCGCGAAGCCGGCGTCGACGTCGATCGACGACAGCATCGTGCAGTTGGGCGCCGGCCGTTCGAGCAGGCTGCGCTGGTCGACGACGGTCATGCCGCGCGTGAGCCGGCCATGGGTCTCGACCGCCACGTGCACCCGACGGCTCTCGAAGATCTGCGGGTGCGTGAGCGCCATGACCGCGCATGGGTCGTGCACGGCCGCGCCCTGCATGTCGTCGTGGCGACTCACGTACATGGCGCTGAAGAAATCGAACAGGTCGGCCAGCAGGCTCGCGACCCTGCCGCCGATCGCGCGTACCGAGGCGATGCGCTGCGGCGTCGCCTGGAACTGGTGGCTCAGGTCGAGGCCGGTCATCACCAGTGGCCCGCCGTAGCCGAACACCACGGCGGCGGCGTCCGGGTCGCACCAGATGTTGAACTCGGCGGCCGCCGTTCGGTTGCCGAACGTGCCGCCACCCATCAGCGAGATGCCGCCGATGCGGTGGGCCAGGTCGGGCGCGGCGCGCAGTGCGAGGGCGATGTTCGTGAGCGGCCCCGTGGGCACCAGCCAGGTTCCCTCGTGGGCGCGGACCGTGTCGATGATGAACCCGACAGCGTCGGTGCTGTCGAGGGCGCGCTCGGGCACCGGCAGGTCGGCGCCGTCCATGCCGCTCTCGCCGTGCACGTACTCGGCGTGCGACGCTGGCACGACCAGCGGCCGGTCTGCCCCCGAGTGCACCGGCACGTCGATGCCGAGCAGATGCCGCATGACGAGCGCATTCGTGGTGGTGCGATCGAGCGGCGCGTTGCCGGCCACCGTGGTGATGCCGAGCAGTTCGGTGTGGCGAGCCGCCACCACGATCGCGATGGCGTCGTCGTGGCCCGGATCGCAGTCGAGGATGACCGGCGTCATGGCAGGAGTGCGCCGGCCTCGTCCAGTGTGACGGCGCGCCCGACCCACTCGCCGTCGCACATCGCCGCGGCCACCGTGGGGTCCGACGACATGCCCCATGCCCGTCGGCCGTCGGCCAGCAGGCAGCTCGCGATCGCTGTCTCGGGCAAGCCATCGCGCGAGTGCATGACGGTGTAGGCCTCGATCGTGGCGGGTCCGGCCGCATCGGCCGGCGGCGCCAGCTCGCGGCGCGGCATCGCGTCGATCTCGTCCTGCGGGTAGGCGTGGCGGAACGGCGTGGTCGGCGGCTCTGAGGAGTACACGCCAAAGGCATGCTTCGTCGTGTAGCCGCCGTTCGCCCACACCAGGCCGGTCTGCCCGGGCCGTGCCCGCAGGTCGTCCATCATCGTTGCGATCGCGTGCATGACGTAGTTGTTCCACGGGCCACCGGCGAAGGGCAGGCCGCCCGTGCGAGTGAGCTGGCGGTCGAGCGACAGACCCAGGCTCTGGGCGCCCAGCTGCACCGCCGCAGGGAAGCACGAGTACAGGTCGACGAGGTCGACGTCGTCGATGGTGAGGCCGGCGAGCTCGAGCGCGAGCTTGCCGCCGAGCGCGATGGCCGGGGTCTCGCTGAACGACCAGCGGTTGCTGATGAACTGGTGCTCGTGGCAGTCGCTGCCGCTGTGCGGGAACACCCAGCGGTCTCGCGGAATCCCGAGCTCCTCGGCCTTCGCGACCGAGCACATGATCAGTGCCGCGCCCATGTCGACGTCGTTGTTCGAGTTCATGAACTTCGGGTAGGGGAGGCCGACCATGCGGTTGTGCGGGCCGACCGTGCGGATCTCGTCGGCGGTCTTCGGCTCACGGATCCAGGCATGGGGGTTGTCGGCGGCGATCTCGCTGAATCGTGCCCACAACTCGCTGATGAGCACCTGGTGCTCGTCGATCGAGTGGCCGGCCGCCGCCCGGATCGCGGTCTCGAACATCGGGTAGACCTGCACCGGCATCACGATCTTTCGGGCAATCTCGTCCGGGTGGTTCATCACCAGGTCTTCGCCGAGCAGGCGCGGCACCGACCCTTCGGGTGCCTTCGGCCACTGCAGCTCGACACCGAGCTTGCGGGCGCGCATGCGGGTGCGCCATGCCTCGCCTCCGGTGAGGATGGCGATGTCGATGTCGCCGCGCTGGATGTCGAGTGCCGTCGTGTTCACCAGGCTCTGCGGGCTGTTGCCCCCGTTCGTGGTGAGGCACAGCTCGCGGCTGGTGATACCGAGTCGATCGGCCACCACCCATGCCGGGTTGCCGTACTTCCAGCTCAGCAGGCCCACCACGCGCACCGAGTCGACGTCGGGCACGCCGGTGAGCCCCGCATCGGCAGCAGCCTGGCGGACGGCGTCGGCCATCAGCGCCGAGGCGTCGAGGGCGTCGTCGATGCCCTCGGCACGGTGCAGGGTCTGGCCGGAGCCGACGAGGACGGGGGTACGGGGATCGAGCGTCACGAGGGGCGACGATAGGGACTCGCGTGCCGGACGTCGCAATGGAGCCGTCCTGGTCCCTTGGACCCCTGCCATCCGGGTGCACCTAGACTCGTTCACCGTGTCCCGCATCGCCATCGGCTCCGACCACGCTGGCTTCGATCTGAAGCAGCATTTCGTCGAGTTGCTGCGCAGCCAGGGCCACGAGGTGACCGACCTCGGGACCGACTCGACCGACAGCGTCGACTACGTGCCGTACTGCGCCTCCGTGGGTCGCACCGTGCGCGACGGTGCCGCCGACCTCGGCATCGTGCTCGGCGGCAGCGGCCAGGGAGAGCAGCTCGCAGCCAACAAGGTGCGCGGCGTGCGCGCCGCCCTGTGCAACGACCTCTACACGGCCCGCATGGCCCGTGCCCACAACGATGCGAACGTGCTCAGCATGGGTGCCCGTGTCGTGGGTGTCGGCCTCGCCGAGGAGATCCTCGCCACGTTCCTCACCACCCCCTTCGAGGGTGGCCGTCATCTTCGCCGTGTGCAGCAGCTCATGGCGCTCGAGCAGGAGTTCTGAGCATGCCGTTCCCGTCAGAGACCACACCCGACACCGTCGTCGAGGACCTCATCGCCGCCGAGGTGCAGCGCCAGTGCACGGGCCTCCAGCTCATCGCCAGCGAGAACTTCACCTCGCCGGCGGTCATGCGTGCCGTGGGCAGTGCACTCACCAACAAGTACGCCGAGGGCTACCCGGGCAAGCGCTACTACGGCGGCAACGCGATCGTCGACGACATCGAGGCGCTGGCCATCTCGCGCATCAAGCAGCTGTTCGGCGCCGACCACGCGAACGTCCAGCCGCACAGCGGCGCCAACGCGAACATGTGCGCCTACCAGGCCGTGCTCGACGTCGGTGACACCGTCATGGGTCTCAGCCTCGACCACGGCGGCCACCTCACCCATGGCTCGCCCGTGAACGCGAGCGGCAAGCTCTACAACTTCGTCTCGTACCAGGTGACCCCGGGCGACCAGCGCATCGACATGGACCAGGTCCGCGACCTTGCACTCGAGCACCGCCCGAAGCTCATCGTCGCCGGCACCACCAGCTACCCCCGCCGCATCGAGCCCGAGCCGTTCAAGGCCATCGCCGACGAGGTCGGGGCGCTGTTCATGTTCGATGCGGCCCACATCGCCGGCCTCATCGCCGGCGGAGCGCACCCGAACCCCGTGCCGTACGCCGACATCGTCACGTTCACGACGCACAAGACGCTGCGCGGCCCGCGCGGCGGCTGCATCCTAAGCACCGCAGCACTGGCCCCGGCGATCGACAAGGCCGTGTTCCCCGGCTGGCAGGGCGGCCCGCTCGAGCACGTCATCGCCGGCAAGGCGATCGCATTCTTCGAGGCGCAGCAGCCCGAGTTCTCGACCTACGCGCACCAGATCGTCGCCAACGCGAGTGCGCTCGCCGATGCACTCGTACACCAGGGCTTCGGCCTCGTCAGCGGCGGCACCGACATCCACCTCATGGTCGTCGACCTCCGTTCGTTCGATGCCGACCTCTCGGGCAAGGAGGCGCAGAACGTGCTCGACCGCGCCGGCATCACGCTCAACAAGAACACCGTGCCCGACGATCCACGCAGCCCGTTCGTCACCAGCGGCGTGCGCATCGGCACGCCGTCGGTCACCACCCAGGGCATGCAGGAGCCGGAGATGGCCGAGATCGCCTCGCTCATCGCCCGAGCACTGCGACACCGCACCGACGACGCTGCGCTCGACGCCGTCAAGGCCGACGTCGCGGCGCTGTGCGGCCGTTTCCCGGCGTACACCTGAGCCACACATGCCCTCGTTCGGTGCCTACCTCGCCATCGGTGCGGTGGCAGCCGTGGTCACCTTCGTCAGCACGCCGCTCGTCATCCGCTTTGCCGGCCGTGTCGGCTGGATCTACGAACCGAACGAGCGCACGGTCCACACCCGTCCGATCCCCGACGTGGGTGGCATCGCCATGTTCCTGGGCTTTCTCGTCGCGTTCGGCGTGACCCGGCTGCTCGACGTCTTCGACCCGCTCTTCGCCCGCAACTTCGAGCCCCGCGGCGTGCTCCTCGCGGCGGCGATCATGTTCGTCGTCGGCCTGCTCGACGACACGCGCGACATCTCGGCACCGGCGAAGGTCGCAGGCACCGTGCTGGCCGCTGTCGTGCTGGTCCGGTTCGGCGTGAACATGTTCCTGGTTCGCCTCCCGTTCCTCGACGTGGTGTACCTCAGCAGTGACTGGGTGCCGCTGGTGACCCTGCTGTGGGTGCTCGGCATGACGTCGGCGATCAACCTGATCGACGGCCTCGACGGACTCGCCGCAGGCATCGTGGCGATCGGGGCGTTCTCGTTCTTCCTCTACAGCCAGCACCTGAGCGACGGCGGCCAGTTGCTCGAGCCGAACATCGGCCCGTTGCTGTCGATCATCACGGTGGGCATGTGCGTCGGCTTCCTACCCCACAACTTCAATCCGGCGAAGATCTTCATGGGTGACAGCGGCGCGCTGCTCCTCGGTCTGCTGATGGCGGTCGCCACCAGCGTCGTGGGTGGCCGCGAGGCCCCCGGTGCCGAGCCGGCCGCGGGCCAGGCCTACTTCTTCCTCGCCCCACTGTTCATTCCCCTGTTCATCCTCGGGGTGCCGATCGTGGACATGCTGTTCGCCATCGTGCGCCGCGCGCGTAAGGGCCAGAACCTCGCCACCGCCGACAAGGGTCACCTCCACCATCGGCTCATGGAGATGGGCCACGGCCAGCGCCGCAGCGTGCTCATCCTGTGGACCTGGACGGCGCTGCTCAGTGCGTTCGTGCTCTATCCGGTGGTCACCAACAGCGGCATGGCGTACATCCCTGTGGGGGTGGCCATGCTCGGCCTCGCGCTGTACACGGTGCTCCACCCGCAGATCCGTCGTCAGCGTGCGGCAGAATGACCCTCGTGCCACGTTTCGGTTTGTCGGCCACGACTTCTCTGGCTACATTGTGTGCGCGTTCACAAGCTCGCCACAGCGTCGTGGCCGGCGCGCCCCACTCAGGACACCCGTGAAGCTCATCCCTCGTCAGCCCATCAACGCCGATGACAACATCGGTCGCGGCATGGACATGGCATTGGTGACCCTCGTGTTCCTCGGTCTCGGGTACGCACTCGACCGCTGGTTCGACACCAAGCCGGTCTTCATGATCGGCCTGGTGCTGTTCGCTGTGATCGGCCAGTTCGTCAAGATGTGGTACGCGTACGACGCCACGATGACCCGCCTCGAGGACGAGCGTCGCAATGGCGCCGTGTCGTCGAAGGCCCCGCACGAGAGCACGCCGGCATGACCGACACCCGCCCCGGCGAGCCCAGCTCGGCGTTCGTGACCCGCCTCGACGGTCCCGCACCCGAGGTCGGCGTCACCAAGGACATGATCAAGCGCGGCCTCATGGTGGGGCCCGTGCTGGTGGCGATCTGCGGCGTGATCTGGGGCCTCGATGGCGCCCTCAGCAGCGCGTATGCGATCGTGCTCGTGCTCGTGAACTTCGCGTTGGCCGCAACGCTCGTCGCCGTGACGGCGCGCATCAGCCTCGGTTTGATGATGGGGGCGGTACTCTTCGGCTACCTCATCCGGCTCGGGCTCATCCTGGTTGCCGTCCTCGCCGTCCGCGACGCCGGTTGGATTTCACTTCCGGCCCTCGGAGCGACCATCATCATCACGCACCTCGGTCTCCTCGTGTGGGAGATGAAGTACGTGGCGCTCTCCCTCGCCCATCCAGGCCTCAAGCCTGCCCGCCCATAAGACACACAGGATCGGTTCCACGTGCTCGCTGAAGCCTTCGAGTTCCCAGAGATCAACGCCATCCTCCGGTGGCAGGACATCTTCACGTCGTTCAACAAGATCGCTCTCATCGCTGTGGCGGCCGCGCTGATCGGCATCGTCGTGTTCCTGCTCGCTGGCAACAAGGACGGATCGAAGGCGCCGAAGGGCGTCCGCAACCTCGCAGAGACAACGGTCGAGTTCATCGAGAACGGCATCGTCATGCAGACGATGGGCAAGAGCGGCCTCCCCTGGACCCCGTTCCTGCTGAGCCTGTTCATCTTCATCTACCTGTGCAACGTGCCGGGCATCATCCCGATCCTGCAGATGCCCGCCACGGCTCGTATGGCCATCCCGATGTTCCTGGCACTGCTCGTCTGGGTCGTCTACAACGGTGTCGGCTTCAAGCACCAGGGCATCAAGTACCTCACCAACACGATCTGGCCCCCCGGCGTGCCGGTGGCGCTGAAGCCCCTCGTCGGCGTCATCGAGTTCATCTCGAACATCATCGTCCGCCCGTTCTCGCTGACGGTGCGACTCTTCGCCAACATGCTCGCCGGGCACATCCTGCTCGTCACGTTCGCCCTGCTCACCCATGCGCTCATCACGGCAGAGACGATGCAGTTCCTGCTCAAGCCGATGGCCGTGCTGCCCTTCGGCATGCTCGTGTTCCTCACTGCCTTCGAGGTGCTCGTCGCCTTCCTGCAGGCCTACATCTTCACGATCCTCACCGCCGTGTACATCGGCGGCGCTGCTCACCCCGAGCACTGAGCCTCGTCCCGCAATCTCCCTACCCAGAACCCATCACAGGAGAAGACATCCATGGAAGCTCTCAGCCACCTCGCCGCCGCAGTGCCCGGCCTCACCGGTGACGAAGCCAAGGCTGCTGCGGCCGCCGGCTCGGCCGGTTACGCCTATGGCCTCGCCGCCATCGGGCCCGGCATCGGCATCGGTTACCTCGTCGGCAAGTCCGTCGAGGCGATGGCCCGTCAGCCCGAGGCCGCCGGCATGGTCCGCACGACCATGTTCCTCGGCATCGCGTTCACCGAGGCCCTCGCCCTCATCGGCTTCGTGGTCTTCATCCTCATCGGTCTCTGACCGAGCCCACGTTCCCACCCGCACGACCATCCACCATCGAATGGAGCTGATGTGTTGACGACCGTCATCCATCTCCCAGGGTTGGCCCCGCACCCCGCTGCCGAATCCGGCGTCGAGGTCGATCCGGGCCCCGGCCCGATCCAACCCGAACTCAACGAGCTGTACTGGGGCGCAGGGTCGTTCATCGTCTTCGCGCTCCTCATGCGGTTCTTCCTGTTCCCTCGGCTCAAGAAGGGGATGGACGCCCGCTACGCAGGCATCCGCTCCGACCACGAGCAGGCCGACGCCGAGCGGGCAGCCGCACGGGCCGAGGTTGCCGACTACGAGGCGCAGCTCGCCACGGTGAAGGCGGAGGCGGCGGCGAAGGTCGACGCAGCCCGTCAGCAGCTCGAGGCCGAGCGCCAGCAGCGGATCGGCGTGCTGAACACTCAGCTTGCCGAGCGCCGTGCTGCGGCTCAGGCCGAGACCGATGCCGCCAAGCTGGCCGTGCGCGACCAGATCCAGGCCGCGGTCGTCGATGTGGCCGGGCGTGCCGGTGAACTGGCCACTGGTCGTCGCCCCGATGACGCAATGGTCAGCCGAGTGGTCGGCGAGGTGATGGCAGGATGAACGTTCTGGGAATCATCCTCCGTCCCATGGCCGAGTGCGGCATCGACGCGGAAGGCACCTGTGTCACTCCGAAGCCGATCCTGCCCGAGACCCCCGAGATCATCTGGGGTGGCCTCGCCTCCCTCATCATCTTTGCTGCGCTCTACAAGTTCGGCTGGCCCATGATCAAGAAGGCGATGGAAGCACGCACCGCCAAGATCCAGGCCGAGCTCGACGGGGCGAGCGGTGCACGCACCGACGCTGCCGCCGAAGCTGCGCAGATCCGTGCGGCCAAGGGAGACATCGCCGCCGAGCGGGCACGCATCCTGGCCGCCGCCGACGCACAGGCCGAGCAGGTCCTGGTCGACGGTCGTGGTCGGCTCGCCGCAGAGCTCGCCGAGCTCGAGAACAAGGCGCTCGCCGACATCGACGCCGCCGGTGCACGCGCCGGCGACGAACTGCGCGCCGAGATCGCACGCCTGTCGACCGCAGCGGTCGACCACGTGGTCACCGGTTCGCTCGACGACTCGACGCAGCAAGAGCTGATCGAGACCTTCATCGCACGGGTCGGAGCCTCCTCATGAGCGACGCACGCATCGACGGATACGCACGGGCGCTCTTCGAGATCGCACGTGCCGAGGGCACCCTCGACGAGGTCGAGGACGAGCTCTTCCGCTTCGCCCGCAGCTACGAGTCGAGTGATGCACTTCGCAACGCGCTCACCGACGAGCAGATCCCTGCCGGCAAGCGTCAGGCCATCGTCGAGGACCTTCTCGGTGGCAAGGCCACGCCCACCACGACGCAGCTCGTCAGCATGGTCGTCGGCTCCGGCCGCGGCCGCGAGCTGCCCGCGATCATCGACAAGCTCGTCGCACGCGCCTCGTCCTCGAAGCACCTCGAGCTCGCCGAGGTGCGCACCGCCGTGGCGCTCACCCACGACCAGGAGACCCGCCTGGCAGCCGCGTTGGCCAACGCCACCGGCAAGCAGGTCAACCTGAAGGTGATCGTCGATCCGTCGGTCCTCGGCGGCATCGTGGCAACCATCGGCGACACCGTCATCGACGGCAGCGTCCGCACCCGGATCGACCAGTTGAAGTCCCGGCTGTAAAGCACGGCCCGAGAACTACGGAGACGAACATGGCAGAACTCACGCTCAGCGCAGGCGACATCGCCGCAGCGCTGAAGAAGAACCTCGACGGCTTCGAGCCGTCGCTCGAAGCTCGTACGGTCGGCCGCGTCACGGAGGTCGGTGACGGCATCGCCCGCGTCAGCGGTCTGCCTGACTGCGCCGTGAACGAGATCCTCGAGTTCGAAGACGGCACGGTCGGCCTCGCGCTCAACCTCGACGAGAACTCCATCGGCGCCGTCGTGCTCGGCGAGGCCGATGCGATCGAGGAAGGCCAGGCGGTCAAGGCCACCGGCCGCATCCTCAGCGTGCCCGTCGGCGACGCGATGCTCGGTCGCGTGGTCAACGCGCTCGGTCAGCCGATCGACGGCAAGGGTGACATCGTCGGCGGCATCCAGCGCCGAGTCGAGATTCAGGCGCCCGGCATCATGGGCCGCAAGCCCGTGCACGAGCCGCTCCAGACCGGCATCAAGTCGATCGACGCAATGACGCCCATCGGTCGTGGTCAGCGCCAGCTCATCATCGGCGACCGCAAGACCGGCAAGACCACCGTCGCCGTCGACGCGATCATCAACCAGCGCGGCCTCGGCGTGAAGTGCATTTACGTCGCCATCGGTCAGAAGGGCTCCACGATCGCTCAGACCGTCGAGACCCTCCGCCAGTACGGCGCCCTCGAGTACACCGTCGTCGTGGCGGCCCCGGCCTCCGACCCTGCGCCGTTCAAGTACCTCGCCCCGTACGGCGGTTGCGCCATCGGTCAGCACTGGATGGAGAACGGTGAGCATGCGCTCATCGTGTACGACGACCTCTCGAAGCAGGCCGAGGCCTACCGTCAGGTGTCGCTGCTGCTGCGTCGTCCTCCGGGCCGCGAGGCATACCCCGGCGACGTCTTCTATCTCCACAGCCGTCTGCTCGAGCGTGCCGCGAAGCTCTCCGACGAGCGTGGCGCCGGATCGCTCACCGCTCTCCCGGTGATCGAGACCAAGGCCGGCGACGTGTCGGCGTACATCCCCACCAACGTGATCTCGATCACCGACGG
>JBBDMO010000111.1:0-15447 GCA_040878255.1 Ilumatobacteraceae bacterium
GGTGGATCGGGCGCGACATGAACCGGCGTGGCGGTGGGGCCGTTAGGGTCGGGCACATGGCTGACCAGGCAGCGTTCGCGACGGAAGCGATGCAGTACGCGCCGCAGCTGTACAGCGCGGCCATGCGCATGACCCACAACAGCGCCGACGCCGAGGACCTCGTGCAAGAGACGTACCTGCGGGGCTACCGCGGCTTCGGGTCGTTCGAGCAGGGCACGAACCTGCGGGCCTGGCTCTTCCGCATCCTGACCAACACCTTCATCAACACCTATCGGGCCAAGCAGCGCCGCCCGATCGAGACCGACCTCGCCGACGTCGAGGACCTGTACATGTACCGGCGCCTGCCGACCCTCGCGGCCACGCGCAGCGCCGAGGACCAACTGTTCGACCTCTTCACCGACGACGAGGTGAAGGAAGCACTCGAGGCGCTGCCCGAGAACTTCCGGCTGCCGGTGCTGCTCGCCGACGTCGAGGACTTCTCGTACAAGGAGATCGCCGAGATCCTCGGGATCCCCATCGGCACCGTCATGTCGCGCCTGCACCGGGGAAGAAAGGCCATGCAGAAGCGGTTGTTCGACTACGCGCAGGCACGAGGCCTCGCGCCATCGCCCACCCCGGACGACGCCACCGCACCGGAAGTCCCCGCCCATGGCTGACTGCAACGAGACCCTGCGCGAGCTCGACGCCTTCCTCGACGAGGAGCTGTCGGTCGAGACCCACATCGCGATCAGGTCGCACCTCGAAGGGTGCCCCGACTGTCTGCAGGTGTTCGACTTCCACGCCGAACTGAAGATCGTCGTGGCGCGCAAATGCCGCACCGACGAGATGCCGCCCGGGCTGCTGCTCCGGATCGAGCAGTGCTTCGGCGAAACCGACGCCGGCGTACCGCCCGCTCCCTGACCGAGACCGACGCCGATTGGCTCCAACGGGCCGGTCGCTGGCTACGCTGGCCGAATGCTGTTGGCCTACATCTGGCACTTCTGGATCGGCGTCGTGCTCCTTGCCGTATCGGTTCTGGCCGTCGTCGGGCTCCTCGGCGCGTATCTCAAGTCCGTCACCGCCCAGCGGTATCCGGGCAAGCGCGCCCGACGCGACGACTGATCGCCGGCCCGGCACCATGGCCGCCGTCGCCACCACGCACCACGTGGGTGACGCTGCCGGCCTGATCTCGTCGCTCCTGCCCCGCTGCACTTTTCCCGCTCCCGACACCGCCGTGTGCTGTGCGGTGTCCGGTGGTCCCGACTCGACCGCGCTGCTGGTGCTCGCCGTCGCAGCGGGCTGCCGGGTCGAGGCGGTGCACGTCGATCACGGGCTGCGCGACGGCTCTGCCGACGAGCTCGATGTGGTCCGCCGCACCGCCGCCACGCTGGGCGTCACGGCCCGCGGCGTCCGCGTGGTCGTCGCACCGGGTCCAAACCTCGAGGCACGGGCCCGCTCCGCCCGGTATGCCGCCCTGCCGCCTGGCGTCCTCACCGGCCACACGGCCGACGACCAGGCCGAGACGGTGCTGCTGAACGTGCTCCGTGGCGCTGCCACCGACGGCCTTTCCGGCATGCGGCCAGGTGTCGCGCACCCATTGCTGCAGCTGCGCCGCTCGGAGACGGTGGCGCTCTGCCGGGCAGCGGGCCTGACCACCGTCGACGATGCCACCAACGCCGACACCACCTTCCTGCGCAACCGAGTGCGTCACGAGCTGCTGCCGCTGTTGGGCGACGCGGCGCGGCGCGACCTCGTCCCCGTCCTGGCCCGTCAGGCAGCGCTGTTGCGTGACGACGCCGATCTGCTCGACCTCCTCGCCTCCGAGATCGACCCCACCGACGCCCGCGCCCTCACTGCTGCGCCACTGGCGCTGTCTCGCCGTGCGGTGCGGCGATGGCTCGCCACCGACGGCGACGGGCACCCGCCCGACCAGGCCACCGTCGAACGGGTACTTGCGGTCGCCTCCGGCACGGCGCTTGCCTGCGAGGTGGGGGCAGGACGCCGGGTCGAGCGTCACCGCCAGCGACTGTCATTGGTTCGCCATCGTTCCCCTGAATCGAACGTCGGCTCCGTCGTATAGCCTTGCAACCCGTGTCGTTCCCTGTTGTGAGCCTCTGATGCCGCCCCGCCTGCGAGGGAAGTGGGCCCTCGGCATCACGCCCCGCAACTTAACCTGGATCATGAAGGACAAGCTCGCGATCTGCGAACGCCCCGGCGGGTACGGCGACAACCACCGCCGCGTCCGCCGCCAGGAAGAGATCATCTGGCTGCGCGAGAACGGCTTCGGCTGCCTCATCAGCATCATCCCGGCGCCGCACAACCTGCACAACTACGACGAGCTGTCGTTGCCCTACCGGCACCGCCCGTTCAACGGCCTCGACGACCTGGGCACATGGCTGAAGTCGTTCTACGTCGAACTGCATGCGCTGCTCGAGAGCAACCAGAAGGTCGTCGTCCACAACGAGAACGTCGACGACAAGCTCATCGGCATCATGGGCGGCTACATCCGCTGGAGCGGGCTGGTCGAAGACCCCTCGCAGGCGATCACGGTCATCGAACGCATCGCGGGTCGTCAGCTCGACCCGTTCGGCCGTGAGGTCATCCTCATGGCCCACGAGCTGCGCTGAAGCCGTCGCTCGGCCGGCGGCGTCAGCCGGCGCCGAGCACGTCGACCACCACGTCAGCCGACGAGGTGGTCGAGATGCACACGGCACCACCGCCGAGCCGCACCGGCACGACCGCCGTCGTCGCTCGGTTGGGTGACGCGGCCACGACGGAACCTGTCGAGGGTCCTTCACCGCACGGGAACGCGTACACGCTGGCTGCGGCACCGTTCGTGACTGCCGTGATCGACAGCATCGCCGTCGTGGCGCCCTGCGGGATCGGGCCGACTCCGGCCACCTGCACCTGACGGGCGGTGGCCCCGATCGCTCCGCTACCCGAGCGCGAGTCGAACACGCGGAGCGGATCGACCGGCCCCGGCGAACCGGTGCCTGCCCACACACCGACGATGTCGACGATGACGTGCATCGGCACCGAGGTCGTGAGGCACCAGCCAGCGCTGCTGACCCGCATCGTCATTGCGAACGAGGAGATCCGGTCAGCGCTGACCGGCACGGTCCAGGGCCCCTGGCCGCAGAAGCCCATCGACACGATGCCCGACCCGGTGGGATCGACGATCGTGACGGTCGCCGTCAGGGCCTGCGTCCCCGAGACGACGCCGAGCTGTGCCGGGGTGAGCGTGGCGGTGACGCCCGGCCCGAGCTGTGTGGAGGAGCGTGTGTCGAGCACCCGGGTGGCCGTGACAGGCTGGACACCGACACCGTTCGTCGCCCTCGAGGCGAGCACCTCCACTTTCAACCGCATCGACGTGCTGGCGGTGGCGCACACCGTGCCTCCGATCACCTCGACCATTGCGCTGCCCACCGATGTGACGCCGGCGCGCACGCTGAGCGTCGATGCGACGGGAGGTGGCGCATCGCACGGGTGCGTGACGAGGTAGCCGCTGCTCCCCGCGCTGCGGGCCGTGAGGCGCAGCAACACCCCGGTGGTGCCGACCGGGACGCCGGCGAGCTTGTTGACGGTGATCGTGCGGGTGACTCCGGCCGACAGGGTCGCGTCGGCGACCGACTTCGGGGCGATGAACTGCCAGCGACCACCACCGGTGCCGCTGTTGTTCGTGTTCGCGATGGGGGCGGTCACCGGCGCAGCCGGTGCGGTGGTGGCCGGGGGCGCCGGCGACGACGGGCTCGACGCTGCGGGCGGCGTGGGCAGGGTGCCGCTCGGCTGCGGTGGCGGCGTGGTCGTCCTGCACCCGTCGACCGCCTTCACGATCGACGTCGGGTTCACCGCCGCGCCACCCCGGGGGTGGACCTCGAAGTGGAGGTGCGGGCCGCCGGCGTTACCGGTCTTGCCGACGAAACCGATGACCTGGCCGGCAACCACCCGTGAACCGACGTTCAAGCCGGGGGCGAACGCCGACAGGTGTGCGTAGAAGAAGTACGTGCCGTCAGCAGCGGTCAGCCACCACGCGTTGCCCGACAGCAAGCCGGGTCGGTCGAGCGTCTGCTTGGTGAGCGTGCCGTCCTGCACGGCGTAGATGAACTGACCGGACTTGGCGATGAAGTCGACACCCTCGTGACGGCGGCCCCCTCCACGCGGCGCCTGCCAGGTATCGCTGAACCAGCACGGCCCCTGCATGGGGAACGATGCAAGCTGCACCGGCAGCGGACCGCTCGGCGTCGTTGTGGCCGGGGTCGTCGTGGCCGGGGTCGTGGCCGGGGTCGTGGTGGCCGGGGTGGGGACCACGGTGCCATCGGGCAGGCAGATCGTGGTGCCGGCATACAGCGGTGTGACAGCGGTGGCGGCATTGACCGCGTAGAGCGCCTTGGTCGTGATGCCGGCCTTCTTCGCGATGCGGTACCACGAGTCGCCAGCCACCACGGGGTACTGCGTGGCACAGGTCAGCTTGCCGCGGGTGGGGGCATCGGCCATCTGCGCCGCAGCCGGCCCGCTCGTCAGCCCGAGTGAGCCGAGCACGGCCGCCGCACAGACGGCGGCCGCGGTGAACGCGCGACAGCGGTGGACAGCTGATGACATCGGCATGCACGTTCTGTATCGGCCCGAATCCGAAGGTCTTGAGCAAACGACATCCCGCTATCACCCGTTCGGGGGATGAAACAGATGCGTCCGCTCATCTCGCCGACGACCCGATGGAGGGGTAACGTGACCGACGTGCGGGGGCAACGACTGCTCGTGAGCGGGATGGGAGGGGAGCTCGGCTCCCTGGTCGCATCACTGCTCGAGGACGAACCCTGGGTGGGCTCGTTGTGCGGCATCGACGTCGATCCGCCCCGGCGTCGGCTGCGCAGGGCCGAGTTCCATCGCATCGAGCCATCCGATCGGGAACGCATCGTCGATGTGGTCACCGCATTCGATCCGCACGTGCTCATCCACCTGGCTGTCTGGGAGCCTGATGCCCGCGCCGGCACCGCTCAGGCCCGCCAGTTCACCGCCGATGCCACCACCGCGTTCCTCGGAGCCGCCGGCGAATGCCCATCGCTCGAGAGCATCGTCGTACGCAGCGGCATCGAGCTGTACGGCCGGAACCGGCACTCGCTCACCCGCCCCGACGAGTCGGTGCACCCTGACCCCACGTCGGTCTACGGCCACATGGTCGAGCGCATCGAGACCGTCGCCCAGTCGGTTGCCGCCCGCATCGGCGTGGCAGTCGGCGCCGTGCGGCTCGCCCCCGTGCTGGGGCCGCATGTGCCGAGCCCGCTCGGTCGCCTCCTCCGCCAGCCGATGGTGCCGTTCAGCATCATGGCCGACCCGCCGTTCACCGTCGTGCGCGACGACGACGCTGCTTGCGCATTCGTCGCAGCAGCCCGGCGGCGGCTCGCCGAGCCGGTCAACGTCGTTGCACCCGGCGCCGTCACCGGCCTGCAGGCCATCGTGCGCGGCGGTCGCCTGCCGGTGCCGCTGGTCGGGCCCGAATGGGCCATCACGCGTCGCATGTCGCACCTGTTCGGTGCACCGATCCCCGAGCACGTGTTGGAGGTCCTCCACCGCGGACGCCTCGCCGACGGCGACCGGGCGATCGAGTTGCTCGGCGTCACGCCCACGGCGTCGACGCCCGAGGTGATCGACCGGCTGTTCGCATGGGAGAGCGTCGTGCGCGTCACCAAGGCACCGAGGGCAGTTGCCTGACATGGCCGATCTGATCCAGCTCCCGCGCCGCGCCGCGGTCGGCACCATCAGCGCGGTCACCGCGCCGTTGCGCCCGCTGCTGCCACCCAACTCGGTCGACGAGTGGGGACGCGACGACCATCTGGTCCGCCTCATCCAGCCGTTCGCGCGCCTCCGATGGGATGTCAGCATCGGTGGCCTGCAACACCTGCCGGCACGCAAAGGTGCGCTGCTCATCACCAACGAGCGTCGGCTCTCGTTCAGCCCGCTCTACGTCGCGTGGGCGCTCTCGAAGGCCACCGACCGGCCCGTCCGGTTCGTGGGCCGTCCCGACCATGCACCGTTCGGCGCCGCGCTCCGCCGGGTGGGCGCCCTGCTCGACAACCCCACCGAGGTGCACGGGGCCTTGCGCCACGGCGAGATCGTCGTCATGGGCACCGCCACCACGAACCACCCCCGGTATGCCGGCGTCGTCGACCACGAGCTCGTGGGCGCTGCGGTCACGGCGGGCGTGTCGGTGGTGCCGGTCGCCTCGATGAGCACGCTGCTCAGCAGGGCGGCGCGTGCCGAGATCGGCGCACCGGTCCGGTTGCGCACCAAGCGACGCGGCCCCCTCGCCGAGATCGAGATCGCCGAGATCGCCCAGCGTCACCTGCAGAAGATGCTCGACGAGCTCGGCGGCGTGCAGACCGGCATGGCGCCCATCGACTGGTTGGGTGAGGGCTGATGCCGTACGCACGTTGTTCCGACGGCATCCGGGTCCACTACGAGGTGTTCGGCCGGGCCAGCGCACCCGTGGTGGTGATGATCCAGGGCCTCGGCGCCGACAAGCACGGTTGGGACATGCAGCGCTTCGTGCTCGCGACGCGCTACCGCGTGGTCGCCCTCGACAACCGTGGTGCAGGCCGGAGCGACAAGCCGTTCGGTCACTACTCGCTCGAGCAGATGGCCGACGATGCGATCAGCGTGCTCGACGCAGTCGGCTCTGATCGCGCGCACGTGGTCGGCGCGTCGATGGGCGGAGCGATCGCCCAGATCGTCGCGCTGAAGCACCCCGATCGCATGCTCTCGCTGACGCTGGCGTGCACCGCCTGCCGCAATCACCCGTGGCGCGAGGAACTGCTCACCTCGTGGGCCACGCGGGCCTCCGAGCTCGGCATGGGTGCCATGACCCGCGAGGCGGCCCGGTGGGTCATCGGCCCACGGTCGTTCCGTCGTCTGCTGCCGGCGTTCGGGTGGCTCGGGCCGCTGGCGATGGGCCGACCCACACATGCCTTCGTCGCGCAGGTGCGCGCCATATTGGCAACGGACGAGGCGATGGCCGACCAGCTGTCGTCGATCACGGTTCCGGCGCTCGTGATGGTGGGCAACCAGGACATCCTGACGCCGCGCGGCGACAGCGAAGAGATCGCCGACCGGTTGCCGAACGCCGAGCTCGTCGTCATCTCCGGGGCCGCGCACGGGTTCATGGTCGAGCACGCCACTACGTTCAACCGCGTGCTGCTCGAGTTCCTCGGCCGCGTCACGGCGGCGAATGCAGCAGCCGCACGCCTCGTGCCCGCCGAGACCCTGGCCGAGCCGGCGTGAAGGTCGGCATCATCGGTGCCGGCCTCGCCGGCCTCATGGCCGGGCGCGCCCTGGCCGAAGCCGGACACGACGTCGTCCTGTGGGACAAGGGCCGCTCACCCGGCGGCCGGCTGGCGACACGCCGGATCGGTGCGGCGCGGCTCGACCACGGCGCACAGTTCTTCACCGTCCGTTCCGACCAGTACGCGCGTCACGTCGCCGGCTGGGAGGCCGACGGCATCGTTCGCGAGTGGTGTCGTGGCTTCGGTGAGACGGCCGACGGTCACCCCCGGTACGCGGCGCCCGCCGGCATGAACTCGATCGCCAAGCACCTCGCGCTCGGCCTCGACGTGCGGTGCCCGTCGCTGGTGTTCTCGATCCACCGCATCGACGGCCCCCAGCGCTGGCAGGTCCGGCTCGACGACGCGACCACCACCGACGTCGACGCGCTGATCGTCACGTGTCCCCTGCCGCAGACGTTCTCGCTGCTCATGTCGGCCGAGGTGACCATGCCCGAGGCACTGTGGCGCACGCAGTACGACACCACGCTGTCGCTGTTGGCCGTGCTCGACCGGGCCGGTGCGGTCCGGCCTCCCGGTGGCATCCAGACCGACCCGAACTTCACCTTCATCGGTGACAACGTCGCGAAGGGCCTCAGCACCGTGCCGGCGCTGACGCTCCACGCCGCACCGGCATGGAGCGATGCGCACTGGGACGACGACCCCACGATTGCCCACGACCTCCTGGTCGAGCTCGCTCACCCGTACCTCGGTGACGCCACGATCGTCGAGAGCCAACTCAAGCGCTGGCGCTTCGCCACGCCGCGCACTATCTGGCCGGATCCGTGCTGGTCGCCGGACGGCGATAGCAGCATCGTCGTCGCTGGCGATGCGTTTGCCGGGCCACGCATGGAGGGCGCCGCATTGTCGGGCCTCGCGGCCGCAGCCGCCCTTGCCGGCACCCCATGATCGGGATCGCCCCATGATCGAGCTCACCGACGACCTTCGTGCCGACATCGCCACACGCTTGGCGACCCATCCGCTCCACACCGTCGCGCCGGACGACCGCCGTCGCGCCGCAGTGGCGATCGTCATCGTCGACAGTGACCACGCCGCCGACGCCGTCGACCCCCACGAGGTCGGCCCCGACGAGATGCTCGTGGTGCCCGGTGACATCACCGGCCTCGACGGTCGGATGCAGGGCGTCAGCGGTGGTGCCGCGTTCCTGCTCTGCCGTCGTGCCGCCCGCATGAACACCCATGCCGGCCAGTGGGCGCTACCCGGTGGGCGCATCGATCCGGGTGAGACGCCCGAGCAGACCGCGCTGCGCGAGCTCGACGAAGAGCTCGGGCTCCTGCTCGGCCCCGACGCGGTGCTCGGCCGCCTCGATGACTACCCCACCCGCTCCGGGTACGTGATGACACCGGTGGTGGTGTGGGGTGGCGCCCACGTCGAACTCACACCCAACCCGACCGAGGTCGCACACGCCTACCGCATCGGCCTGCATCAACTGTGCCGCGACGATTCACCGCGCTTCGTCACCATCCCCGAGAGCGACCGGCCCGTGGTGCAGGTGCCCCTCGGCGGCGACCTCATCCATGCGCCCACCGGTGCCGTGCTCGTGCAATTCCGTTGGGTCGGCCTCGAGGGCCGGATCGGTGCACGGGTGCACGAGTTCGAGCAACCGGTCTTCGCCTGGCGCTGAGCCGGGTCGAGTACGTCAGGTTCGGCCGGAGTGGCCGAAGCCGCCACCGCGATCGGCCCCCGAGTCGTCGAGCTCGGCCACGGATGCCACGACCGCCCATACGACCTCGTCGACGCGCTGCACCACGAGCTGCGCGATGCGGTCGCCGCGATGCACCTCGAACGCTTCGGTGGGGTCGGTGTTGAGCAGCACCACCTTGATCTCACCGCGATAGGCGGCATCGATGAGCCCTGGAGCGTTGACGACGCTGATGCCGTGATGGAGTGCCAGACCGCTGCGAGGGAGCACAAAGCCGGCGTGACCGGGCGGGATCGCGATCGCAATGCCGGTGGGCACCAGCGCACGGCCACCGGCCGGCGCCAGCACGACGTCCTCGCGAGCACGCAGGTCGAGGCCGGCATCGCCGACGTGCGCGTACGACGGCAGAGCCAGGTCGGGGTCGAGATGGACGATCGGGACGGTCAACATCGGTGCGGCAGCCTACGCTCGGGGGCGATGAGCAGCGCAGCCCCGGCCACCGCACGAGCCGACCGGCCCCCCAGCACCGACGCGCTGGCCCGGTCGCTCGCCAGTACCGGGCTGCCGCATGCCATCTGCGTCGACATCGCCCGCGATGCCATTGCGGCAGGCGACCCAGGTTCGGCACCCGGTCGCGCCGAAGCGTTCCGCCGCACGCTGCTGACGCCGGTGATCAATGCGACGGGCGTCCTGCTCCACACCAACATGGGTCGCGCCCCGGTCGCGGTGCACCAGCACGCACGGGCCGTCAACGTCGAGCTCGACCTCGCCACGGGCGAGCGCGGCTCGCGCCAGCGAGCTGTCGGCCAGCTGTTCGCACGACTGTGCGGTGGCGAGGCCGCCATGATCGTGAACAACAACGCCGCCGCCGTGCTGCTCGTGGTGGCGGCACTCGCGCAGGGCCGTCAGGTGGTCGTCAGCCGCGGCGAGAGCGTCGAGATCGGTGGCAGCTTCCGCGTGCCGGAGGTGATGGAGCAGTCCGGTGCCCAGCTGGTCGACGTCGGCACCACGAACCGCACCCGGCTCGCCGACTACCGCAGGGCGGTCACCCGCACAGGTGCCGATGTCGCAATGCTGTTGAAGGTCCACCCCAGCAACTACCGCGTCGAGGGATTCGTCGAGGAGACGTCGGTGGCCGAACTCGCGACGCTCGGCGTGCCGGTGGTGGCCGACATCGGCAGCGGGCTCATCGATGCCACGTGTCCGTGGCTGAAGGGTGCGCCGCCCGCATGGCTGGCCGGCGAGCCGGCAGCGGTGCAGAACCTGGCCGACGGTGCCGACCTCATCACGTTCAGCGCCGACAAGCTCCTCGGTGGCCCACAGGCCGGCATCATCGTCGGGCGCGCCGACCTGGTCGCGCTGTGTAGCCAGCACCCCTTTGCGCGGGCTCTACGGCCCGGCAGCCTGACCTTGACGGTGTTGCAGGACACCGCACTCAGCTACCTCCACAAGCGAGCCGCCACGGAGGTGCCGTTCTGGCGCATGGTGGCGACCCCGGTTGCCGAACTGCGTGCCCGTGCCGAGGCGATCGAGTCGCAGGTGCCCACCGTCCGAGCCGCGGCGATGGACGCACTGCCCGGTGCCGGGTCGGCGCCCGGTGCGACGATGCCGTCGTACGGCGTCGTCGTCGACGGCGACCACCTCGACCGGCTCCGCGCCCTCGACCCCCCGGTCGTCGCCCGCGCCCGCGACGGCCGGACGCACCTCGACCTGCGCACCGTCGACCCGGCCGACGACACCGTGCTCATCCGCGCACTCACCGCATGACGGGGCGGCGTTCGTGAGGGTGGTGGCGACGGCAGGTCACGTCGACCACGGCAAGTCGTCGCTCGTGCTGGCGCTCACCGGCACCGATCCGGACCGCTTCGCCGAGGAGAAACGGCGCGGCCTCACCATCGACCTCGGCTTCGCGCACACCGTGCTCCCCGACGGCAGCGAGGTGAGCTTCGTCGACGTGCCGGGCCACGTCCGTTTCCTCCGCAACATGCTCGCCGGTGTCGGGGGTGTCGACGCGTGCGTGTTCGTGGTCGCCGCCACCGAGGGATGGAAGCCGCAGACCGAAGAGCATCTGCGCATCCTGCAGTTGCTGGGGTTGGCCGACGGCGTGGTGGCACTCACCAAAGCCGACCTGGTCGACGACGAGTGGCTCGAGATCCAGACGCTCGAGGTGCTCGACCACCTTGCCGGCACCTTCCTCGCCGATGCCCCGATCGTGCCGGTCAGCTCGGTCACCGGGGACGGACTCGAGACGCTACGGGGTGAGCTCGCCGCGTTGGTGAGCCGCACGACGTCACCGCCCGACCGCGGCCGACCGAGGCTCTGGGTCGATCGCAGCTTCGCTGCCAAGGGCAGTGGCACGGTGGTCACCGGCACGCTCACCGGCGGCAGTCTGCACGCCGACCAGCGGGTGCAGATCGTGCCCGGTCTGCGCGAGGCCCGCATCCGCAGCATCCAGTCGCACGGGCAATCGCTCGAGGTCGTCGCGCCGGGCCACCGGGTGGCACTGAACCTCGGCGGCATCGAGCACCAGCAGGTGGTGCGGGGCGACGCCGTCGTCGTGGCATCGCAGTGGCGGCCAACACAACGGTTCGACGCGACGCTCGATGTCCTCGAGTCGCTCGATCACGTCGTGTCCCGGCGCGGGGCCTACCTCGCCTACATCGGTTCGGGAGAATGGCCGGTGAAGGTGCGCATCCTCGGCCCCGACTCCATCCACCCCGGGCAGTCCGGTCTCGTGCGCCTCCACCTCGCCCAGCCTCTCGCGCTGGTGCGCGGCGACCGTTTCGTACTGCGCGAGTCGGGCCGCAACGAGACCGTGGGCGGCGGCCAGGTGCTCGACGTCTCGCCCGTCCTGCCCGCGTCGCGGGCCCGTCCCGATGCCAGCATCGACCGCATCGTGGCCGAACGGGTCTGGGTCACCGCCGACGACCTCGAGGCGCTGACGGGTGAGCGCCTCACACCGTCGCTCGACCGATGGGTCGTCGCGCCTGCAACGGTGGCGGCCGTTGCGGCATCACTACGCGAACGCGTCGGAGCATCCGGTTCGCTCGGCCTCGACGTCGCCGCGCTCGACGAGCACGATCGCGCCGTGTTGGCGACGCTCGACGACGTGCGCGTCGAGGGTGGCCGAGCCCTGCCCGCCGACGCCCGCGACGAGCTGGCCGAGCACCCGGTCCTCGAACTGCTCCGCGTGGGCGGCTCTGCGCCACCCGAGCCGACAGGCGTTGATCGGGCCACGCTGCGCGAGCTGGTGCGACGTCAGCTCGTGGTCGAACGCGACGGCCTGTGGTTCCACCCGTCAGCCGTCGACGAGGCCGCCCGCCATGCTGCGGTGCTGCTGGCCGCCCACCCCGACGGCATCACGTTGTCGCAGCTCCGCGACTCGCTCGGTGTGTCACGCAAATACGCCGTGCCGCTCGCCAACGAGCTCGACGCGCGAGGTGTCACGCGCCGTCGGGACGATCTGCGGATCGCAGGTCCGCGGTTGCCTTCCCCCTGAGGGTCGGCATCCGCCGCACGCCACGACGGCGTTGGGGTGGTGCCATCGCCTCGAGGTCGCGAGCAGCCTGGGCAATGCGCACGTCGTTGGTGATGACCTCACCGAAGTGATCGGGATCGGCCAGGAGCCAGCTGTGACTGCCCTCGACGACCGTGCCCTCGACACCGGACGCGACACACAGCGCCTCGAACGATTCGCGCGGGATGATCCCGTCGCGGGTTCCCCAGATGATGGTGATGGGGAGCCCGCGGTCGCGCAGCGCCTCGACCTCGGTGCGCAGGTCGGCACGGCGAGCGAGATTCCCCACCTTCACCATGGCACGGGGATGGCGCAGCAGGTTCGGCAACAGGTCCTCGGCGATGACCGGCAGCACCCGACTGGCCTGACGGATGGGCCACACGTCGGCAGGCAGGTGCAGGCCCCAGTCCCACAGCGGACGCTCCGCGATCGACCGCATCGTGGACCCCCGCTTCCACGACGAGCCACCGACGGAGTTCACGAGCACCAGCGACCTCGCCCGACCAGGGTGGTCGTGAGCGAGGCGGATGGCGACGCCACCGCCGAAGGAGTGGCCGACCACGACGGCGGGCTCGTCGATCTCGAGGGCGTCGAGCAGGTCGGCGACCCACTGGGCGTATCCGCTGATCGAGAACGCATCGCCGGGGAGGTCGGCGGAGCCGCCGAAGCCGGGCATCGACGGCGCGATCACCCGGCAGCCCTGCGCAGCGATGTTCTCGATGACGTCGCGGTAGGTGTGCTGAGCCAGCGCCCAGCCGTGCAGGAAGACCACCGGCATGCCCTGACCCGCCACGCTGTAGCCGGCGGGCCGGCCCTGGACCCAGGTGCGCTTGTCGACCGCCACCACGCGCTGGCCGCGGGGCGGCTCAGTGATCGGGATGTGCGGCGTCGGCGGCGAGCCCGTTCCGCTCGAACTCGTTGAGTCCGCCCCAGATCCCGTGCGGTTCGCGGTTCCGGAGCGCGTACGCGAGGCACGGTCCGCTGACCGGGCACTGCCGGCAGATGGATTTGGCGACGCGCTCACGAGCGATCCGTGCGTCTTTGCGCTCGAAGTGAGGGGGCGGGAAGAACACCGCCGCCGCTCGCTCGCTGCGGCAGGCCGCAGCCTGCTGCCACTCGATCTCGTCGACCTGATCGTCGCGTCGGAGCGCCACGCCAACCTCCTCGTTGCGACACCCTAGAACCCGAGGAACGCTCGGCGCAATGGTCGTGGTTCTGAATCGCAGCGGCGGGTGACTCAGGAAGCACAGACGACAACCTAGTGACGCGACCGTCCGGCCAGGAAGGCGCCCGGCCTCGACAGCTGACCTGTGCCGTGTTCCGGTCGTGGACGACCAGAACGCGGCAAAGGTCGCCCGATCCGCCGAGGACGACGACGCCGGGGTGGTCAGTTCTCGGACGCTGCTCGACGCTCGCGGTAGTCACGTGCGCCGCCGCTCTCGGGCTCGACTTCGAGGGTGACGCCGTCGATCGCGACAACTCGCACGGCCTCGCCGAGGGCGACGGGCGTGGCGCGGTTGGTACGGGCACGCCAGCGGGCGTTGGCCACGGTGACGAGACCTTCCGGGTCGACAGCACTGACGGCCGTGCCGACCTCGCCGATCATCCACTCCCGGCCGATGGTGGGCGTCGCAAACCGCGTCCGCACCATCGACGGCATGCCGACGATGAAGGTGAGCATGTACCCACCGATGCCGACGAGCAGGGTGATCCAACCGACCCGCAGCGACGCCCCGGGCAGGTCTTCGAAGAGCAGCCAGCTGCCCAAAATGGTGAAGACGATGCCCACTCCGGTCCAGAACCGCGGGATGCCGACCTGCACATCGATCGCGAAGGCCACGATGCCGAGCACCAACAGACCCACCGCCCACCCGCGTGCGGGCAGCTCGGCGAGGCCAAAGCATCCGAAGAACGCGCATACGGCACCGACCACTCCGGCCACCCCGACGCCAGCGGTGAAGAACTCGAAGACCAGCAGTGCCAAGCCGATCAGGAACATGAGGTACGCCACGGGCGGGCTCGCCATGGTGTGCATGAGTTGGTTCACGAGACCGAGCTTCGAGAACTTCACGAGCGTCGAGCTGAGCTCGGCGCCGCCCTCGTCGTTGACACCCTCGCTGACCGTGTCGAGGGTCTTGCCGTCGGCGACCACGCCGTCCATCGCCAGCACCATGCTGCGGATGGTCGGCACGCCGACATCGGGCGTGTCGAGGCGCAGCGCCCCCAGGGTGCGGGCCTCCTGGAACGACAGCGAGTCGTTGACCACGCGGTCGTTCGCCGCCGCACCGAAGTCGACCTCACGACCGTTGACGAGCTCGACGAAGCGGCCGGTGTGACCCATCCGGCTGCCGCTGACCATGGCCGTGACGTCGGCGACGCCCATGAGCTGGGCGGGTGTGCCGTAGAGGCGGGCGCTGCGCGACGGGCCGACCCAGATGCCGATCGGCACCGGGGCATCGGCGACTCGCTGAATGAGCGCCTGCATCTCGGCGGGCGACGCGACCGAGCCGCTCGAGTTCACCTGCAGGATGAGCGCCTGTGAGCCGCCCTCGGTGGCGCGCTCGATCGCACGGTCGATCGCGTCGATGACGACGCCGTCGAACAGGCCGGTGACCTGCAGGACGTCGACCGGTGCCAGCGTGACGTCGGTGGCGGCAGCCGAGGTGGTGACGGCTGCCGGCGCGGTGGTATCTGGCGGCACCGATGCCTGGGCCGTGCCGGTCGGTGCCCAACCAACGCCCGCCAGGGCGGCGGCCGTCAGCAGGACGATGGCTAGTCTGCGCACGAGTGCCTCCGAAGCGCCTGGATCCACGAGAACTACTCCGCACCACCCGCCTGGTCATCGTGGCCGGGAAGGGGGGCGTAGGGAAGACAACGGTAACGGCTGTTCTTGCGCGAGCAGCAGCCGATGCCGGACTTCGGGTCCTGGCCGTCGACCTCGACGGCAAGCCGATGCTCGGTCGACTGACTGGTGA
>JBBDMO010000112.1:0-15389 GCA_040878255.1 Ilumatobacteraceae bacterium
CCTTCGAAGTCGAACTCGTTGAAGGCGGTGAGGTCGACCATGCCGACGCTCTCGCGCATCTGCAGGTGCTCGGCGTTGGTGACCGGGTTCCACCAGCGCGCATCCCACTCGTGGGTGCGGGGCTGGCAGGCCTCGGGGAACTTGGCCATCAGCTTCTCGTTCGACGAGAACCACTGCGGGCGCTCCCATCCACGGGCGTCGAAGAAGGTCGCACCGAGCGCCTCCTCGCGTGCGTAGAACGGGCTGCGCCGCATGCCGCGCTGGCTCGCCCACTGCTCACGCGGGTGGACGATGCCGTAGGTCTTGTTGAAGTGCTCGTTGCACCGGGCGTTGATGTGCCACTCGGTCTTCTCGTGCGGGTAGAAGCGGCTGATGTCGCTGCCGTGCGGGTCGCACATGTGCGGGTACCCGTAGGTCATCCACTCGGCAACGAGCTGGGCGATGCCGGGACCTTCCTTGATCCACACCGCTGCGGCACTCCAGAGGTTGCGCACCTCGGGGGTCTCGCCGAGGACCGGGTTGGCATCGGGGGTCAGCGACAGCAGGCCGTTGATCGCGTAGCGGATCTCGGCATCGCCGAGCATCTCCATCAGCTCGATGGCCTGTTCGATCTGCGGCTCGAAGTCGTCGTACGTGAGCGGCAGCTCGGTGGGCGTGAGCGCGCTCTCCTCGATCGAGGGGATGTCGTCGGGACGCATCAGGATCGGGCGGTGGGCGTAGCTGCCAACCTCCATCGAGCCGGCTGACTGGCGCTCGTAGCAGAACGTGTCCATGTCACGGATGATTGGGTACGCGAGCTCCTTGTTCGACTCCTGCAGGATGTCGATCGGGCCGACGTCGGCCATCTGGTGCACGGCCGGGGTGAGCGGGATGTTGGCGCCGGCCATCGCCGCGATGCGGGGGCTCCACACGCCGCAGGCAACCACCACATGGTCGGCCTCGATGCGACCCTTGTCGGTGACGACGGCGGTGATCGTGCGACCGGTGGGCCGGTCTTCGGTCTCGAGGTCGAGCACCTCGGTGTTCGCGAAGACCTGCAGCACGCCCTTGCCGACGGCCTCGTCGCGCATCTCGGTGCCGGTGGCGAGCGAGTCGACCACGGACACGCTGGGCGTGTAATAGCCGCCGAGGAGGATCTCCTCGTTGATGAACGGGACCATCTCCTTGATCTCGGCCGGGCTGACGAGGCGGGCGTCGATGCCCCACGCCTTGGCCGAGGTCATCCGGCGCTTGAACTCCTCGAGGCGCTGCGGCTCACGCGCGACCTCGATGCCACCGCAGGTGTTGTTCAGTCCGTGCTCGATGTACTGGTTCTGGCTCTCGAGGGTGAGGTACGCCATCTCCTTGTTGTGATCGGTCGGGAAGATGAAGTTCGAAGCGTGGCCGGTGCTCCCACCGGGGTTCGGGAGCGGTCCCTTGTCGATGAGGACCATGTCGGTCCAGCCGAGTCGGCTCAGATGGCCGACCAGGCAGTTGCCGACGATGCCGGCGCCGATGACGACGACCTTGGCGCGGCTCGGGAACGCTTCGCTCATTGTGGGACTCCCCTGGCAGACGGCTGTTTCCTTGTGAAACGACCGAAGTTGATATATCTTCACGATATCACACGGGAGTCACGGCATGAGCAAGTCCCTGAGCGAGCGCGCGTACCACGAGATCCGGCAGATGATCGTCAGACTCGACCTCGCGCCCGGGGCCGTCGTCCGTGAAGACGACCTGCAGGAACGCCTCGACATGGGACGAACGCCCATTCGCGAGGCGCTGCAACGCCTCGTGCGCGACCAGTTCGTGGTCGTGCTCCCCCGCCGCGGCGTGTACGTGTCGAGCATCGACGTGTCCGAACTCGCGTTGCTCTACGAGACCCGCGCCATCCTCGAGCCCTACGCCACTCGCCTCGCGTGCCTGCGCGGCAAACCCGACCACTGGGACCAGATGGCCGATGTCCTGCGCGGCGCCGACCGGCCCGGCACGCCGGGCATCGAGTTGATCGAGATCGACAGAGCCTGCCACGAGATCGTGTGGGCGGCCGCCGACAACCGGTTCCTCACCGACACCCTCGACATGCTCTACGCGCAGAGCGACCGCCTCTGGCACATGTACCTCGCCGACGTCGACGACATGGAACACGCTGTTGCCGAGCACCGCCAGATCCTCGACGCGCTACGCGACGGCGACAGCGACCGCGCCGCAGCACTTGCCGAGACGCACATCCGATCGTTCGACGACCAGATCCGCAACGCGGTGACGCGGCGGCTGGCCGGGCCGTTGAGCTAGTCTCACGTTCACGCCGACCACACTCGGGCGGGAGAGTCACCGTGCAGCCAGCACGGGGGCGCCGAAGGAGCAACCTTCCCCGGAATCTCTCAGGCCCACGAACCGTCCGAGCAGGCGTCGCTGGAAAGCAGGGGCCCGCCGCATCACCGATGCGGTGCGTCGCTCGCCGAAGGGGAAACTGCGGTGTCCTACGGGTCACCCGCAGGAAGCTCTCAGGCACCGATGACAGCGGGGGAAGCACCACGGCACCGCCAGGAGGCTTCCATGTCCGCTCAGTCCCCCACCGGCCCCATCGCTCGGCCATCGCTCGACGACCTGCTCGACGCTGCCGAGTTCACCCGTCGCCACATCGGGCCCACACCTGATGAACAGGCACTGATGCTCGCGGTCGTTGGGGCCGCCAGCATCGACGATCTGCTCGCCCAGACCGTGCCCGGCTCGATCCTGCAGCACGACGGGTTGGCACTCCCCGGCCCGCGCCGCGAGGACGAGGTGCTCGCCGAGCTGCGCGAGATCGCCTCGCGCAACATCGTTCGCACCAGCCTGATCGGCATGGGCTACCACGGCACCGTCACCCCGCCGGTCATCCAACGCAACGTGCTCGAGAGCCCCGCCTGGTACACCGCGTACACGCCGTACCAGCCAGAGATCAGCCAGGGCCGCCTCGAGGCGTTGCTCGCGTTCCAGACCATGGTGGCCGACCTGACCGGCTTCGACATCGCCAACGCGTCGCTGCTCGACGAAGCCACCGCGGCGGCCGAGGCGATGACGATGGCGCGCCGCGTGGCGACCGGGGCCGGGGCGGCGACGAACCGGCTCGTCGTCCACCACGACACCCACCCGCAGACCATCGCGGTGCTGCACACGCGAGCCGAGCCCGTGGGTATCGAGCTCGTGATCGGCGACGTCGACGCGCTCGAGGCCGGGTGCTTCGGGGCGCTCTTCAGCCTGCCGACTTCGAGCGGTTCGATCCCCGACTGGAGCGAGGCCATTGCGCACGTCAAGGCCCAGGGCGGTATCACCGTCGTGGCCACCGATCTGCTCGCCTGTGTGCTCATGCCCCCGCCGGGCACCCTCGGTGCCGACATCGCGATCGGTTCCGCCCAACGCTTCGGCGTGCCGATCGGTTTCGGTGGGCCGCATGCCGGGTTCATCGCCGCGGGCGAGCGTGCCGCCCGGTCACTGCCCGGTCGCCTCGTGGGGGTCAGCACCGACACAGCCGGCCGGCCGGCACTGCGCCTGGCGCTGCAGACCCGCGAGCAGCACATCCGACGCGAGAAGGCGACCTCGAACATCTGCACCGCGCAGGTGCTCCTCGCGAACATCGCCGGGTTCTACGCGAGCTGGCACGGGCCCGAGGGTCTCCGACGCATCGCCGAGCGCACGCACCGACTCACCTGCATGGCGGCGTCGGCCATCTCGGCCGGCGGACTCGAGGTGGTGAACGCGTCGTGGTTCGACACCATCCAGGTGCGCGTCGATGACGCTGCGTCGGTGCACGCCAGGGCGTCGGCATCCGGCTACGACCTGCGCCACGTCGACGCCACCACCGTCGGCATCAGCTTCGACGAGACCTCGCGCCCGCAGACGGTGCTCGACCTGCTCGCGATCCTGGGTCTGCCCGCCATGGCGTACTCCGACGTCAACGACGATGCGCTACCCGCCCGGCGCACCGGCGACCTGTTGACGCAGGACGTCTTCAGCCGTTACCACACCGAGCACGAGATGCTCCGCTACCTGCGCCGACTCGCCGACCGCGACCTGGCACTCGACCGCACCATGATCCCGCTCGGGTCATGCACGATGAAGCTCAACGCCACCAGCGAGATGCTGCCCATCACGTGGCCCGAGTTCGCCAACCTCCACCCCTACGGTCCAGCAGACGAGAGCGAGGGATACCGCGAGATGATCGGGCAGCTCGAGCGGATGCTGGTCGACATCACCGGCTACGACGCCGTGAGCATGCAGCCGAACGCCGGGAGCCAGGGCGAGTTCGCCGGGCTGCTCGCGATCAGGGCCTACCACCGCAGCTGCGGCGACATCCAGCGAACGGTGTGCCTGATCCCGTCGAGCGCCCACGGCACCAATGCCGCCAGCGCGGTGATGGCTGGCTTCGACGTGGTGGTGGTGGCCTGTGACGACCACGGCAATGTCGACCTCACCGACCTGCGGGCGAAGGTCGCATCAGCGGCCGATCGCCTCGGGGCGATCATGGTGACGTACCCCTCGACCCACGGCGTCTTCGAAGAGGCGATCAGCGAGATCTGCAACCTGGTGCACGATGCCGGCGGTCAGGTCTACGTCGACGGTGCCAACCTCAACGCGCTGGTGGGCGTGGCCAAGCCCGGGCACTTCGGTGCCGACGTGAGCCACCTCAACCTCCACAAGACGTTCTGCATCCCCCACGGTGGCGGCGGCCCCGGCGTCGGGCCGATCGGTGTGCGTGCCCACCTCGCCCCGTTCCTTCCCGGCCATCCGCTGGCGGCGCCGGGCACCTCGCCGGTGGGGCCCGTCGCAGCAGCGCCCTACGGGTCGGCCGGCATCTTGCCGATCTCGTGGGTCTACATCTCGCTGATGGGCGCCAGCGGGCTGCGCGACGCCACATCGGCGGCCATCCTGAGCGCCAACTACATCGCCGCCCGGCTCGACGACGCCTATCCGGTGCTGTACACCAACCCTGCGGGCCGCGTCGCCCACGAGTGCATCATCGACATCAGGCCGATCACCAAGGCCACCGGAGTCACGGTCGACGACATCGCCAAGCGGCTCATGGACCACGGCTTCCACGCCCCGACGATGAGCTTCCCCGTGGCCGGCACCCTGATGATCGAGCCGACCGAGAGCGAGACCCTCCACGAGATCGAGCGCTTCTGCGACGCGATGCTGTCGATCAGGGCCGAGATCGACCAGGTGCGTGACGGTGTGTGGCTCCTCGAGCAGAGCCCGCTGCGCCATGCCCCGCACACGGCGGAAGACCTCGTCGGCGCGTGGGACCGGCCGTACGACCGTGCACTCGGCGCCTTCCCCACGACGGCGGTGCGGGCGGCCAAGTACTTCCCGCCGGTGTCACGCGTCGATGCCGCCTACGGCGATCGTCACCTCATGTGCAGCTGCGAACCACTCGAGGCATATGCGCACTCTCTGGAGACCGGCACCAGGGGGTAGCGAGTACGGTTGGCACGCATGGCTGACAGTTCCCTGCCCGGCCCCGGCCTCGGTGACCTGATCGCCCTGCTCGGTGGCTCCAACCCGCTCAACGGCATCACCAAGTCGATTCAACAGTTCCAGCGTGGCGTCAACGACTTCCTCTCGGCAGTCGAGAACTTCAACGCCACGATGGAGCAACTGAACGGTGTCGCCACGAGGGTCAATCGACTGCTCGATGACGTCGAGCCGCCGGTGCGTGCGCTCATGCCCCAACTCACCCGCTCCATCTCGGCGATGGACTCTCTCGCCGAGCAGATGAGTGGCCCCATCGAGCGTGTCGCTCCCGGCCTCACCAAGCTCGCCGACATCCTCCAGTCTCCGCAGGTGTCCGCCCTCCCCCGCGACCTGTCCCAGGTCATCGATGTCGTCGGCGATCTGAGCCGACGCCTGCAGCCCCTCGGCCAACTCGCCGAGTCGGCCACCGGACTCGGTCTGCTGCGCCAGTTCGCCGGCGGCATGCTCGGCGCGAATCGTCAGGCCGCCGACACACCAGAAGCCCCAGCGCCGAAGAAGACGCCTGCGGCGAAGGCACCTGCCTCGACATCGAAGAAGCCGGCCAAGGCCCCGGCGAAGAAGCCGGCGAAGGCACTGCCGAAGCCGGCTCCGGCACGGAAGTCGACCGCCACGACGTCAACGGCCAAGCGGTCAACCGCCGCTCGACAGTCCGGCGCCACCGCACGCCGAGGGTGATCCGTGAGGTTCAGCCCGCTGTGACGGGGCCGGACCTCACCGATCTGGTCGTCCATGCGGTTCGGCCCGTTTCACGGGGGTTGAACCTCACGAATGGTGGTCAGTGTTTGGCGATGAAGGGTGGGCGGGTGACTCGGCCCGGCAGCATCGTGCCGCGGACGTCGATCGACACCTCGGAGCCATCGGGCAAGCCGGGCGGCAGGAACGCCAGGGCGATGCCGTGGCCGAGCACCGGCGAGAAGTTGCCGCTCGTGACCGTTCCGACGGGCGTGCCGTCGACGAGCACGGGGCAGTCGGCGCGCGGCGGGCGTCGGCCCTCGGTGACGATGCCGCGCAGCAGGCGGGACACCCCACGGTCGCGTTCGGCGGCGAGTGCGTCCTTGCCGCGGAAGGTCGGCTTGTCCCAGGCGACGACCCAGCCGAGTCCGGCCTGCAGGGGTGTGATGCCCGGCCCGAGCTCGTGGCCGTGCAACGGCAGGCCGGCTTCGAGCCGAAGCGTGTCGCGAGCACCGAGACCGGCCGGCACGATGCCGGTACCGGTGATGGCTGCCCACAGCGCTTCGGCGTGACGGGCCGGGACGGCGATCTCGACACCGGCCTCGCCGGTGTAGCCGGTTCCGGCCACCGTGCACTCGACGCCGTTCCAGGTGCAGCGCTCGACCCGGAACCTGCCGACGTCGGCGGCCGCCGGGAATACGGTGGACAGGCGCTCACGGGCATGGGGGCCCTGGACCGCCAGCACGGCGCGAGTGCGGGTGGTGTCGACGCCACCGATGGCAGCCACGACCCCGCTGGTGTTCGAGGCGTTGGGCATCACGTCGAAGACAAGGTCGTCGATCCACCACACGATGATGTCGTCGAGCACCGAGGCGTCTGCGTCGTCGAGTAGGTGCGAGTACTCGGCGCGGCCCGGCGCGATCTTGCGGAGGTCGTTGGTGAACGCTGTCTGCAACCGTTCGAAGGCGTCGACGCCCTCGACCCGCACTGTGCCGAGATGGGACACATCGAACACCACTGCGTCGCTACGACACGCGAGGTGTTCGTCGATGGTGCCGGAGGGGTACGCGAGCGGCATGGCCCACCCGCCGAACGGCACCAACTTCGCTCCGAGCGCTCGGTGCACTGCGTCGAGCGGGCTCAGCGCGAGTTCGTCCGGCGCGGACATCAGCGTGCCAGTCGGGCCGGCGGGTCCGATGTCGCTGCCGCGGCGTGGGGTCCTTCGACGAGTTGGGCGTCGAGGTGGTCCTTGACCCCACCGATGGCCAGGATGTTGAGCACGCCCTGGCCGCCCCGACGCATGACGTCGATGAGCTGATCGCCGTCGCACAACATGACATCGCTGCCGCTGATGACGAGATGTGCCGACGCGATGTCGGTGTCGACGTGCTCACGCATGTACTCGAACGCTGTGCGGACGGACTCGAGCTTGATGCCCGCATCGAGGAGGCTCTTGATGACACGCAGCTCGAGCAGGTCTCGGTACGAGTACGCACGGCGGCTGCCACTGCCACTGGCATCCGACAGCGATGGACGGACCAGATCGGTCCGGGCCCAGTAGTCGAGTTGGCGGTACGAGATACCGACGATCTTCGCGGCACGTGTGCCGCTGTAGCCGGTTTCGAGCATCGGTTCCGTCATCGTTGCCTGCCTCGTCGATGATGACATCGGCGTAACTACGCCGGTGGGATTGCGGTGTCACCCTACCGATGGCCGCGCAAGCCGTCAAGCACGCATCGCGCGAGGAAACGCGCGCTCAGTCGCCCTTGAAGTCTTCGGGGTCGAGGTCGTCGAGGAAGTCGCGGAACTCGTCGATGATCGCTTCCTCGTCGTCGTCGTCGCCGACGTCGACCGGTGTCTGCGCCGCCTGCTGGAGCAGGCTCTCGGTGGCGAAGATCGGGCTACCGGTGCGCACTGCAAGGGCAATCGCATCGGAGGGTCGGCTCGACATGATCTGCGGCGTGCCGGCGCTGACCAGGTGGAGTTCGGCGTAGAACACGTGGTCGCGGATCTCGGTGACGACGATGCGATCGAGGGTCACCTCGAGGCGCTGGAGGATCAGCACCATCAGGTCATGGGTGAGCGGGCGGGGCGGCTCGATGCCCTCGAGCGCCGCATGGATCGACGACGCCTCGGGGGTGCCGATGACGATGGGCAGCAGGCGGCCGGCACCGGTCTGCTCACGCAGGATGACGACCGGCGTGTTCGCCGGCACCTCCACTCGCACTCCGACCAGCTCCATGGGGACCACGAACCGATGGTACCGCTCCGGCGCGTCGACGGGGGATTCCACCTGTGGGGGATTTCCACGTGCCTCTCAGGGATCGATGTGCTGGCGCAGCAACGACACCATGAGCGCCTGGCGCAGCTCGGCGCCGAGGTCCGCGAGCTCGCCGAGCAACGTCACCGCGTCCTGCCTGGCCTGCGGATTGCGCTGGCGCAGCAGCGGGAGGATGCGCTGTTCGTAGAGCGTCGCTTCGCGCTCGGCCGACTGGCGCCACGACCGCAGGTGCCGAGCGTCGATGCCTCGGGCGAGGAAGCCCGAGGCTGCCTTGGCGATCGCGACGTCACCGTCGGTGTACGTGGCGTTCAAGCCGGTTCCGCGCGGCGCAACCAGACTGAACGAGCGGAGGTCGGCGAGCTGCTCGGCGGTGATACCCGCCGCCGCACACAGCTCGTTCGCGTCGTAGACCTCGGCGCGCTCGACGACCGATGCGAGCATCACCGGCGAGCGCTGGCGCGACTGTGCTGCGGGGTGGCGATCGGTGATGACGCTGTCGGCGTGAACGCTGATGGTGCCCGTGGGGTCGTCGCCGTCCGCCGACATCGCCGACGTGGCCACACTCGGGGCGATGCGAACGTTGCGGATGCCGCGGTTCAGCGGACTCACGTTGTCGGTCGGCTGCGGCTGCGCAGGTGATGACGGTGCATCCGTCGGCACGACCGGCATCGGGATCGCCCCCGAGTCATCGATCTCACCCGAGTCGAGCCGATCGCGAATGACGCGCAATGGCAGGAAGTTCTCGCGTTGCTCTCGCAGGATGACTCGCAGCCGCTCGATGTCGGCATCGAAGAACTTGCGATAACCAGACGAGGTGCGCTCGGGCTCGATGAGGCCCTGGCTCTCGAGGAATCGGATCTTCGAGATCGTGACGTCGGGGAACTCCTCGAGGAGGAGACCGAGGACCTCACCGATCGAGAGATAGGGGCGCTCGTTGACGCCGCTCGTCACGAAGCCATCCCGTGCTCGAAGAAGACAAGGCGGAACTTCCCGATCTGCAGTTCGTCACCCTGGTGCAAGACGGCCGAATCGACGCGCTCGAGGTTGACGTAGGTGCCGTTCAGCGACCCCGCATCGCGCACGAGGTACTCGTTGCCGTCTCGGGCGATGTCGGCGTGCCGGCGGGAGACCGTGATGTCATCGAGCATGATCTCGCTGTCGGGGTGCCGGCCGAGGCGGGTGAGCTCGCCATGCAGCGGGAACACCAATCCGGCCTGGGATCCGCTGCGGACCACCAGCGAAGCGACACCGGAGGCGAGACTCGACAACGCCACCTGGGTGTCGTCGGCAGTTCCGGGAGCATCCTGCAGCGGGTCGACCTTGGCCAACGTGATCGTCTGATCAGCGGGTCGGTCGAGCAGCGCACCGCACGACGAGCAGAAGACAGAGTCGGTCGTGTTGCGGTGGCCGCACTGATTGCAGAACACGGAGGCCATGGGACGCGGAATACTAGCCCTCGACCAGGGCCCGGTAGCCGTCCGAGTCGAGCAACGTGTCGATTTGGGCGGTATCGCTGATCTCGATCTCGCAGATCCAGCCCGTGCCATACGGATCGCTGTTCAACGATTCAGGTGAATCGGCCAACGCCTCGTTGACCGACACGATGGTGCCGGCAACCGGGGCATAGATGTCGCTGACCGACTTGGTGCTCTCGACCTCGCTCATGGTCTGACCGATGGAGACCACCGTGCCGACGGCCGGCACCTGCACGTAGACGACATCGCCAAGAGCGTCCTGTGCGTAATCGGTGATGCCCATCCGGATCCGATTGCCATCGACGGCCACCCACTCGTGATCGCTGGAGTAGCGCAGGTGTTCGGGGATCGTCATTCCCAGAAGTTAGCCGCCCGGCGATGGTCAGCGCACCAGTTGTCGGATGCGGCGCGCGTACTCCTGCGCGAGCTGCTTCGCCTCGCTGTCGGTGCTGGCCTCGGCCCAGATGTGCGTGACCGGCTCTTCCGGGTCGGGCAGCGCCAGCATCCACCCATTGGCATGAATGATGCGAACGCCGTCGACGAGCTCGACGTTGCGCGAGCCCATCTCCATGAGCGAACGCATCACCATGCCCTTCTGCTCCCACGGTGTGATGACCGTCTCGTGCACCAGGTGCACCTTGGGCAGACCGTCGACGACCGCGCTGAGCGACCGTTCGCTGCGCGCGAGCAGGTCGAGCATCTTCAGCAGCGCAGCCGCACCGTCGAAGGCGGGCAGGAAGCCGGGGAGGATGTAGCCGCCGCGACCGTCGGCCGCGAACCCGACCGCCGGGTCGTTCGCAGCAGCCATGATTGCGGCGGTCGAGAGCTTCGTGGGCACGAGTTGCACGCCGTGCGCCGCAGCGATGTCGCGAGCACGGTTCGTGATGTTGACCGGCAGGGCGATGGTGTCGCCGAGGAGGTGGTCGGATACGAGTTCGACGAACGCGAGCAACGCCTCGGTGTCGCTGAGCACGCGACCCTGGTCGTCGACGAGCCGCAGCCGTTCACCATCGGCGTCGATGACTGCACCGAGGTGGGCGCCCGACGCACGGACCAGGCCGGCGACGCGCTGCAACGCCTGCTCGGTGTCGAACGTGACCCGACCCGCCGTCGAGACATAGGGGTTCACCGCCAGCACGTCGGCACCGAGCTTGCCGAGCAGGGTGGGCATGACGGTGCTGGCCGCACCGTAGGAGTAGTCGACCACGAGCTTGAACCGGAACGCTCGGATGGCAGCGGGTTCGACCGTCGCCTCGAGCGCCACGGTGTACTCCTCGAGCGCGCGGGGCGGGAACTGGATGTCGCCGACCTCTTCGGCAAGGGCGCGGCGCGTGTCCTCGCGCTGGAACAGGCGCTCGATCTTGCGTTGGGCGTCTTCGGTGATGTCGGTGCCGGCAGTGTCGAAGAACCGCACGACCACCTTGTCGGGATCGTCGTGGTCGAGGCGGATCGTGAGGCCACCGAACGCTCGGGGTGAGCGGGTGAGGAACCGCGTGACCGGCACGCTGGCGACCTCGAGGTCGAGCACGTCGATGCCCGCTGCGTTCAGGCCGGCCATCATCGCCCGCTTCAGCATGCGCGCGGCTCGGCTCGAGTCGCGGGAGGTGACCACGGTGGTGCCCTTGCGGAGCGCTGTGCCGTAGGCAAGGGCCACTCGCACCGCCATCTCGGGGGTGACGTCGACGTTGGCCAGACCCTTCACACCGTCGCGGCCGAACAGGCTGCGGGCGCCCTTGCTCTCCCACACGATGCTGCTGTTGACGACGGCGCCGTCCTCGACCGTCTTGAACGGGAAGATCTTGACGTCGCCGGTGATGACAGCGTCGTTGCCGACGAAGACCTCGTCACCGATGACGACGCCCTCGTCGATGCGGACGTTGTTGCGGATGCTGCTGCTGCGTCCGACGACGGCACCGCTGAGGCGGGACCGGGTGCCGACGTAGACGTTGTCATGGAGCACCGAGCGCTCGATGACGGCCTCGCTCTTCACCCGGACGTTGGACCCGAGCACGGTGTACTCACCGATGTGGCAGCCGGCTTCGATGATGCACCCGGCGCCGATGACACACGGCGACACCACGACGGCATCGGGTGACACTTCGCTCCCCTCGCCCAACCACACGCCGTCGTTGACCAAGAAGCCGGGAACGCTGGCCCGCACCTTGCCGTCGAGGACGTCCTTGTGCGCCGACAGGTATGCCTCGAGCGTGCCGACGTCTTCCCAGTACCCCTCGACCAACGCGCCGAACAGTGGCTTGCCGGCGGCCAGGAGCGACGGGAACACCTCGCTGCTGAAGTCGACGCTGCGCCCCTCGGGGATGTGGTCGAAGATCTCGGGCTCGAGCACGTAGATGCCGGTGTTGATGGTGTCGCTGAAGACCTGCCCCCAGGTGGGCTTCTCGAGGAACCGCTCGATCGAGCCGTCCTCCCTGGTGATGACGATGCCGAATTCGAGTGGGTTCTCGACGGCCGTGAGTCCAATGGTGGCCACCGCCTGCTTGGCGCGGTGGAACTCGAGCACCTTGGTGAGATCGATGTCGGTGAGCACGTCGCCGGAGATGACGAGGAACGTGTCGTCGAGGAATGCACGGGCGTTGCCCACGCTGCCGGCCGTGCCGAGCGGGATCGGTTCGTCGGTGTAGTGCATCGTGACGCCGAACTCGCTGCCGTCACCGAAGTAGGTCTTGATGTGGTTCGCGAGGAACGCGACGGTGACCACGATCTCGTCGAAGCCGTGCTGCTTCAGGAGCGTGATGATGTGTTCCATCATCGGCCGGTCGGCTACCGGCAACATCGGCTTCGGCGCGTTGGAGGTGAGCGGCCGCAGCCGCGTGCCCTCGCCCCCCGCCATGATGACTGCCTTCATCGTCCGTGGTCTCCTCGTGTGGTGGTCATCCGCGCCGCGCAGCGGTGCGTCCGGCGCGGACGTTGTCTCTGATCGTGGGGGCATAGGCCAGTGCTGTCCAGTAGCTGAGCGCCAAGCCGGGAATGCCGACGGCGTAGCCGAGCACCAGGAAGAACTGGTGACCGGCGAATGCGTCGTCGGCGCCGACCATAAACGCCGGGACGGCACCCATCAGCAGGAACGTCGCGAGCTTGCCCCAGTAGGTGACGTCGAACCGCTGCATCTTGAACGCCACGGTGGCGACCGCCATGGTGATGCCGACAACGACCTCGCGCACGAGCACTGCCCAGAAGAACCAGGCTGGCGCGATGGGATACGCGATGACGCCGACGAGCGACACGAAGAACAGCATCCGGTCGGCGACCGGGTCGAACACCTTGCCGAATTCGCTCACCTGGTCGAAGCGGCGGGCGAGCCACCCGTCGACCCAGTCGGTGGCGCCGATCGCCAGCAGCAGCCAGCCGGCACCGGCCACGGTGTCGTAGCCGTAGAGCAGCACGAGGAACAGCGGGAGGCAGCACAGGCGCAGCAGCGTGAACGCGTTCGGCGCAGTCACGATGCGATGTGACGACACCCCGGACTGCGCAGCGTCGATCACGTGCGGGATCGTACAAGGCCTGCCACGACCGGCACAGCACCTACGATCCCGCCCATGACACAGGGTGCGTTGCAGGGGCAGGTCGCGTTCATCACGGGTGCCGGGTCGGGGCTGGGCGCAGCGTTCGCTCGGCGGCTTGCTGTCGACGGCGCGACGGTGGTGGTGAACGACCTCGACAGCGACGCTGCGTCGGCGGTGGCGTCCGAGGTGGGGGGCGACACGGCGGTGTTCGACGTCGGTGATTCGGCAGCGTTCGACTAGGCTGTCGACGATGTCGTCGCCCGTCACGGACGGCTCGACATCATGATCAACAATGCGGGCATCGCTCCCCCGGCCGACCCGGCCCGCACGCAGTTGGCGATCGAGAACCAGATGCGGCGCATGGAGGGCCACATCGACGAACTGGTGCCGCCGAACACCACCGTCGACCTCTCCGACGCCGAGTTCGACCGCATGATCAGGGTCCACCTCTACGGCACATTCCACGGCACCCGCGCCGCACTGCGCCACATGACACCGGCTCGTTCCGGTGCAATCGTGAACATCTCGTCGGTGCTGGCGTTGCGCCCCCTCGCCGGGGCGCTCCACTACGCCACAGCGAAAGCGGGCATCATCGCCCTCACCAAGTCGGTCGGCCAAGAGGTCGCCCCCTTCGGTGTTCGGGTGAACGCAGTGTGCCCCGGGTGGATCGACACCCCTCTTCTCGCCCCGATGGACCCGATGATGCAGGCCGGCATCGTCATGCAGATCCCGCGCGGGCGCCTCGGCACCGCCGACGAGGTGGCCGAGCTGGTCCGCTTCCTCAGCGGCCCCGAGAGCTCGTACTGCAACGGTGACGTGTTCGCCGCCTCCGGCGGCTTCGTCTGATGCCCACCGTCTTCACCCGCATCCTGCGGGGCGAGATCCCGGGCACCTTCGTCGAACGCGACGACGTGTGTGCCGTCGTCATGTCGATCAACCCGCTCGCGCACGGGCACGCCCTGATCATCCCCGTGCTCGAGGTCGCCCACTGGGTCGATCTGCCCGACGAGGTGGCTGCACACCTGTTCTCCGTGGCGCACCGCATCGGGAGGGCGCAGCGCGATGCGTTCCGATGCGAACGCGTAGGTCTCATCATCGCCGGCTACGAGGTGCCGCACACGCACCTCCACGTCGTACCCACCACCAGCATGCGCCAACTCGACTTCTCGAACGCTGCCGCCTCGGTGAGTCGTGACGACCTCGAGTCTGCGGCACGGGCCATGCGCGATCAGCTCGCCGGCTGATCCCCCGCCGGATCGAACGGCAGATCGAAGTCGATCGGTTCGATGAGCTCGCAACCCCGGTTGCGCACGTTGTTCACGGCGGTCGACACGGGGATCAGCTCGAGCAGGTCGTCCGGCGCCGGCCGGAGCAGGCGCTGCAGTTCAAGGGTGTCGTGCATGGTGGGGTCGAGCCACTCGTGCCAATCCGCCGCGTGCAGGAACACCGGCATGCGGTCGTGCAGTGGTGCCATCAGGTGATTGGCCTCGGTGGTGATGATGGTGCAGCTGTGCAACCATCCGTCGTCGCCGGGATGTGCCGGGTCGTGCCAAGCCGACCAGAGTCCTGCGGCCGCCAACGGCTCGCCATCGCGACGGCGGATGAAGTACGGCTGCTTCACCTTCTGGCCCGGCAACGTGCGCCACTCGTAGAAGCCGTCCATCGGCACGATGAGCCGATGCTTGACGAGTAATCGCTTGAACGATGGCTTCTCGGCGATCGTCTCGGCGCGGGCGTTGATCATCCGCGATCCGATCTTGGTGTCCTTGGCCCACGATGGCACGAGGCCCCAGTGGAAGGCACGAACCACCGGTGCCGAAGCGGCTGCGGGCTCGACGATGCCGTACACGTCGGTGGTGGGCGCGACGTTGTGGTTCTCGCCGAGCGGCTCGGTGTCGAACGACGCCCCGAAGTACGCCGCGATGCGCTCGGGGCTGTTGG
>JBBDMO010000113.1:0-15251 GCA_040878255.1 Ilumatobacteraceae bacterium
GTGGGATCGTGGACCACGACACCGGTCTCGCCGTCGGTCACGGCCTCGGCGGCGCCACCGGAGTCGCCGGCCACCTGTGCCACACCGCACGCTGCCGCCTCGACGAACACGATGCCGAAGCCCTCTTGCTCGAGACCACCCCAACGGTTGCGGCACAGCATCGTGTACACGTCGGCACAGCCGTACAGAGCCGGCAGGTCATCGTTGGGCACCCGGCCGAGGAACAGCACCGGCGCATCGAGCTCGGCGGCCAACCGGCGGAGGCGATCGTCGTCACGGCCTCCGCCGGAGATCGCGAGCACGAGGTCGGGTCGTTTGGCGCGCATGCGCGCCACTGCCCGGATGGCAGTGTCGAAACCCTTGCGGGGAACGAGACGACTGATGCCCACGATGAGCTCGGCCTCGTCGGGCACACCGAAACGTCGGCGGGCAGCGATGCGCTCGTCAGTACCGAGCGGCCGGAAGCGGTCGACGTCGACACCGGGTGGCACGACGGTGATCGGCAGCGACCGCCCGGCAGCACGCTCGGCCTCGGCAGCCGGGTACCCGCCGGCGGCCACGATGTGGCGGGCGTTGCGCAGCACGTGCCCGAGCACCTGCTTCGAGACCGGGAGCCGACCCGGCACGGTGACCTCGGCCCCGTGCAGCACGACGTCGTACGGCAGCGCGAGTGACGGCCCGACGAGGCCGAGCGGCACGGCAGGATCGAGCACGACCAGGTCAGCACCGACCTCGCGGGCCATCTGGTCGATCTTGCGGACCATGAACGGGTGCGGCAACAGCACGGGCTCGCGCGTCCGCTCGATCCGGTACGGCTGGGCTGCATCGAACTCGGCGGTCCCGGCGTAGGGCGAAGTCAGCACGGCGAAGGACTCGGGAGGCAGGCGACGCCACCACTCCCACAGCAGCGATTGGATGCCACCGATCTTCGGTGGGAAGTCGTTGGTGACCAGCAGGTGCTTCACAGGCGCTCGTTCATTCCGGCGTGGGCTGCCCATGCGGCGTGCTCGCGCAGCATCGGATCATCGTGGGCAAGGTAGCGGTCGAGCACCAGGCGGGCACGTTCGTGCGCCGGCGATCCCAGCGCCGGCATCGTGTTGCCCAGCACTACGAGGGCGTTCCGCCGGTGCCAGCGCGGATCTCGGTCGGCCAGGTACCAGCGGCCCCAACGGGCGAGCAGTTCCTCGTCGGTCGCGTCGAGGAGTTCGAGCACGTCGAGGGTTGCCTCGACCCGACCATCAGCCGGAACCGAGGCAGTGTGGTGGTGGCCGAGCCGCACGGTGGGCGGGCAGGCCTCCTGGCAGTCGTCGCAGCCGTAGATCCGATCACCGAGGGCGGCGCGGAACTCGACCGGGAAGGTTCCAGGCTTCTGGAGCTGCCATGCGAGGCAGCGGCCGGCATCGACCACCCCCGGCTCGATGATCGCCCCGGTGGGGCAGCCGTCGAGGCAGCGGCGGCACGTGCCGCACCCGTCGGCCACGGGCTCGGTGGCGACCGGCAACGGGGCCGTGGTGACCACGCTGCCGAGGACGAACCAGCTGCCCGCCCCGGGCACGAGCAGGTTGGCGTTCTTGCCGAACCACCCGAGGCCGGCACGGTGGGCGATCTCTCGGTCGACCATCGAGTTGTCGTCGGCGAAGGCGACGGCCTTCCAGCCATCGGCACGCAGGCGGTGGGCCACCGTCCAGAGGCCCTCACGTAACGGCGCGTAATGATCGGTCCACGCGTAACGGGCGATGCGTGCCGGGACCGCAGCGTCATCGAGCTGCGCCGGTTCGTCGTCGACGAGGTACGGCCGCGCCGCCACGAACACCGCTCGGGCATCGCGCACCGCCCGGCTCGGGTCGGTCGACCGCTCAGGGTTCTTGAACGTGAACTGCATGCCGTCATGCAGCCCGAGGTCGCGTCGACGATGGATCTCGACCCGGGCCGATTCCATGACCGACGCCGGGGCGACGCCCGTGTGGCTGATGCCGTGGGCCTGAGCAAGCGTCGTGAGCTCCGCCACGTACGCGTCGTCGACCGGCGTCGCGGATGCTCTAGATCGCCTCACGGTGACGAAGCGTAGGGACCAATCCGGCTGCAGCAAGCAGGCGCACCGCGCGCTGCTCGGCCAGGTCGAGCACCACCGCACCCTCGTCCCGCTCGCACATGAACGTGACGACGCACTCGCCGCAGTGGTGCGAGGCACGCATCGCACATGTCTCGCACGAGATGGTGATGTGGGTGGGGGTGGCGTCGTGTGACATGCCGACACCATGCACGAGGGGTGTGACGCGAGTGTCAGCGTCGACCGAGGGTGAGCAGTTGCTCGCTGGTGAGGACGTTGGCGCCCATCGCCCGCACGTCACCGACGACCTCCAGGTCGTTGGTCGCCACCACCACCGACGCCGTGTCGGGCAGCACCGCCACCTCGTCGCGGATGACGTCGTCGGCGGTGACGCCCTCGGACGAGAAGCGGACGCGCACGAGCCGACGCTGCGACGCGGCGGCGCCCGTGATGCTCGCACCGTCGAACACGACGACCACATCGGTGCCGAAGCGCCTGCTGATCTCCTCGCAGGCTGTGACGCACTGCTCGCGCTGTTGCTCGAGCGAGAGCCTGGGCCAGCCCAGCTTCGCGACGTTGTAGCCGTCGACGACGACGACGACGCCCGCATGCCGGACGAGGAACTCGGCCGCCGCAGTCGACGACCCGTACACGCCACCCGGCAGCGCAATGGGCCGCCGCTTCGTGACGCGCCAACGACGAGCGGGTCGCTCCGGCACCGCAGCGGCCGCACGCTGCGACAGTCGGCTCGGTTCGATCTCGGCGAGCGCGTGGGATGGTCCGCCGGCGCGTTCGCCGAGGACGCGGTCGCGGATGTGTTCAGCCTCGACGGCCCGGGCATCGGCCGCGGCCAGCTTCGCCTCGAGCTCGGCGAGCCGCGCCGTTGCCATGGCCAACTGGTCCGTGGTGCGCCGCAACTGGCGCTGACGCTCGGTGCCCTCGGTGCGGGCCGCGTCGAGCTCACGACGCAGACCGACGACCGCGGTGTCGGCCGCAGCGGCGCTGTCAGCCCGCCGGTCGTGATCGGCTCGCAGCGTGACCACCTCGGCGAGCGCTCGGTGCGCCGCCTGCTCCGCTGCGACGCGGCGCTTCTCGGCACGTCGGAGCTGCGCCGCCGTATCGAGCTCGCCAGGCTGCGGGGCCAATGCACTCAGGCGCTCGACCCAGCCATCCGGACGTTGCAGCCACAGGATCCCCGCCTCGTCGACCAGGTCGGCAACGACGACGGCCCCCAGCCGCTGGCGGAACAGCGGGTCGCCCTCGACCGCCTTGCGCACCGACGCCATGGCCGTGGGCGGCAGCCGTTGCAGGCGCAAGAACGGTCGAAGCCCGGCCGGGAACGGCATCGGAGGACGGTGCTTGGCACCCGCAGCAGCAATACCCACGGCGAAGTCGAGCGCCGAGAGCAGCATGCGATCGGGCACCTGCGTCGCATCATCGTCGGCCGGGTGGTCAGCCGTCATGATTCAAGCGTACGCGGCTTCGACCGTGGCGCCCTCGTGGTCGATGCGCAGCACCCTGGCCCGGCCGTCCGGCGGCAGCAGGCTCGCGACGCGCTCGGCCTCGGCCATCGAGCACATTGCCGCAACCGTCGGACCGCTGCCCGACAGCCACGAGCACCACGCGCCACTGTCGAGCGCTGCCTCCATGGCGGCGCGACTCGGCTCGGCGACGGCAAGCCGCGTCGGCTGGTGCAAGCGGTCCTCGGTAGCGAGGCGCAGCGCACCGACGTCGCCGTCGCCGAGTGCCGCGACGAGCAGCGCCACCCGGCCGATGTTGAACGCCGCGTCGGCGAGCGACACCATGTCGGGGAGTGCCTTGCGCGACTCGTCGGTGCGCGTGACAAACGACGGCACCCAGACGACGATCGCCGGGTCGACACCCAACCGAACGGGTACGACCCTCCCACCAGCCGCCACCACCACACCGCCGTACAGCGAGGCAGCGACGTTGTCTGGGTGACCTTCGAGGCGGGCCACGACCTCCATGACCTCGGCCCGCCCAGCGGCGTCGAGCGTGTTGCGGCGCTGCGCGACAGCGAGCACACCGCCGGCCACCCGCACCGCGCCGCTGAACCCGAGGCCCCGGCCGACCGGGATGCTGCACCGCTCCCACAGCGCACCCGAGCCACCGAGTTCGGCGAACGCAACGGCACCCGGATGATGGCGGTCGACTGCGCGAGCACCGTCTGGCACATCACCCCCCTCGGACAACACGCCCATCTCGGCATGCAGGCTGAGCGCCATGCCCAGGGCATCGAACCCGGGCCCGAGGTTGGCCGACGACGCCGGCACCCGTGCGATCACGATGCGTCTGCCAGCGCCGCCTGCGAGTGTTCGACGAGCCCCGCGAGCGTGCGAGCAGCGGCCCCCGAGTCGATCGACTCGGCAGCCATCTCGATGCCCTGCTCGAGACTCTCGGCCCGACCGGCCACCACGAACCCGGCGCCCGCATTCAGCAGGACGATGTTGCGGTGCGCACCGTGTTCGCCGGCGAGCACGCGACGGGCAGCTCGGGCGTTCTCGTCGGGCATGCCGCCCACGAGCTCGTCGTTGATGGCGGGGGCGAGGCCCAGCGCGACCGGGTCGACCGTGAAGCTCCGGACATGGTCGTCGTCGAGGGCGAGCACTGACGAGGTGCCCGTGGTGGTGAGCTCGTCGAGGCCATTGCCATGCACCACCCAGGCCTTGACCGAGCCGTGGATCCTCAGCGACGCGAGCATGCGTTCGGCGACCGCCGGGTTGGCGACGCCGATGACCTGACGCCGCACCCTGCCAGGGTTGGCCATCGGGCCGAGCAGGTTGAAGACGGTGGGGATGCCGATCTCGCGACGGCTGGGCGCAGCGAAGCGGAACGCCGGGTGGTAGCTGGGCGCATGGCAGAACCCCATGCCGGCCTCGACCACGCAACGCAGCACCCCCTCTGGCGGGAGATCGACGGCGACGCCGAGCGCCTCGAGCACGTCGGCAGTGCCGCACTTCGACGAGGCGGCGCGCGCACCATGCTTCAGCACCGGCACGCCGGCGCCGGCCACGACGATCGAGGCCATCGTGCTGACGTTCACCGAGTGGCTGCGATCGCCACCGGTGCCAACGATGTCGACCGCCACGTCACGCAATTCGGGCGGCAACCGCACGATGGTGGCAACGTCGAGCACGGCATCGAGCAACCCCGACACCTCCTCGGGGGTCTCGCCCTTCGCGCGCAGGGCCACGACGAAGGCGATGAGCTGTGCCGGCGTGGCATTGCCGGACAGGATCGTGGCCATCGCTGCTCGGGCCTGCGCCGCCGACAGGTCCCGCCGGTCGAGCAGCTCCGTCAAGAGCGCGGGCCATCCACCGTGTTCGTCGAGATCACTCACGTCACCGAGGCTAGGCAGTCCGGCGGCGCTGGCGGATGATCCGCCGACGTTCCCGCTCGGTGGCACCGCCCCACACTCCCTGCTTCTCGCGGATGGTGAGCGCGTGTTCGAGGCAGGCCACTCGGACGTCGCAGCCCGCGCAGACGGCCTTCGCCTCGACGGCATCGTCATCATCATCGGGGAAGAACATGCTTGGTTCGAGGCCGCGGCAAGCGCCCAGCTCGCGCCACACGATGGCTTTGACGGACACGACTGGATCCCCCGTGGTCGACTTTGTTGAGGTCCGTTCCTCAACTTTTGGTCAATCTATGTCGCGAAGCGGGTCCTTGACCAGAGGCAATTTCGAGGATCTTGCGTCAGGGCAGCAGATCCGAACGCAGCTCGGCGACGGTCTCGGGGAGCAACTCGATCACCTCGTGGTAGCTGGGGTGATCGACCGCGAACACGATGTGGCCATCGAACGCATCCACCTGACCGGGCGTGAGCTCGAACCGGATGTAGTGGACCGCCGCCGTGACGTCGGCCCGGGTGAGCTGCGACTCGTGCTGTTCCTCGGTGATCGACCGCACCTCGCTGCCGTCGGGCAGGCGGAACACGAAGCTGCGCTCGATGCCCACCAGACGTGGCAGCCAGCGCAGCATCTGCTCGTCATCGGTGAGCTCGATGAACACCGTGGCGCAGAGCTGGCCCGGCTCGGGCACCATCGGGTTGTAGATGTCGAGCTCTTCCTGAATGGCCTCGTCGGTGACCAGCTTCTCGACGCGAGCCATCTCCTGGATCTGGTGGCGCATCGTCTCGCGGTTCTCGAACATGACCGAGATGATCGTCCCGACCGCCAGGCGTCGGCGCTGTTTGAGCGCAATGACACGGTCGCGAAACGCGCCGCGCTCGCGCTCGTAGGCGCGCACGTCGACGATGTCATCGAGGGTGAGCTTGCGCGACATCAGCGCACGATCTCCGGGGGGATCCCGTACGCCCGGGCGATGAGCTGCAACGGGTGGAGCGGCATGTCACCGGTCTGCTCGGCGATGGCGGTGTTGGCGAGGTTGCAGTCACCGGCGACCACGTCGCCGGCGGCCTTGCGGATCTCGTCGCCCAATTTCTTGGCGATCGGGATCGAGATGTCGGTGTTCTCGGCGCGAAGGCCCCACATGCCGTCGATGCCGGAGCACTGCTGGACCAGCTTCACCTTCGCACCGGTGAGCTTGATGAGGTCGCGGCTCTTGAGTCCGATGTTCTGGGCCTTGAGGTGGCAGGGCGTGTGGTAGGTGACCGTGCCCGGCACCTCACCCTTGAAATCGGTGTCGAGCGTGGTGCCCTCGCCCTTGTGCACCTTCATGAGGTACTCGGACGAGTCGAAGGTGTGCGCGGCAACGAGGCGGGCGTCGTCGTTGCCGACGTAGTCGACGTAGTCCTTCTTCAGCACGTAGCCACAGGTGGGCTGCGGTACGACGATGTCCTGCCCCTTGCGCACCGCAGCGGCGAGCGCCGTGACGTTCTTCTCGGCGATCGAGGTGAACTGATCGATGTCGCCGCTGTGCAGGAATGGCGCACCGCAGCACCCGGCACCTTCGGCGAGCGTGCACTCGATGCCGTTGCGTTCGTAGACCTTCACGAGGTCCTGGCCGATCGACGGCTGCTGGTACTCGACGAGGCAGGTGGGGAACACGGCGACGCGACCCTGACGCTTGGTGATGCGCAGCTTCGGCCGCCGGTTGAACCACGTCGAGAAGCGCACCCGGGCGTACGGGGGCAACAGGCGGACGCTCGACACGCCGGTCACCTTCTCGACCGCCTTGCGGACGAGGCTGCCGGCCGGAGCCGCGACGACCCTGTTCGCGAGTGGTGCGGTGGTCGTGGCGATCTTGCCCATCAGGTCGGTGCGGCCCATGACCTCGGTGGTGAGGCGGTTGCGGGCGCTGATCTGCTTGGTGTCATGGCGCATCGCGTCGGCGCGCAGCATGAGGCGGGGGAAGTCGAGCGCCCACTCGTGGAGCTCGGGGATGTAGGGGCAGTTGACGTAGCAGAGCTTGCACTGGAAACACTCGTCGATGACCTGGTCCTGCTGGGCCGGCGTGAGGCGGCCTGCGTCCTGGTCGTCGTGGCGATCGATGTAGTCGAACAGCGTGGGGAACGAGGTGCAGAACTTGAAGCAGAGGCGGCAGCCGTGACACAGGTCGTAGACCCGGGTGAGCTCGTTGCGGACGTCGGCTTCGTCGAGGTACTGGGGGTGCTTCGGGTCGTATGTGGTGGTCATGTCGGTCTCAGTCTCGCGCGGACCGGCCCCCGTCGGGGCCGGTCCGGCGAACGGTGCGGATCAGCTGAGGGCGTCGAGGCCCTGCTGGAAGCGGCCGGCATGACTCTTCTCGGCACGGGCGAGGGTCTCGAACCAATCGGCGATCTCGGTGAGGCCCTCGTCGCGGGCCGTCTTGGCGAAGCCCGGGTACATCTGGGTGTACTCGTAGGTCTCACCGACGATCGACGCCTTGAAGTTGTCCTCGGTCTCGCCGATCGGCTCGCCGGTGGCCGGGTCGCCGACCTCGGCGAGGAACTCGAGGTGCCCGTGCGCGTGGCCCGTCTCACCCTCGGCAACCGAGCGGAACAGCATGGCGGCGTCGGGGTAGCCCTCGACGTCGGCCTTCTGGGCGAACCACAGGTAGCGGCGGTTGGCCTGGCTCTCGCCGGCGAAGGCTTCCTTCAGGTTCTCGTGGGTCTTGGTGCCGTGGAGGCTCATGAGGTGATCCTTTGTGTGTGGTGGTGGTGGACGGTGGCGTCACACGGTGGCGCGAGCAACGGGCCCGAGGCCCGGAGGGCCGTCGTCAGCTCGGCTCGGCTGCGCATTCGCGGAACCTATTCCCACGCCGTGGCCGTTCGCAACTCGTGCAGACCGGGTCCGGGACCTACCATGAGAAGCGATGCGCTCCGCCGTTCGACCCGAGACCCGCGACTTCGACCGAGCCGAGATGCTGGGCCGGCTCGAGCACGATCATTTCGACGTCGTGGTGGTGGGCGGTGGCATTACCGGGGTGGGGGTGGCGCTCGATGCGGCCTCACGTGGGCTCCGTACGGCACTCGTCGAGCGCGACGACTTCGCATCGGGCACGTCGTCGAAGAGCTCGAAGCTCGTCCACGGCGGGCTGCGCTACCTCCAGCAGGGCGACGTCCGGCTCGTGTACGAAGCACTGCACGAGCGCCAGCGGCTTCGACGGAACGCGCCGCACCTCGTCAGCGTCCTGCCGTTCATGATCCCCATCCTGGGCCGCCCACCGAAGGTCGGCGACGACACGAAGAGCGTCGTGAGCCGCAAGGTGGCGCGGGCGCTCGGCTCGGCGATGTGGATGTACGACCTCACCGGCGGGTGGCGGATCGGCAAGCTGCACCGGCGACTGAAGAAGCAGGCGGCACTCGCCCATATGCCCACCATGCCGGAGGGCCGCGTGCTCTCGGCGTACCTCTACTACGACGCCGCTGTCGACGACGCTCGGCTCGTGCTCGCTGTGGCGCGCACCGCCGCCGCCCGCGGTGCCGCGGTCTCCAACGGCGTCGACGTCGTCGGCATGCGCCACGGTGCCGACGGCACCGTGGATGCCGTCGAGGTCGAGGCCGACGGGCGGCGCTTCGCGATCCGCACAACCACTGTCGTCAATGCTGCCGGCGTGTGGAGCGATCGGGTGCAGGCGCTCGACGAAGGGGTCGACCCCGACAGCATCCGGCCGGCCAAGGGCGTGCACGTCACCGTGCCGTGGCACAAGGTCCGCAACGACATCGCCGTGGTCATCCCGGTGCCGAAGGACAAGCGCAGCCTGTTCCTGGTGCCGTGGGGCCCGAACCACGACGGGACGTTCCGCCACACCTACGTGGGCACCACCGACACCGATTACGCCGGCCCGCTCGACGACCCCCAGTGCACGGCGGACGACATCGCCTACGTGCTCCGGGCACTGAACGCCTCGATCGACCCTGCCAAGAGCGGTGGCTTCACCGAGGCCGACATCACCGGCGTGTGGGCCGGACTCCGTCCGCTCGTGAAGAGCTCCGGCGACGGCCGGACGGCCGACCTGTCGCGCCGGCATCGCGTCACCACGAACGCCAACCACGTCGTCACCGTCACGGGCGGCAAGCTCACGACGTACCGCGAGATGGCCGAGGACGCGGTCGACGAGGTCATGGCACTGCTCGGCCGCAGGGGACGCTCGCACACGAAGAAGCTCGCGCTGGTGGGTGCCGGCAGGCAGCGGTCGGTCGACGATCTCGACCTGCTGGCTCGTCATGGCACGCTGGCGGGCGAGGTCGTGGCGCTCACCGAGGCCGACCCGACGTTGATGGAGCCGCTCGTCGCGGGCCTCCCCTACCTCCGGGCCGAGGCGGTGTACGCCGTGCTCCACGAGATGGCCCGCTCGCTCGACGACGTGCTCACACGGCGCACGCGTGCCCGATTGCTCGACCGCAACGCCGCGTCGGCCGCGGCACCCGCCATCGCCGAACTGATCGCCCCCCACCTCGGTTGGGACGAGGTCGAGATCGCGCGTCAGATCGCCACCTTCCGTTCGCTGTGCGCCGACGAGGCCGCGGCGGCGCTCGTCGGTGAAGCCGAGCTCATCGCCCACACCACCGACCCGCCGGGAGCTCCCTCGTGATCACATCCATCCCCGAGATGGTGCCCACGCCACCGATCGAGCTCACCGGCACCGGTCACCGGCTCGTCTCGGATGTCGTCGAGCTGAACAGCGGCGTGGTCGAACGGCTCGCCGCCGTCTGCGCCACCACCACCGATGCCGGGGCGACGGCCGAGGCGAGCCGCGATTGGTGGCCACTCGCGATGCACTGGGCGCTCGCCGGCCAGGTGCCGCAGGTGGCAGCTGCAGTGTGCTCCCCCACCACCGTCGCCGAGGTCGCCGCCGTGGTGCGCATCGCCGCCGAGCACCGCATCCCGGTCACCGCAGCAGGCGGCCGGAGCGGCGTCACCGGAGCATCGGTGCCGGTCTTCGGCGGCATCGTCGTCGACCTCAGCACCATGCAGGGCGTCGTGTCGGTCGACGCCACGTCCGGCATCGTCGAGGTGCTGCCCGGCACCTTCGGCCCCCAGCTCGAGGCGGCACTCGAGCCACACGGTCTGTCGGTCGGCCACTTCCCCCAGAGCTTCGACATCGCCACCGTCGGCGGGTGGGTTGCATGCCGAGGCGCCGGCCAGTACAGCACGCGCTACGGCAAGATCGAGGACATGGTGGTCGGCCTCGAGGTCGTCCTCGCCGACGGCTCCGTCGTGGTCACGGGTGGCTCCCCGGCAGCCGCCGCCGGGCCCGACCTGACGCAGGTGTTCGTGGGCAGCGAGGGCACGCTCGGCATCGTCACCCGGGTGTGGCTGCGCACGCATCCCCATCCAGCCGCCGAGCGGCGCGCGTCGTACGCGTTCGGCTCGTTCCACGATGGCCTCGAGGCGTGCCGTCGCATCCTGCAGCGCGGCGCCACACCGGCGGTGCTCCGGCTGTACGACGCGCCCGAGAGCCAGCGCGGCCAGGGTGGCGACGGGGTCCAGTGCATGTTGCTCGTGCTCGACGAGGGTGACGACGTCATCATCGACGCCACCATGACGGTCGTGGCACAGGAGTGCGCAGCAGCCGACGACCTCGGCGCAGAGCGGGTCGAACGGTGGATGCACCACCGCAACGACACGAGCGCCCTGCAAGCCCTGACGCGCAAGGGATTCGTGGTCGACACCCTCGAGATCGCGGCGCCGTGGGCAACACTCGACACCGTGTTCGACAGCGTCCGCGCCGCGATGATGGCGGTGCCGCACGCTCGGGCTGCGACGTGCCACCTCTCGCACAGCTACGCCGACGGCGCCTGCCTGTACTTCACCTTCGCTGCCACACCCCCCGCCGACGAGGTCGAGGCCACCTATGTCGCGCTGTGGGACGCCGGGCAACGGGCGGTACTCGCGAACGGCGGCAACCTGTCGCACCACCATGGCGTGGGCCTGAACCGGTCGCGGTTCGTCCGCGAAGCGCTGGGTTCGGCCTTCCCGGTTCTCCAGGCGCTGAAAGGCGCGCTCGACCCGCAGGGCATCCTGAACCCCGGCAAGCTCGGCCTCGACAGCACCTTCGGTGGACCGGTGTGGCCGTGAACGGGCGTTTCGATTGGGCGGCGATTCGCTCGGGCGCCTCGGTGTGCCTCGTCCTGGCGGTGCCGTTCTCGCTCCTGGCGCGCTGGGCCGCCGACAGCCGCGACGACGAGGGCCTGGCGATCATCCTCACTCTGTGCGCGTTGGCGGGGTTCGTCATCGGATCGGGGGTCGCTGCGTGGGTGCAGCGTGGCGGGCTCCCGCTCGCACACGCCATCGTCACGGCCTCACTCACGTACCTCGGCGCGCAGACGCTGTTCATCACCCTCCGGCTCGTCACGGGCCGCGAGGTGCGATGGTTCGCCGCGCTGTTCAACGTCACTCCGGTCCTGCTGGCAGGCGTGGTGGGGGGCATGCTCGGTCTCGTTCTGCAGCGCCGGGGCATCGTGCCGGGCGCGCGGGGCCGCATCGAAGGGGGCGACACGTGAGCGTTCTGGTCATCGACATCGGCACGACGGGGGTTCGGGCGGCCGTCATGCACGGCGACGCGACGCTCGGTCACGTCCACTACCGGCGGATGCCGCCCAGCACACCGTTTCCAGGACTCGTCGAGTTCGATGCCGTCCAGCTCGCGCATGCGTCGATCGAGCTGGCCACCCAGGCGCTCGCCGGCGAGGCATCGATCACCGCTGTGGGTGTCACGACGCAGCGCGCCTCGACGGTCGTGTGGGATCGCGCCACCGGGGTTCCCGTGGGCCCGAGCCTGGGTTGGCAGGACCTCCGGACGGTGATGGCGTGCATCATGGCCAAGTCCGAACACGGGCTCGCCCTGGCACCCAACCAGACCGCCACCAAAGCCGGCTGGCTGCTCGACACCTACGACCCCGACCGGTCACGCGACCTGTGCATCGGGACGGTCGACTCGTGGATCGCCTGGTGCCTCACCGGCGGGGCCGTTCACGTGACCGACCGGTCGAACGCCGCGGTGACCGGCCTCACCACACCCGATGCGAGCGGCTGGTCCCCCGCTGCGCTGGCTGCGTTCGGCATCCGGCCCGAGATGATGCCCACCATCGTCGACACGTCCGGCCTCATCGCGCCCGCAACGGCGCTGCCGGGCGCCCCGATGCTGGCGGCGCTGGTGGGAGATCAGCAGGGCAGCATGGTGGGCCAGAGCTGCGTCCGACCTGGTTCGGCGAAGATCACCTTCGGTACGGGCGGCATGCTCGACCTCTGCGTCGACGACACTCCCCCGACGTCGGGTAACCGCAGCCGCAACGGCACGTTCCCGATCGTCGCCTGGTCGATCGGCGGACGCACCACATGGGGCGTCGAGGCGATCATGCTGTCGGCCGGCACCAACGTCGAGTGGCTGCGCGACGACATGGGCCTCATCGACACGCCCGAGCAGAGCCACGACGTCGCCCAGCAGTGCACCTCGGCCGATGGCGTGGTCTACGTGCCAGCACTGCTCGGACTCGGGACACCCCGGTGGGACTACGGCGCCCGCGGCTCACTGTTCGGCCTCACCCGGGGCAGCACCCGCGCTCACGTGGTCCGCGCCGTGCTCGAGGGCGTGGCCCACCGCGGTGCCGATCTTGTCGAGGCCGCAGAAGCCGACACCGGTCGACGGGTCGAGGTGCTGCGCGTCGACGGCGGGATGAGCCGGAACCCGACGTTCGTCCAGGCCCTGGCCGACTCGACCCGTCGCCCGATCGAGATCGCACCGGTCGCCGATGCCACCACCATGGGTGCCGGGTACCTCGCCGGCTTGGCTGTCGGCCAGTGGGCGCACCTCGACGACATCGCCTCGAGCTGGAACCCGGCCGGGCGCGTCGAGCCGGTGATGGCGGACTCGGCGGCCACCGCCGGCCGCGATCAGTGGCGTTCAGCGCTCGAGCGGGCCGGCGGATGGATACCCGACCTGTCCGCGCTGGACTTCTAGTCTCTCCGTAGAATTGCTCCGCTCACCCGACGCCGACAATGCTGCGGGCCAGCGATTGGAAAGGACACACTCCCTCGTGGACATGGATTCGCCAGCTAGTTCGACGGACGGCGGGCTTCGGCGTCGACTCATCGGCGCCGGGATGCTCGGGCTCGCCGGAGCGCTGTTGCCCAGCCTCGCCTCGCAGGCCGGTGCTTCGACGCCGCCCGACGCGAGCACGACGACCACAGCGCCGCCGAAGCGGCCCACCAGTGACGACGCCACCTCGCTGGCATTCGGTCGCGAGATCGAGCTGGCAGCAGTCGAGCTCTACAACACGGCGCTGCGGGGCGACGCGATCACCGACGAGCTGCGCCCGACGTTCGAGTTCATCCGCCAGTCGCACCTCTCGTACGGCCAGTCGCTGGGCGCCCTCCTTGGTCAGCCCGCACCGCCCGAGCCGCTCGCGAGGGTGGTGAAGGCATTGAGTGCTGCATTCTCGGGCAGCGACCTCATGACGCTCGCCGCTGCTGCCGCTGAGCTCGAGAACATCGCCGTCGCAACGCACACCGAGATGCTCGGTGAGCTCGTCGGCATCGACGGCGCCAATCTGATCGCCTCCATCCTCATCGTCGAATCACGCAATGCCACGGTGCTCTCGAGCATCGCCGGCGAGACAGATCTCGACGCCCTCCTCCTCGACAACGCCGAACCGCTCACGGCGGAGAAGGGCTGACCACGGTGAACGACATCAACAACGACGACCTCCGGCGCGCGCTGCGCGAGATGGGCGCCACCGCCCAGAGCGACCACCGGGCGATGCGCACCACGATGCGTGCGCTGTTCCACTCGGACGCGAGCCCCGACCAGCGTCGGGCTGCGCTGGTCGGTCGCCGCCGCTTCCTCACCCTCGGCGGCCTCAGCGTCGCGACTGCCAGCGTGGTCGCAGCGTGCGGAGGCGCCGAGAGCTCGGGCGTCGCCCGCGTCGGCCTCGCTCCCACCCGCACCGACCTGCCCGACGCGTCGCCGAACGACGTCGTGTACCTGCGCACCGCCTCGTCCATCGAGTACAGCGCCATCGCTGTGTACGACATGGTCATCGGCAACACCGACCTCCTCGCAGCAGAGCTGCAGGACGCCGCCAAGCGCTTCCGCGACGATCACGCCGGGCATGCCGCCATCTTCGAAGATCTCACGACCGAAGCGGGGGGCGAGCCGTGGACCTGCGGCAACCCGCGAATGGACGAGTTCCTCGTCGCCCCCGTCGTGGCGAAGATCATCGGCGACGAGGCCACCAACACGCCACCCAGCGACGATCCGCAGCGCGACACGGCGAACTTCGCCCATGCGCTCGAGAACCTCGCCGGTGAGTCCTACCAGATGTTCGTCGGGCTGCTCAGCGAACCGTCGCTGCGCAAGGCCACGATCCAGATCGGCGCGACCGAGGTCCGCCACGCAGCCATCCTCGCGATGGCGATCACCGGCACCCCCGAGGGCTACGTGCCCCCCACCGAGCCCGGCGAGCCGCCGGTGTTCCCCGTGGCGTACGCGATCCCGTCGCAGTTCGGCAGCCTGTCCGGCCAGCAACTGGTGGTGGGTGCCGAGGACGAGCTCGGCGTTCGCAAGCCGATCGCCATCGACACTCCCAGCAGCAACACCTTCGTCTACGAGTACATGACGCCCGAGTGCTGACACACTTGCCCGCGTACACTCGCGGGCGACGGTGAGTCGGTCGGGTGACCGCGGCACGGGGTCGGTTCGCTGACGACCGTGTCGAGGAAAGTCGGGACTCCACAGAGCAGGTTGCTGGCGAGAGCCAGGTCGGGGCGACCTGACGGACAGTGCAACAGAGAGC
>JBBDMO010000114.1:0-14753 GCA_040878255.1 Ilumatobacteraceae bacterium
ACCCACACCCTCGACGTACTCGGCGATCCAGTCGATGAGCGCATGGCCGTGCGTGCGGAACTCGTCGGGGGTCATGGGCGAAACGGTACTGCCGCATAGGGTCGCGGTCCATGAGCGACGACGTCGATCCGAACCGTTTCGTTGTCCATCACGCGTCGCCACGTGGCTTCGCCCAGGCCTACGTGCGCGAGGGCGTCGGTGGTGTGCCGCTGCTGTGCGTGCACGGCTGGCCGGAGACCAAGCGCATCTTCTGGAAGGTGATCGAGCCGCTGGCCGCCGCCGGCTTCGAGGTGATCGTGCCCGACCTCCGTGGCTTCGGCGACAGCGAACTCGGCCCGGACGGCTTCCACGACGTGCCGTCGCACGCCCACGACCTCCGGGCCCTGGTGCAGGACCACCTCGGCCACGACCGTGTGGTGGTGCTGGGGGGTGACCTCGGCGGGCCCGTCGTGCAGGATCTTGCGCTGCGCTTTCCCGACTGGGTCGACCGGATGGTGCTCTTCAACTCGCCGCTGCCGTTCCTGAAGGACGCGATGGCCGGCATCCCCGGCACGCGTCCGGCCCGTGAGGCGAGCGACTACTTCGTGCGCCAGGGCCTCGACCCCGATGGCCTCGCCGCCGAACTGGTCACGCCCGAGCAGCGCCGCCGCTACATCGCGACGTTCTACACCAGCCGTTTCTGGGCGCACCCGGGCGCGTTCGCCCAACCGACCGAGGTCGATTTCCACACCGAGCCGTTCGCCGATGCAGCGCACCTGCGCGCCAGTTTCGGTGGCTACGAGAGCTCGTTCAGCGAGGCTGCCCGGAGCGAGCCGTCGATGCTCGGCCGCAACGACCACACGCGCACGCTCGTCCTGCACGGCACCAGCGACCATGTGATCTATCCGGCATTCGACCGGATGGCGGCTGCTGTGTTCGGCGACCACGTGGGACCGTTCCTGCTGCGCGAGTGCGGCCACTTCGTTCCGTGGGAGGCACCACACGCGTTGGTGAGCGGGACGGCGGCGTTCTGCAGCGATCTGGTCAGCGGTCGCGTGCCCTGACCGATCGGGCGACGCGCCAGGTGATGAACGCGGTGCCGGCCATCAGCACGCCGAAGGTGATCAGCTGGTGGTAGCCCGAGCGGTTCGCGCTGCCGCATCCGGGCCGGGGCATCGACGACAGGCAGTCGCCGATGTTCACGTCGACGGGGATGAACCCGTTGTCGGTCACCATCGGCGCCTCGGACGGCGGCGTGGTGTCGGTGGTCGCTGCGGCTGCGGTGGCATGGTGACCGCCGAGGACGAACGACAGGACGAACGCCACCAGGACCACGCGCATCTTCACCGGGCCATCGTGCCACCGCCGCGGGCAGGTTCGCCGGTCACGTTCTGTGACGCCTGCAGCACGACCACGTACGCTCCGGTGATGCCCTCCGGCTCGGTCGAACATCCTGTCCTCGTCGTCGACTTCGGCGCCCAGTACGCACAGCTCATCGCTCGACGTGTGCGCGAGCACCGCGTCTACTCCGAGATCGTGCCGCACCGCATCACGGCCGCCGAGGTCGCTGCGAAGCAGCCCGCAGCGCTGATCCTGTCGGGTGGGCCGAAGAGTGTCCACGTCGACGGAGCGCCGTCGCTCGACCCGGCCATCTACGAGCTCGGCATCCCCATTCTCGGCATCTGTTACGGGGCGCAGCTGATCGCCCAGCAGCTCGGCGGCACGGTCGGTCGCGGCCATCGCGGCGAGTACGGGCGTGCCCGGCTCACCCGCCTGCACGATGCGGTCTCGACCTTGCTGGCGGACGAGCCGGACGAGCAGGACGTGTGGATGAGCCACTTCGATGCCGTCACCGAGGTGCCGCCCGGCTTCGTCGCCACCGCCAGCACCCCCGATGCGCCCGTCGCTGCGATGGAGGACCCCGAACGCCGCATCTGGGGGGTCCAGTACCACCCCGAGGTCGTGCACACGCCGTCCGGGTCGGCGCTCATCGATCGCTTCCTGCACGAGCTCGCCGGCATCGGCGACACGTGGACCATGGCGTCGATCATCGACGAGCAGGTGGCCGCGGTGCGCGCCCAGGTGGGCACCGGTCGGGTCATCTGCGCGCTCAGCGGCGGGGTCGACTCGGCGGTCGCTGCTGCGCTCGTCCACCGCGCCATCGGGGCGCAGCTGGTGTGCATCTACGTCGACACGGGCCTGATGCGGCTGAACGAGAGCGACCAGGTGGTCGAGACGTTCAAGCGCAACATGGGCATCGAACTCATCCATGTCGACGCCGGCGATCGCTACTTCGAGAAGCTGGCGGGCGTCACCGATCCCGAGACGAAGCGCAAGATCATCGGCGAGCTGTTCGTACGCATCTTCGAAGAGCACACGGGTGGCCTCAGCGACGCCGAGTACCTCGTGCAGGGCACGCTCTACCCCGACGTCATCGAGAGCGGGGGCAGCGACGGCACGGCGTCGGTCATCAAGAGCCACCACAACGTGGGCGGCCTGCCCGAGGACATGACACTGAAGCTCGTCGAGCCGCTGCGGCTGCTGTTCAAGGACGAGGTCCGCAAGCTCGGACGCGAGCTCGGGCTGCCGGACGAGATCGTCATGCGTCAGCCCTTCCCCGGCCCGGGTCTCGGTGTGCGCATCATCGGTGAGGTCACGCCCGAGCGGGTGACGATCCTGCAGCACGCCGACGCGATCGTGCGCCAGGAGATCCACGACGCCGGACTCGAGCGAGAGCTGTGGCAGGCCTTCGCCGTCCTCGCCGACATCCGCTCGGTGGGCGTGATGGGCGACGAGCGTACGTACGCACACCCGATCATCATTCGGGCCGTCACGAGCGACGACGCGATGACTGCCGACTGGGCGCGACTGCCCTACGACCTGCTCGAGACGATGTCGAACCGGATCATCAACGAGGTGAGCGGCGTGAACCGAGTGGCGTACGACATCACGTCGAAGCCGCCCGGCACGATCGAGTGGGAGTAGCCCGGCGTTTCGACACGTGTTCGTAACACTTGGTAGGGTGGACCCCGTCATGCGGAGTCGGGTACATCGTCGCGCAGCCGGGGTCCTGGCTGTCATCCTGATCGGTGTCGTCGCGCCCCTCACCACATCGGTGCAGGCCGGGCCGGTCGAACAGCAAGAGCAAGAGGTCGACCGGATCGCCGACGAGCTCGACTCGCTCGAAAACCGGATCGGTCAGCTCGAAGAGGACTATGCCGCCGCGCTCGACCGCATCGACGAGCTGAACATCGAGATCGCCGCCTCGCAGGCGCAGGTCGATGCCCAGTCCGCTGTTCTCGGCACGTTGCAGCAGCAGCTCACGGGTGTGGCCCTCGCCAAGTTCATGGGTGGCCGCGGTGCCGGCCTCACCCCGCTGTTCTCGACGGCGGGCACGTTCATCGACGAGCTGCAGCGCGACCAGCTGTCACGCGTCGCTCTCAACGAGGGTGCCGGCACCACCGACGAGCTGCAGCAGGTCATCGACGACCTCGCGTCCGCCACTGCGGCCCTCGACGCCAAGAAGGCCGAGCAGGCGCAGCTGGCCGCATCCCTCGAGGCGCAGCAACAGCAGGGCGACGCGCTCGCGCAACAGCTCCAGGCCAAGTACGCCGAGGCCAAGGCGACCCTGGGTGACCTGGTCGTGCAGGAGCAGGAACGTCGTGCTGCCGCGGCGGCCGCCAGGGCGCAGGCCGAGTTCGACCGCCAGGCGAACGAGGCAGCTGCGGCCAACAGGGTGGCGGCTCCGGCCCCCAGCCGCGGCGGTGGCGCCGCCACGCCCGCCACGCCCACGGCACCGAGTACCCCCAGGCCGTCGCTACCCGCACCCGATGTGCCGGCGCCGTCGTCGATGGCAGGCACGGCCATCTCTGCTGCCCAGGGTCAGCTCGGCGTGCCGTACCAGTTCGCACGGTCAGAGGCGGGTGTCGCGTTCGACTGCTCGGGCCTCACCAAGTACGCATGGGGCAGGGCCGGCGTGTCACTGCCGCACCAGTCGCGGCAGCAGTACGCGGTCACACCGCACGTCCCGAAAGACCAGGCCCAGCCCGGCGACCTGATCTTCTACCATTCGCCCATCGGGCACGTCGCGATCTATCTGGGTAGCGGCATGCTCATCCACGCTCCCGCATCGGGCGACGTCGTCAAGATCTCGTCCGTCAACTGGAGCAAGGTCGTCGGGGTCTCCCGGCCCGGTTGATCACCGGTACGGTGGGCCGCCATGTCCGCCGCCGCCATCGATCCCGACCGAGTCACCCGGTGGCTGGTCGAGCACATCCCCGGTGCCCTGGCCCCGTTCCGGTTCGACCTCATTGCCGGTGGCCGATCGAACCTGACGTTCCGGGTCACGGGTGCCGACGGCGCTCGGTTCGTGCTGCGTCGTCCGCCGCTCGGCCATGTGCTGGCCACCGCCCACGACATGGCCCGCGAGTACCGGATCATCGCCGCCGTCGGCACGACCGGTGTCCCCGTTCCGCCGGCGCTCGGGCTGTGCACCGACATCGAGGTGAACGGCGCACCGTTCTACGTCATGGGTTTCGTCGACGGCGAGGTGCTCGACAGCGTCGACAAGGCAGCGCTGTTGCCGTACGAACTGCGTCGCCCTGCGTCGGAGCACCTCATCGACGTGCTGGCCGACCTGCACGCCGTCGACATCGACGCCGTGGGCCTCGGTGACTTCGCCAAGCGTGACGGGTACATCGAGCGGCAGGTGAAGCGGTGGTCCGCCCAGTGGGAGGGATCGAAGACGCGTGAGCTGCCGGCCATCGACGAGGTCGCCGTCCGCCTCCGCGAACGAATGCCGGTGCAGCGCGGCACGGCCATTGCACACGGCGACTTCCGCTTCGGCAACGCCCTGGTCGACGTGCAGCAGGGTCGCATCGCCGCAGTGCTCGACTGGGAGCTGTGCACGCTGGGTGACCCGCTGGCCGACGTCGGCTACCTCGGCGTGTACTGGTACGACGGCGAAGCTGCGAACGTGCGGGCGAACGACCCGACCTCGGCCGGCGGGTTCCCCAGCTACGCCGACCTGCTCGAGCGGTACGCCACCCGGACCGGTCGCGACCTGTCGGGTATCGACTACTACGTCGCCTTCTCGTGCTGGCGCCTGGCGGTCATCAGCGAGGGCGTGTACGCCCGGTACCTGCATGGCGCGATGGGCGATCAGGACGTCGACATCCAGCAGTTCCGGGTGGGTGTCGACGCGCTCGCCGAACGTGCGCTCACCGCAGTCAGGAGACTCACATGACCGTGCTCGACCTGTGGACGAAGGGCAGCTTCACCGCTGCAGGCTTCACGCACGAGACGTACCGGCGCGGCACGGGGCCGGGCGTCATCATCGTGCACGAGATCCCGGGCATCACCCCGAAGGTGCTCGAGTTCGCGAACGAGGTGGTCGACGCCGGTTTCACCGTTGTCATGCCGTCGCTCGTCGGCACGCCCGGCAAGGCGCCCGGTGGGCCGTACCTCGCCCAGTCGATGGTGAAGGTCTGCGTGTCGCGCGAGTTCACGCACTGGGCGCTGAACGAGACCTCACCGGTCATCGGTTTCCTGCGGGCGCTGGCGCGGTCGCTGCACCTCGAGGTCGGCGGGCCCGGCGTCGGTGCCATCGGCATGTGCTTCAGCGGCGGTTTCGCCCTCGGCATGATGGTCGACGACATCATGGTGGCGCCGGTGCTCAGCCAGCCGTCGTTGCCGTTCGCCGTCGGGTCGGATGCACGCAAGGCCGACCTGAACCTGTCACCGGACGACCGCCTCACCATCGCCCGTCGCGCGTCCGAGGGGTGCCAGGTCCTCGGCCTCCGCTTCACCGGCGACAAGTTGGTGGGCACGCGGTTCGATTCGTTGCACGAGTTGCTCGGCGATGCCTTCATCGCCGTCGAACTGCCCAGCTCGGCCCCCTCTGATCACAGCGTCCTCACCGAACAGCGCGACCAAGCCAGCGTCGAGCGTGTGATCGAGTTCCTCACCGCCAAACTCCACCCCTGACCCGCATGCGGAGTCCCAGCGCGTCAGGGTGACGCGCTGGGACTCCACATCCGGTCAAGCGGCGAGGTGTCGGCCGCGGGCGGCGACGAGCTGGCGCACCGATTGGCTGAGCGCTCCGGCGTTCTTTCGTTGGGCGTCGGTGATGTATCGGACGATCCATCCCTCGGCTTGCAGGTCGGCCTCGCGCTCGGCGTCGTGCTCCTCGGCGTGGAGGCCGAAGTGATGCCGCCGACTGTGCGCCTCGATCGCGATCTTCAGAGCCGGGATCGCGAAGTCGACTCGCGCGACGAACGAGCCGTCGGCGCGGCGGACCTCGTGCTGGCGGACCATGCCCGCGATGCCGAGCAGCGCACGCTCGACGGCGACTTCGAGTGCCGATGCGGTGGGAACGTGGTGTCGGCGTGCCTCGTCGACCAACAGCAGGATGCGCTTCGGTCCGACCATTCGCGGCCCGCTCAGGCGTTCAGCGGTCGATTCGAGCCAGGCGAGGCTGTGGCCCGCTCGCCACACCGAGTCGAACGCCATGCGGACGCGGCGCATCGGGTCGAGCCCGGCGATGTCGCAGAGCGTTCGTGCGACGCCGGTGCATCGGATCCTGTCGACGTCGAGCACATCGCCCGCCGACAGCGTTCTGCGGCGCATCACGACGTCGGGCAGGGCCACCGAGCGAGTGTTCGGCACGATGATCTCGATCGGCCCGGGTGCGTACCCGTCGAAGCGATGGAGGGCGGCGGCGGACCGCATGGCGGCCACACCGGCTTCGTTCGAAGCCAGGGTCGCGATGGTGAGCCGCTGGTGCCAGGTAGGCGGGCTGCCGACCACCACCAACACGCCGGGCGCAGGCTCGATGAGGTGTTCGAGGCGGAGCATTCGCTCGATGACGGTGCGGGTGATGCCGATGGAGGCTGCCTGGGCGCGGGTGAATGCGCTGTGGCGAGCGGCAGCGAGCTCGCCGATCGGTCCGAAGGACCGTGTCGTGGCCATCGAACGGAAGGTATCGCCACGTCTCGCGAACCCGCGACAGGGAGTTCCAGCGCGTCGGGGTGACGCGCTGGGACTCCGCATCAGGGTCAGAGGGTGTCGAGGGCGTGTTGTTTGGCGGCTTTGTAGTCGGCTTTGCCGTTGGGGGCTCGGGGGACCTGGCTGACGAACACGACGCGCTTGGGGGCCTTGAAGCCGGCGAGCTGGCGCTTCACGTCGGCGATGACGGTGGCTTCGTCGACGTCGGCACCCTCGGCGCGCGAGGCAACGGCGGTGACGGCTTGGCCGAACTTCTCGTCATCGATGCCGATGACGAGGCAGTCCTGGACGCCGGGCACGCGCTTGACGGCTTCCTCGACCTCTTCGGGGAAGACCTTCTCGCCGCCGGTGTTGATGACCTGGCTGCCGCGGCCGAGGAGCACCAGGGTGCCGTCTTCGGCCACCGTCGCCATGTCGCCGGGGAACGAGTAGGCCTTGCCATCGATCATCTTGAACGTGCGGGCGCTCTTCTCAGGGTCCTTGAAGTAGCCGATCGGGATGTTGCCGCTGGCTGCCACGAGGCCGACCTCACCGGAGCCCGGCTCGACCTCGCGGCCGTCCTCGGTGAAGACCTTGGTGGTGGGCATCTGGCTGAACTTGGCCGTCGACGGCGGAAGCCCGCGCATGCTCATCGAGATCCCCATGGCGCCCTCGGTGGAGCCCATCGCGTCGAGGATCACCACCTGCTCGATGCGGTCGAGGATCTGCTCTTTCACCTCGCTGGTGAACATCACGCCGCTCGAGATGATCATCTTCAGCGCCGAGGTGTCGTAGGGCGTGCCAGCCTCGATGGCAGCGTCGATGGCACGGATGATCGGCTTGGCGAAGGCGTCGCCGACGATGGTGATGTTGGTGACGGCCTCGGTGGCCATCAGGCCGAGCAGCTCGTCGGCGTCGAGCGAACGCTGCTGCATGGTGACGACCTGGCCGCCGGCGAGCATCGGGATGAATGCGCCCAACCAGATGCCGGTGCCGTGCATGAGGGGTGCGCACGGGATGGAGATGAGCCGGTTACCGGCACGAGTCGCCTCGCCGACCAGCGCGGCGACCTGGGCGACGCTGTCGGGGACGGCGAGGCCGAGCAGCGGGAAGCCACTGGTGAGGTAGCCCTGCGTCATGCCGCCGACCGCGTACATGACGCCCTTCGGCATGCCGGTGGTGCCACCGGTGTAGAGCATGTAGATGTCGTCCTCGGAGCGGGTGATCCGTGGCATCGGGTCGTGGCCCGCCACGACGTCGTCGAAGCGCAGCGCGCGCTCGATCGTGCCGGCGCCGCCGTCATCGACCTCGATCAGCATCGTCAGCTTCGGGAGCCGGTCGATGACGCGGGCGACGCGGTCCGCGAGCGACGAGTGGAACACCAGTGCCTCGGCGTCGCTGTTGTCGAGCAGGTACCACAGCTCCTCGTCGAGGTAGCGGTAGTTCACGTTCACGGCGACGCCGCGCATCTTGAACGCGGCGTACTGCGCTTCCATGTACTCGTTGCCGTTGTAGAGGAACAGGCCGACCTTCGAGTCGGGCCCGAGGCCGGCATCGACGAATGCCGAGGCGAGGCGGGCGGATCGGTCGTCGAACTCGGCCCACGTGCGGCGGGTGTCGCCGTGGACCAAGGCCGTGGCGTCACCGATTTCGTCGGCGATTGCTTCCCAGACGGTTGCGAAATGCAGTTCCATCAGGGGGACACTAGTGCCATTGGTCACCCCACTGGCTTGCCGTACATCTCCATCAGTGGATCGCTGATCAGTTCGAGCCGCTCTCCGTCGGGGCCGCGGAAGTACATCGACGAATGGTCGATGTTGGCGTACTCGATGCCGTCTGCGTCGAAGCGGTGGCGGATGCGTTCCCAGTTCTCGCGGGTGATCGAGATGGCGAGGTGGTGGTGGCCGCCGAGCACCTCGGCGTAGGGGCCGAGGTCGAGGCCGGGGAGGTCGAAGAAGGCGATGGTGTTGCCATGGCCGAGGTCGAAGAAGAAGTGGGTCGAGCCGGCGTAGTCACGGTTCTCGAACATCTCGATGAGCGGGAAGCCGAGCACGCCGTCGTAGAACTCGACGGTGCGCTCGACGTCGCTGCAGATGAGCGCGACGTGGTGCACGCCACGCGCGGTGCTGGCGGGGCGACGGTCGCGGGGCACCAGGTGCGCGGCACTGATCTCGTTGCGTCGCGCAGCGAGTGCCGCGAGCCGAGCGTCGTCGGCCTGTGTCAGTTCATCGCCCAGATGAGGACCTCCGTGTTATCAGCGGTGGCCGTGAAGGCCAGTTCGCCGGCGTGGGTGAGTCGGGCGGCGTCGCCCTGCGCCATCGGGCCACTGCCGACCAGTTCCCCAGCCCCGAGGGCGACGAAGACATGGACCTGCCGGTCGGCGGGCACGGTCACGGATGCGCCGGCGCTCAACCGTGCGCCCCACAGCACCGCATCGCGCTGGTGGATCGAGATCGCGGTGTCGTGGCCCTGGCCGGAGGCGATCGCAACCAGGCCGCCGCCTGCGAGGGCATCGTTGATGTCCTTCTGTTCGTACCCGGGCTGGATGCCCTGGGTGTCGGGAAGGACCCACATCTGCAGGAAGTGGACGGGCTCGGTGTCGCTCGCGTTCATCTCGCTGTGGCGGATGCCGCGGCCGGCCGACATGCGCTGCGCGAGGCCGGGGTAGAGCACGCCCTCGTTGCCTTCGCTGTCGCGGTGGGCAAGCCGGCCCGACAGCACCCACGTGACGATCTCCATGTCGCGATGGCCGTGGGTGCCGAATCCGCCGCCTGCGGCGACGATGTCGTCGTTGTTCACGAGCAGCAGGCCGTGGCCGTTGTGGAGCGGCGAGTAGTGAGGGCCGAAGTTGAACGAGTGCTTGCTGTCGAGCCAGCCGATGTCGGTGACGAATCGTTCGTCGGCTCGCTGGACGGTGATCGTCGAGGTGGTCATGCACGCTCCAACATCGTTGCGCCCGCAACTCTTCCTCGGCGGGTGGCTGGTGAGGGGACATGGGGAGATCCCGGGCCAGGCCCGGGATCTCGCTCCCGTTGGGTCAGATCGACCGGCCCGGAGCCAGTGACTGCCCGGTCCCACACGAGTGGGATCACTGAGTTCATGATGCGCCCGGGCGCACCCGCGAGCAAGAGGCAAAAAGTCCCGAGAGGGCTGTGGCGGACAGGCCGTCGAGCGTCGTGAGGTGATGGTCACCCAGATGGGTGGGCACCGCAACAGCATTCGGCACGGCGAGCGTGAAGCAACCGGCGGCATGCGCCGAACGGACGCCCGTCGGCGAATCCTCGATCGCGACGCAGTGCGACGCATCGACGCCGAGTCGCTCGGCCGCCACGAGGTACGGCTCGGGGTGCGGCTTGCCGTTCACGACGTCGTCGCCGGCCACCACGGTGGTGAACGAACCCGGCGGCAGCAACGGCACCACCGCATCGGTGAACCGTTTCCAGCTCATCGTGACGAGTGCGCACGGGATCCCGGCCGCGGCGAGGTCGGCCAGTAGTTCGCGGGCCCCCGGCCGCCACGGCACCGATCGCTCGACGCGTGCGATGACGCCGTCGAGCAACAGGTTCACGATGTCGTCGACGGGCAGGTGCACGTCGCCGTGCTTGCTGATGTAGCGGGCCGAGTCACGCAGGTCGAAACCGACCAGCGCGTGGGCGTGGTCGTCGGTCCAGCCACCGTTGCCGAACTCGGCGACGATCTCGTGTTCGCGCTCGATCCAGTACGGCTCGGTGTCGACGAGTGTGCCGTCCATGTCCCACAGCACTGCGCTGGGTCTCGTCGGGTTCGCCGTCAACGCGGACCGCCGTCGACGTTGAGCGTCGTGCCGGTGCTGTAGCTGCCTGCCGCCGTGGCGAAGTAGAGCGCAGCGCCGACGATCTCGTGCGGCTCGCCACCGCGGCCGAGCGCGTACGCGGCCTTGGCGTTGCGGTCGAACTGGTTCATGTCCCACGCTTTGGAGATGTCCGTGAGGAAGGGGCCCGGCACGATGCAGTTGACGCGCACGGTGGGCCCGAGGGTGCGGGCGAGGCCGTAGGTGAGCGCGTTGAGGCCTGCCTTGGCCGGTCCGTAGACGAGCTCGGTGGGGCTGGGGCGCTGCGAGGCGATCGACGACACGAAGATGATCGAGCCGCCCCCGTCGGCCACCATGCGCGTACCCACCACGGCGCTGAGGCGGAACGGGCCCTTCAGGTTGACACCCATCACCTTGTCGTACAGGTCCTCCGTCACCGCGTCGACCGACGGGTACAGCGGCGACATGCCGGCGTTGTTGACGAGCACGTCGATGCGTCCGAACTCGGCGTACGCCGCAGCGGCAAGATCGTCGGCGCCCTGCCAGCTTCCGGCGTGGTAGGCGATGGGCAGCGCCCGGCGTCCGAGGGCGCGGACCTCGTCGGCCACCGCCTCGCAGTTCTCGAGCTTGCGGCTGGCGATGACGACGTCGGCGCCGCGTTCGGCGAAGGCGAGCACCATCTCGCGGCCGAGGCCGCGGCTGCCGCCGGTGACGATGGCGACCTTGCCGGTCATGTCGAAGAGGTCGGTGGGCATCTGACGTTCTTAGTCGGTGAACCGCATGGCGAGCGAGCCACCGACGGCAAGCACGAGGACGAAGCACGCCGCCAAGGGGCCGAGGTCGCGCTCGAGCCCGGCCGCCGTTCCGATGCCGGCGATGACGATGGAGAACTCACCGCGCGGGATCATCGCCGCTGCCGCGCGTCGTCGACCCGGCTTGCCGATGCCGCCGCGGCGGGCCGCCCACCATCCCGTGCCCGCCTTCGTAGCGGCACCCACCACGGCGAGCAGCACCGCCGGCACCAGCACCGGTGGCAGGTCGGCCGGATCGATCTGCAATCCGAAGAAGATGAAGAACAACCCACCGAACACGTCGCGGATCGGTGCGAGCAGCTCGCGTCCGCGCTCGGCGATCTGGCCCGAGAGCGTGACGCCGACGAGGAACGCCCCGACGGCGGCAGACACCTTGGCCTTGTCGGCGAGGCCGGCCACGAGGAACGTCGCGCCGAGCAGCGTGAGGAGCAGGAGCTCGGGTGACGTCGAGTCGAGCAAGCGGCTGACCTTCGTGCCGAGGCGCAGCGAGACCACGAGCGCCACGGCGACGACGGCGAGGGCAAGGGCAACGGCGATGCTGCCCTCAACCACCGTCGCTCCCACGATGAGGACACCGACGACGGGGAGGTAGAGCGCCATCACGATGTCCTCCATGACGAGGACCGACAGCACGATGGGTGTCTCGCGGTTGCCGATGCGACCGAGGTCGGACAGCAGCTTGGCCACGATGCCCGACGAGGTGATGTACGTGATGCCGCCGAGCAGCACGGCTGCCACCGTGCTCCAGCCGAGCAACAGTGCTGCTGCGACACCCGGCAGAGCGTTCGCGGCGAAGTCGACGATCCCGGCGCGCCAGTTCGTTCGCATGCCGCGCGACAGCTCTGCCGGTGTGTATTCGATGCCGAGCAACAGCAGCAGCAGGACGACACCGAGATCGGCGCCGATGCGGATGAAGTCGGTGCTGGCCTGGAGGGCGATGGGGCTGCCTTCGCCGAGCAAGAGGCCGGCGACGAGGTAGAGCGGGATCGACGGGAGCGCGAACCGTGCTGCGATGCGACCGCAGACCGCCAGGACGAGCAGCACTGCGCCCAGTTCGACCAGGACCGTGCTGGCACCGGACGCTGCGATCACGACGGCTGTCAACCTGCGAGCAACCGCTGCGCCGCCTGGACGCCGGGCACTGACCCGACGACAACGGTGATGTCACCCGCCTCGAGGACGAAGTCGGGCCCCGGGCCGGGGATCGACTGCTCGCCGCGCAGCACGGCCACGACGGAGGCACCGGTGAGCGTTCGGATCCGACCGTCGCCGATGGTCTTGCCCGAGAGGCCGCGGCCCGGCTCGAGGTTGATCCACTCGATGCTGAGCCCTTCGATGTCCTGGCGCAGATCGGCCACCCGTTCGGTGACACGCGTCCCGCCGAACAGCTCGACCAGCGCGGCCGACTCCTCACCGGTGAGGGTGACGGTGTCGCGACAGGCGTCGGGGTCTGCCTCGTCGTACAGCACCAGGTCGCGGCGCCCGTCGCGGCGCACGACCACGCCGAGGCGGTCGCCCGCAGCGCTGGTGAACTCGTACCGCACACCCACGCCCGGGAGCGGTGTCTCGAACAGCTCCATGTGCCGAGACTACCGAACGGCTCAGTCGTCGAGGTCGGTGATGCTGCGGAGCGTGTCGTCCAACGCGTCGAGCGCGGCTGCGAGCTGGTCGTCGGTGTGCTGGAGGCCGAGGTTCATCATCCCGCGGAAGGCGGTGTAGACGCCGCGCTCGAGCAGGCCGAAGTAGACCAGTTCCTTGAGCTCTGGCGTGTCCGTGTGCAGCGACATCATCGAGCCGAAGCCGGTGACGAACACGGGGAGCGTGTGGCGCGTGAGGACGGCGGTGAGCTGGGCACGGAAGTCGTCACCCCGTGCAGTGTGCGCTTCGGCGACGTTGGCGGTGAAGATCTCGCCGAGCACCACGCCACCGGCGGTCATGGTGGCGATGTTGTTGTTGAACGTGCCGGCATGGCCGATCTTCGACACGTACTGGTCGAGCAGTCCGGCGGTCCCGCCGAACGCGCCGAACGAGAAGCCGCCGCCGATGTACTTGCCGTAGGTGGTGATGTCGGCCTGCGCGCCGAGCAGGTGGGTGAGCCCGCTGCGACCGTGGCGCGAGGTCATCACCTCGTCAGCGATGCACACAGCACCGGCTGCACGGGCGGCGGCGAAGACACCCTGGATGAACTCGGGCGTGGCGGGGATGCAGCCGCCCGAGCCGAGCATCGGTTCCATGATGACGGCGGCCATCTCGGCGCCGTGCTCGTCGATGAGGGTCAGCGTGCCCGCGAGGTCGTTGTAGGGCGCGATCACGAAGTCGTAGGGCGCGTTCCACGGAGCCACACCGCTGGCGAAGGAGAGGACGCCGCCGTGGTAGCCGCCGGCGAAGACGAGCAGCTTCGTGCGACCGGTGGCCTGGGTGGCGGTGGTGATCGCCATCAGGTTCGCCTCGGTGCCGGAGTTGGTGAACCGCACGCGGTCGAGTCCGAACCGCTCGCACATCAACCGGGCGAGTCGAGCCTCGGCAGGGTGGATGCCGCCGACGCTGACGTTGGTGTGGAGCGCGGCGGTGACGGCGTCGATGATGCGGTGCTCGCTGTGGCCGAGGAGGCCGGCCGTGTAGTCGCCGAGCATGTCGATGTAGGTGTGCCCGTCGACGTCGGTGAGCGTGGCGCCCTCGCCCGACGCGAACGCCAGCGGAAACGGCGGATGCGTCAGCACGGTGCGGGTGTGTCCGCCGGGCAAGTACTTCGACGCCTCGTCGAAGTACTGGCGACTCCCTGGGTTCCGATCGGCGAACTGCTGGTGCGCCCGCTCGAGCAGGTATGCGGTGGAGTCGATCGACAAGTCGGCCATCGACCCACCCTAGATGGCGATCTTTGCCGTGATCCGGTCGTCCACGACCCCGGTACGGCAAAGGTCGAGGGGTGCGGGTCAGAGGGTGCGGGCGGCGCGGCGGGCTTCGAGGACCGACTCGAGGATGGTGCGCGGTGCGACGCAGTCGCCGATTCGGACGCCCGCGCCGGGCAGCGGATCGAGCGGCAGGCGGAAGCCGCAGTCGACCAAGGCGGCGGCGGGCACGGTGCGCATCTCGCCGCTGAAGCGGTCCTGCAGCTCGACCTCGCCGGGCCGCACGGTGCGCAGCAGCGACCGCTTCGCCACGGTGACGCCACGTTGCGCGAGGCGTGT
>JBBDMO010000115.1:0-14495 GCA_040878255.1 Ilumatobacteraceae bacterium
AGCGCGGCGAGGTGGCGTGGCCGCGGCCGGGCGTGCCGGCAACCATCAGCATCCGCGAGGCCGAGCTGAACGGGGCGTGGGGCCTGTCGATCGACTGGAGCGACGGTCATTCGACGGGCATCTACGCATGGTCGACGCTGCGCCGATGGTGGGACGCGGGCATGAGCGGCGGCATGGTCGTCGATCCGGTGCGCGCACCCCACCGAGACGACCCCGCTGGGTAACCTTTCTCCATGTCGCTCCCGCCTCCTCCGCCGCCGCCGGCCCCGGTGGTGCCCGAGACCCAGCAGGTCCCGCGCTGTTACCGGCACCCCGACCGCGAGGGCGGCCGCCACTGCACCCGGTGCGGCAAGGCGGCGTGCAGCGAGTGCCTGGTCCAGGCTGCCATCGGTTCGCAGTGCCGCGACTGCGCCAAGGCAGCCCAGCCCGATGCGGCCACCCGGGCGCGGTACTGGAACGCCGGGCAACCGATCCTCGTCACCAAGGTGCTCATCGCGATCAACGTCGCCGTGTTCGCGTGGGGGGCCATCGCCGACCCCGGCTCGCTGTCGGGGCGTGGAGCGATCACCTCCGATTCCGTCGCCTACAAGCTCAGTCTCAGCGAGTACTTCCTCACCGGCGGCAGTAACGAGTGGTATCGGCTCATCACATCCGGGTTCCTCCACTTCGGGGTCATGCACATCGCGTTCAACATGTTCATGCTGTTCCAGCTCGGGAACCTGCTCGAACGTCCGCTGGGCCGGGTGAAGTTCTCGTTGCTGTACTTCGCCAGCCTGCTCGCCGGCTCGTTCGGTGTCCTTTTGCTCAGCGTCACCGGCATCCGCAGCTCCGGCCTCACGGGTGGAGCCTCGGGTGCTGTGTTCGGCCTCATGGCCGCAGCCGCCATCGGCATGCACCGTCGTGGCGTCAACATCTTCAGCACCGGCCTCGGCACCACACTGCTGCTCAACCTGTTCATCACCTTCGCGATCCCGGGCATCTCGATCGGCGGCCACCTCGGCGGCATGGTGGGCGGGTTCATCTGCGGTTGGGTCATGCTGGCCCCGCACTGGAAGCCGGTTCCCTCGTGGGCCGGATGGGCCACACCGGTGGCGGTCATGGTGGTGGCCGTCCTCGGCAGCGTGCTCATCGTCTGACCGCCCGTTCCCGTTCGTCCGGGCGTCGGGTCCGGGCATCGGAGCTACTGTCGCCGGATGGACGATGCTGTTTCCGTGACCCGTGAGATCGCCGCACCGGCCGATGCCGTGTGGGCGATGGTGTCCGACGTGACGCGCATGGGCGAGTGGTCGCCCGAGAACCAGGGAGCCGAGTGGTTGCGCGGCGCCACGGCCCCGCTGCCGGGCGCCAAGTTCAAGGGGCGAAACCGCAACGGCGGCCGGTCGTGGAGCACCACGGCCGCAGTGGTCGATGCCGTCCCCGGGCGGCGATTCTCGTTCCGGGTGGGGGTCGGACCGTTGCCGGTCGCGATGTGGTCATACGACCTCGAACCGACCTCGACCGGCTGCATCGTCACCGAGTCGTGCACCGACATCCGGCCCCGCTTCTTCAAGCCGATCGCGCGACTGGCGACGGGCGTTGCCGACCGCGCCACGCACAACCGCGCCGGCATGGAGGTCACCCTCGACCGCCTCGCAGCCGCGGCCGAAGCCTCGGCGATCTGACGAGTCGAATCGGGGTTCAGTCGTCGGCGCGAGCGAGGCGGTCGCCCGTGGTGTCGACCACGACGTTCGACACGGTCAGCGTGCGCGGCACCATCAGCTTGCTCATCAGGTGGTCCCCGGCGCGGATGGGTGCGTACTTCGGCGGATGGTCGTCGGACGTGCACGTGGGCAGCACCTCGACGAGCGCGTCGTGGTTGCCGTCGTGGAAGAACGCAACCGATCGGCGGCTGCGCACCTCGTGCGGGTCGCGAGCCGGTGGGAGCACACGGTGCAGCGTCGAACGCCAGCGATCGTTGGTCCACGTGGCGGTGAGGTCACCGAGGTTCACGAGCAGCGCACCCGGTGACGGGACGACGTCGTGCCAGTGGCCATCGGGGCCGATGATCTGCAGACCGGGCACCGGGTCGGCGTAGAGCACCGTGACGATGCCGTAGTCGGTGTGCTCACCCATACCCACCTGGCCCGGCGCCGGATCGGGGTCGCCCGGCAGTGTGCGGTAGTGGTTGGCCCGGATGGTGTCGGTGGAGTGCGTGGTGAACGGCCGGAAGAACCCGTCGGGCATGCCGAGCGCAGCGGCGAAGGCGTCGAGCAGCGTGTCGGCCACACGACGGGCCTCGGCCATGTACGCGACGAGTGCCGGATGCAGCAACGGCGTCTCGACGGGCCAGATGTTCTCGGCAAACAGCCGGTGGCGTTCGACGGCGATGGCCGGGTCGGTCTCGTCGACCACGTCGGGGCCGATGTTGAACGCCTCGAACAGGTCGGCCGGACGCTCGACCCCGACGCTGTAGGCGAGGCCCTCCTGCCCACGCGCTGCATAGCCACGGTTGATCTCGGGCCGCGGCGGGAGGTAGCGGAGCTTCACCGCCTCGGGTTGGTCGAAGAACTCGGCGGTGGCAGCGAGCATGTCGTCGATGACCGACGGAGGAATGCCGTGGCCGATGACCTCGAAGAAACCGATCTCGCGGCCGCCACGGTCGATCGCCTCGGCGACGCTGCGATCACCGGCCTGCCATGCGGCGAGATCGATGACGGGGACGAGACGCGACACGTCGCCAGCGTAGCGAAGCATCCCCTGCAGGACGATCGCCGTGGCACGCTGCCACACCGGCCGCAAACCCCGTCACACCCCCCTGCCATCGTGCAGGCATGGCAACCCGCACCGCCACCAACCACACCACCGCACCCCGTCCCGAGCAGCTCACGCTGCTCCTGACGTCCGATAAGCCGGTCCAGTTCCGGCTCGACCGGCGCACCCGCGAGCGTGGGCTCGCCCACATCGCGGCCATCCGCCGCCAGCTCGCCCAACAGGCCGACCATCGGTCATGGGGCCACGGCAAGGCCGCCTGAGCAGTCGCTACCCCAGACCCGGCCGATCAGGCGTTCGGGGCCAACGAGCGAACGGCATCCCAGTGCTTCAGCTCCGGGTCGAACGGCATGATTGCGAGCGAACTCGTCGTCACCCCGCGGTCGAAGTAGCGCTGGATCGTCGCCCGGCACTGCTCGGGTGACCCGTGCACGATCAGTTCGTCCACGAGCGAGTCAGGAATCGCCGCCAGGGCCGCCTTGCGGTCACCTGACTGCCACGCATCCCACATCGGCTGCAGCTCGGGGCCACGGCCGAGCCACCGGTGGAACTCGGCGTACACGGGCACGTTCAGGTACGCAGCGATCGCGAACTTGCCGGCGGCTCGCACGGCGTCGGCGTTCTCGCTCGGGCAGCAGAAGATGCGGGCCACCACTTCCTTCGGCACACCACCGGCAGCATCGTTCACGACGCCGACCACCTTGGTGACGTCGTCGGGCGACAGCCAGTTGATGATCACGCCGTCGCCCTCACGGGCGGCCAGTTTCAACATGCCCTCGCGCAGCGCCGCCACCAGGATCGGCGGGGTCTGCTCGGGTCGCACACCCAGGCGGAAGCCCTGCACCTCGAAGGTGTCGTACGCCTTGGTCACCTTCTCGCCACTCAGCGCATCGCGCAGGAAGCGCACCACGTCGCGCACCTTCTTGTACGGCTCGACGAACGGCACACCGTTCCACCGCTCGACGATGACGTTGCTGCTCGACCCGATGCCGATCGCGAACCGGCCGGGGGCTGCGTCGGCCATCGAGGCGACGCTCTGGGCCATGCACGCCGGCGACCGCGTGTACGCCGGCACGATCGCGGTGCCGAGCCGCAAGCGTGGCTCCCACGCAGCAGCCAGCGCCAGCGGGGTGAAGGCGTCGGCGCCGTCGGACTCGGCCGACCAGATGTCGGTGTAGCCCATGTCGGCGAGCTCGGCGAGCTTGTCGCGATGGCTGTGCAGCGGGCCGGGCAGGGGCACGGTCATGCCCGGTCGCACGGGCAGGGCAGCGGGAGTCGTCGTGTCGGTCATCGGTCTCAACCTTTCCAGAATCGGACGATGCAGCTCTGACTGGCGGTGGCGAGCAGCGTGCCGTCCTCGGCGAACATGTGCACGAGGCCGTGGGCGAAGCCGCGCTCGACGGCGTGGACCCTGATGTCGAGCAGCACCCATTCGGTGGGGACGAGATGCACGACGCGCAGGGTGTTGTCGAGGCTGTTGCCGCCGCCGCGCACACCGAGCGCCTGGCCCACACCCATCGGCACGAAGTCCCCCAGCACTGCCAACGCCGCGGCATCGACCCCTTCGATCACGTCGGGGATCCGGACCCACATCAGGGTCTGCCCGTCGCCCGGGTTGCCATCGAGGTCGTCGAAGTCGCGACCCTTCACCAGGCGCTGCTCCATCCGCTCGTTGATCGTCCCGTCGATGGGGAGGCGATGGGTGCGGGTGCGGCACTCCTCGGGCGTGGGCACATCGGGCATCGTCTCCCACTGCCCGGTGTTCTCGAGCGGCCGATGCCCGAGCGCCGCGTTCACGGTCAGGATCTCGCGGTTGCCCACATGGCAGATGGCGCGGGCCTGGGTCATCTGATGGCCCTCGACCGCCAGGGTGACGTCGACGTCGAGCACCTCCCCCGGCTTCGCGTACGACAGGTACTGCGCCGTCGCCCAGATCGTCTCCCGCCCGCTGGTGCCCTCCATGGCCGACAACGCCGCACCCAAGCCGCATCCGCCGAACAGGAACCCGCCCATGGTGCTGACGCCCTGGGTGACCTCCATGCTCCAGCGGTACGGGTTGTGGCTCTGCGTGAGGCCGAGAAAGGAGCGGGTGTCCATGGCCGTCCGACCCTACCGGGGCGCGTCGGGGTGAGGCCCTGCCGGGCTGGTTCACCGTTCGGGTTCTGCGACCTGCCGTGGTCAAACGGGTGCCCGACAGCCGTCGCGAGCGTTCACACCGAGGCCATCCGTGAGGTTCGACCCGCCCCACCCGGACTGAACCGCATGAAGCAAGCCGTCCGTGCGTTCCAACCCCGTACACCCGGGCCGAAGCTCACGAAGCCGCACGAAGTCGACGAAACCCACGACACGCAACCATGCTGTGTGACGGGACCCGCCGGGACAGCGTGGCTGCGGTCGAAGCGGGCGCGCTACGGTCGGCGCCATGGTCGATACACCGTGGTCCGGGGATGCCTGCTCGCTCGTCGACGAGTTCCGTGCGGGGAATCGCACGCCGCTCGAGGAACTGCGCGCCAGCTACGCCGCCATCACCGCGAGCGATCTGAACGCCTTCTCGTACCTGGCACGCGAGCAGGCCGAGACGGCCGCGGCCCAGGCGGACATCGCCAAGCCGTTCGGCGGCGTGCCGCTCGGCGTGAAGGAGCTCGACCAGGTGGAGGGATGGCCCGACACCGACGCCTGCGTGGTGTTCGCCGATCGGAAAGCCACCACCACCTCGTTCATGGTCGACCGGATGCGGACCCTCGGCGGCGCCGTGCCGATGGGCCTCACGACGGCCAGCGAGTTCGGTGGCGTCAACGTCACCCGCACCGTGCTGAACGGCACGACGCACAACCCCTGGCAGCAGGGTCGTACGCCCGGTGGCTCGTCCGGCGGGAGCGCTGCCGCTGTCGCCGGCGGTCTCGTGTCGATCGCCACCGGCGGCGACGGCGGTGGCTCGATCCGCATCCCGGCGGGTTTCACCGGCCTGGTCGGCCTGAAAGCCACGTACGGCCGCATCCCGCGCGGCCCACGCGCCGTCATTGGCAACTACACCGTCACCGTCGGTCCGATGGCGCGCAGTGTGCGTGACACGGCCCGCTTCTTCGACGTCTGCAACGGCTACGACGCCTGCGACCAGTTCAGCCTGCCAAAGGTGAACGGGTGGGAAGCCGGCCTCGGCACGCATCACGACGCACTGCGCGGTGCCCGCGTGGCCGTGGTGCCCGACTGGGGCGGTGCCGTGGTCTCGCCCGCGATGTGGGCGCAGCTCGACGAGCACGCCTCACACCTGATCGCCGAGCTCGGCATGCAGCGAGTCGACATCGACACCTCACTGCCGTCGATGGGCGCGGCGTGGAGCATCAGCGGGATGATCGAGATCTTCTCGCAACTCGACGACGCGTGGCCCGACTGCGCCGACGTGCTGACGCCCGAGATGCGGTTCGGCCTCGAGACCGCACCGCAGCGGTACGGCATCGAGGCCCGCGCGAAGATCGAGCACCGGCGCATGGAACTGAACGAGCGCATGGCCCAGATCTTCCGCCCCGGCGAGGGCGTCGACTTCGTGATGACCGCCAGCAACCCCGACGTCGCGTTCGACGCCGACGGCCCGCTGCCCGGCGTGTTCGGTGGCGTGCATGCCGGCGCGGGTAACAACGGCAGGCTCACGTTCCCTGCGAACCTCCACGGGAATGCGGCGATCTCGGTGCCGGCCGGCACGGTCGACGGTCTACCCGTCGGGCTCCAGGTGGTGGGGCGTCACTACTCCGAGCAACTGCTGCTCGACATCGCGCTCACCATGGAGCGCACGCGGCCCTGGCCGCTGGTTGCCCCCGGCTCGCCACGTTGACCACCGACACCACCACCCGCACCCCACTCGACGGCACCCAGCGGCTGCTGGCGGTCGGCCTCGTCCTCGGCGTCACCCTGGTCGCGTTCGAGGCAACGGCGATCATCACAGCGCTGCCCACCATCACCGACGACCTCGGTGGGGACTCGCTCTACGGCGTCACCCTCGCCACGTACACGCTGGCCAACCTCGTCGCACTCGTCGCCGCCGGACGCTACGCAGACCGCAACGGCCCGCTGCCCACCTTCCTGATCTCGATCGGCGTGTTCATCACCGGTCTGCTGGTGTCGGCGATTGCACCCTCGATGGCGGTGGTGGTGCTCGGCCGAGCGTTGCAAGGTGCCGGCGCGGGTGGCTTCGCCCCGATCGCCTACGTCCTCGTGAAACGAGCGTTTCCCGAGGATCGCCAGGCGATGATGTACGTCTACCTGTCGGCGGGATGGGTGCTGCCCAGCCTCATCGCACCTGCCTTCGGCGGCATCGTCACCGAGCAGTTCGGGTGGCGATGGGTGTTCGCCGGCATCATCCCGCTCGCCCTTGCCGTCGGTGCGCTCGCCAGCGTGCCGATGCGTCGATTCGGCCCGTCCGAGCACGAGCCCGACCCCGCCGATGCCAATCGCGTGCTCATCGCCTTCGGGGCCTCGAGCGGCGTCGGTCTGTTCATCATCGGCCTGCGCGCCTCGAACATCGTCGTCCTGGCGATCGCCGTGGTAGCCGGCGCCGCGCTCGCCGTGCCGATGCTGCGTCGCCTGCTGCCACCGGGCGTGGCAACCGCACGCACGGGCCAGCCAGCCGTCCTCGCCTGCCGTTTCCTTGCCACCGCGACCTTTATCGGGATCGACGGATTCGTACCGCTGGCCGCCGACCGCATCCATGGTGCGTCGCCGATCCAGCAGGGTTTCACGATCATCGGCGCAGCGCTCACCTGGACCGGCGGGCAGGCACTCGTCGCCCGACGCCCCGACCTTGCGCCGGCCGTTGCCGTCCGACTCGGCTTCTTCATGCTGCTGTTGGGCACCGTGCTGGTGATACCGGTGCTGCTCGACGGTTGGCCGTTGTGGGCGACGTTCCTCGGCTGGTCGGTCGGTGGCTTCGGCATGGGCATCATCTACAACCCCACAACGGTCGCGGCGATGAGTTACGCCGGCGACGGCCGCGAGGGCCTCGTCAGCAGCCAGGTGCAGTTGATCGACGCCCTCGGCTTCTCGGTGATGGGTGGCGTCGGTGGAGCGATCATCGCGATCGCCGACCGGACGTCGTTCGCGCTGCGCGATGCGTTGCTGGTGTGCTTCTGCATGTCGGTCGCGTGCGCCGCCGCCGGCATCGTCGCGGCACGTGGCGTCCGACGCGCTGCTTGAGCACCCTTCGCCCGATCACCCATCAGGGTGCAACGATGTGAGGCATGGGACCGCTGGATGGGGTGAAAGTGGTGGACCTGTCGGTGATGATCTCCGGGCCGTTGGCCGGGATGATGCTCGCCGATCAGGGCGCCGACGTGATCAAGGTCGAGTCACCGGGGCTGGGTGACATCATGCGCTTCCTCGGCACGAGCAAGGGCGGCATGACCGGCATCTTCGCCAACAACAACCGTGGCAAGCGCAGCATGGTGGTCGACCTGAAGAAGCCCGAGGGCATCGACGTGCTGAAGCAACTGGTGGCCGGCGCCGACGTGCTGATCCGGAACTTCCGGCCCGGCGCGATGGAGCGCCTCGGCCTCGGCTACGACGAGTTGTCGGCTCTGAACCCCGACCTGATCTACGTCAGCATCAGCGGCTACGGCCCCGACGGCCCGTACAGCCACCGCCGCGTGTACGACAACGTCATTCAGGCGGCATCCGGCCTCGCTTCGGTGCAGACCGACCCGGCCACCGGCACACCGGCGCTCTTCCGCACACTGCTGTGCGACAAGATCACCTCCTACACGGCCACCCAGGCCATCATCGCAGCGCTCTATGCGCGAGCCACCGGCAAGGCGCGCGGTCAGCACATCGTGCTGGCCATGCTCGATGCCGCGGTGTCGTTCCTGTGGCCCGACTCGGCGATGGATGCAGCCCTGCTCGACGACGACGTCACCCGCACCCCCACGATCGGCTCCAACTACGCCGTCACCTCGCTCTCGGACGGACACGTCGCCGTCAGCGCCGTCACCGACGCCGAGTGGCGCGGGCTGTTCTCCGCCTACGGCCGCTCCGAACTCGCCGACGACCCTCGCTTCGCGAACGCCGGCGCGCGTATGAACAACCTGGGTGAGCTCATCCCGCTCATCCGTGAGCTCGCCGAGTCCACCAGCGTCGACGAGTTCATGGCAGGCGCCGAGACCCACGATGTGCCGGCGTCGAAGATCAACACGATCCACGAGATCCCGGACGACCCGCAGGCCATCCACAACCAGATCTTCGTCGAGCGCGAGCACCCGAGCGCCGGCATGATCCGCGAACCCCGGCCGGCTGCACGCTTCAGTGTCACGCCAGCCGTCGTCAGCGGCCACGCCCCACTGTTCGGCCAGCACACCGACGAGATCGTGCGTGAGCTCGGCCTCGACCCCGACGAGCTCCGCGCCGCCGGCGCCATCGCCTGACCGCCCCCATCCACTGACCGACGCCGGCGACCTGACCGCCCCCGGCGACCTCTGCCGCAGCGCGGTCGTCCACGACGCGATCACGGCAACAGTCACAGTTTCGAGCGGGATCGGGCACGCGGGCGCACTGGCACCTACGCTCGCATCGCCATGGCCACCACACCCACCGCTGCCGCGTTCTCCATCACCCTCGACTGCCGTCTCGACAACGTGCCCGGCACGCTCGGCCGCCTCGCACTCGCGATCGGCGAGGCAGGCGGCAACATCGGCGCCCTCGACGGCTTCGACGTGCGCGGTCCCGAGCTGCGCCGCTGCCTCGTCGTCCACTGCCGTGACGAGGCCCACCAGGAGAAAGTGGTCGAGGCGGTGCGCGCGCTGAAGGGCGTCACCCTCGTCGAGTGGTGGGACCGCACGTTCCGCATGCACGAGGCTGGCAAGATCCACACCCAGCCCTCGATGTCGGTCAACGACCGCGACGACCTGTCGATGGCGTACACACCCGGTGTCGCCCGCGTCTGCATGGCCATTCACCACGACCCGGCGCTCTCGCACCGCTACACGATCCGCAAGAACACCGTTGCGATCGTCAGCAACGGCACCGCCGTGCTCGGCCTCGGCGACATCGGCCCCGAAGCAGCGATGCCGGTCATGGAGGGCAAGGCCCTGCTCTTCAAGGAGTTCGGCGGTGTCGACGGCTTCCCGATCTGCATCAACGCCCGCACCGCCGACGAGGTCGTCGAGTTCGTGCAGCGCCTCGCCCCCACCTTCGGCGGCATCAACCTCGAAGACATCAAGGCACCCGAGTGCTTCGAGATCGAGGAGCGCCTGAAGGCCAGCCTCGACATCCCTGTCTTCCATGACGACCAGCACGGCACAGCGGTCGTCACCCTGGCCGCACTGTGGAACTCGCTGAAGATCACCGGCAAGAAGATGGAGGACCTCTCGGTCGTCATCGCAGGCATGGGTGCTGCCGGTGTGGCCATCGGCAAGATCCTCATCAATGCCGGCGTCGGCGAGATCGTCGGCTGCGACCGCACCGGTGCCGTGTACTCGGGCCGCGGCGACCTCAACGTCGCCAAGGAGTGGTTCGCCGAGCACACCAACCCGTCACGCAAGATGGGCTCGATCAGCGACGTGCTCCACGGCGCGGACGTGTTCGTTGGTGTCAGCGGCCCCGGCCTGATCACCGCGGCCGACCTGCGCAACATGGCCAAGGACCCCATCGTGTTCGCGATGGCGAACCCCACCCCCGAGATCAGGCCGGAGGAGGCCGACGGCCTCGCTGCGGTCATGGCCACCGGTCGCAGTGACTACCCGAACCAGATCAACAACGTGCTCGCCTTCCCCGGGTTGTTCCGCGGTGCGCTCGACGTGAACGCCACCGACATCACCGAGAACATGAAGCTCGCCGCCGCCATCGCGATCGCCGAGTCGGTCACCGACGCTGAGCTCTCCCCCACCTTCGTGGTGCCGTCGGTGTTCGACCACTCGGTCGTGCAGCGCGTGGCACCGGCCGTGTCGGCCGCCGCCATCGCCGACGGCGTCACTCGCCTCAGCTGACACCCCACCTGACAGGATGGCCCGATGCAACGCCCGCCGGTGAGCGACTGGACAGCCGACTACGACATCCTCGATAGCGAGTACGTGGTGAACCCGTACCCAGTGTGGGACGACCTGCGCGAGACATGCCCCGTGGCCCACTCCGACCGATGGGGCGGCTCGTGGATGCCCACCCGCTACGCCGATGTGTTCGCCGTTGCGCACGACGTCGCCACCTACAGTTCTCGGAACGTGGAGGTGCTCGGGCACGAGGGTGGTGAGCGGCCACCGGTGGCGATCGACGTGCCACTGCCGCCGATCGACTCCGACCCGCCCGACCACACCTGGCAGCGCCGCCTGCTGCTGCCGTGGTTCTCGCACACCAAGGTCGACGAGTACGAGACCTTGACCCGCTCGCTGTGCCGCAGCCTGGTCGAAGGCTTCGCCGGCAACGGCTCGGCCGACGCCGCCGCCGACTACGCGCAACAGATCCCCGTGCGCGTGATCGCCAGCGTGTTGGGGGTGCCGCTCGAGCTGGCCGACACGTTCACGGGCTGGGTACGTGACGTGCTCGAGTTCGCCCACGACGATGTCCGCGTGGCACGCGGCCGCGACGGCATCATCGGGTTCCTGATGCAGCAGCTCGCCGACCGCCGCATCGATCCACAGGACGACCTGATCAGCTCCCTTCTGGGCGCCGAGGTGGACGGCCAGCCCGTGCCCGACCTCGACATCATCGGCATGGCCGGCCTCACCCTGATCGCCGGCGTCGACACGACGTGGTCGGCGATCGGCTCGGCGCTGTGGCACCTCGCGACGCACCCCGACGATGCTCGCCGGCTTGCCGCCGAACCCGAGCTGATGTCCACGGCGATCGAGGAGCTCCTGCGCGCCTACTCCCCCGTCACCATGGCCCGCGACGTGGTGCGCGACGCCGAGTTGGGTGGTTGCCCCGTGCGCGCCGGCGACAAGGTGCTGATGAACTACCCGGCAGCGAACCGCGACCCGCGCGTCTTCCCCGACGCCGACCGGGTGGTGCTCGACCGCACCGAGAACCGCCACCTCGCGTTCGGCGCCGGCATCCATCGCTGCGCCGGGTCGAACCTGGCCCGCATGGAGCTGCGGGTGGCAATCGAGGAATGGCTGCGGGTCATTCCCGAGTTCGGCCTAGCTCCGGCCACCGAGGTGACGTGGGCGGGTGGCCAGGTGCGCGGCCCGCGCTCGCTGCCGGTGGTGTTCTGAGGCTGGCCGTCACCGCAGGTCGGACGTGATCGGCTCGACCGGCTCGTCGGTCCGCCACATCATCAGGTTCTGGCTGCGGGCGAACACCAGCGTCGCGAGCAGCGTGCCGAGCATCGTCATCGCCCCACCGCCGATCAGGGTCCACCGGGCGCCGTAGCGCTCGGCGACCCAGCCGAGCAGCGGCGCACCGACCGGTGTACCGCCCATGAAGATCGCCAGGTACAGCGCCATCACACGGCCGCGCATCGCTGCGTCCGTCGACATCTGCACCAGGGCGTTCGCACCCGTGATGAGCGTGAGCGCAGTGATCCCGCACAGCGGCAGCATCAGCGCGAAGGTGAGGTAGGTCGGCATCAGCCCCGCCACCAGCTCGACCGCTCCGAACGCGAGCGCAGCGACGATCACCAGCCGCTGCCGCGATACCGCACGCCGAGCCGCCAGCAGCGAACCCGTGAGCGAGCCGATCGCCAGGATCGAGCCGAGGACGCCGTACTCGCCGGCGCCCTTGCCGTAGACCTCCGTCGCCATCAGCGCGGTGGTCATCTGGAAGTTCAGGCCGAACGTGCCGGCCGTGAACACGATGGCCATCAGCAACATGATGTCCGGCCGGCTGCGCACGTAGCGGATGCCATCGCGGATCTGGCCCTTGCCGCGCACCAGCCGATCGATGGGCGTCAACTCGTCGGCGCGCATCTGCATCAGCGACACGATCACGGCGAGGTACGTGGCAGCGTTCACCAGGATCACCCACCCGGTGGCGCTCACCCCCGACCCCAGCGCGGCAATCAACAGGCCGGCCGCGGCAGGGCCGATCATGCGGGCGAGATTGAACGATGCCGAGTTCAGGCCCACCGCGTTCGGCAGCTCGTCAATCGGCACCATCTCGTTCACGAACGCCTGGCGCGCCGGCGTGTCGAAGGCAGCCGCCGTACCGAACAGGAACGAGATCACGTAGACGTGCCACGTGGTGACCATGCCCGTGATAGCGAGCACACCAAGGACACCTGCCGTGACGCCGAGCACCACCTGGGCCCACGCGATGACGCGCCGCTTCGAGTACCGGTCGGCGAACACGCCGGCCATTGGCGAGAACATCACCATCGGCAGGAACTGCAGCCCGGTCGTGATGCCGAGCGCCTTGCCACTGCCGCCGGTCAACTCGAGCACCAACCAGTCCTGCGCCACCCGCTGCATCCAGGTGCCGATGTTCGACACGAGGTTCCCGGCTGCGAACAGCCGGTAGTTGCGAACGCCAAGGGCGGAGAAGGTGTTCGCCATCAGCCGCCGACGAGGCTGCGGCCGACGATCTCCTTCATGATTTCATTGGTGCCGCCGTAGATGCTCTGGATGCGACTGTCGGCCCACGCCCGGGCGATCGGGTACTCGCGCATGTAGCCGTAGCCGCCGTGGAGCTGCACGCACTTGTCGACCACCTTGTTCTGCAGGTCGGTGCACAGGTACTTCGCCGCAGCGGCCTGGTCGGCCTCGAGCTTGCCCGCACAGTGCAGTTCGATGCAGCGGTCGACGTAGACCTGCGCCGCCTGGGTCTCGGTGTGCAGCTCGGCCAGCACGAACTTCGAGTTCTGGAAGTGAGACACCGGCTGGCCGAAGGCCTTGCGCTCCTTGGTGTATTCGAGCGTCCACTCGATCGCGGCCTGCGCCACGGCCACGCCGCCGATGGCGATGTTCAGGCGTTCCTGGGCGAGGTTCTGCATGAGGTAGTAGAAGCCCTTGCCCTCCTCGCCGAGCAGGTTCGCGGCCGGCACCTCGACATCGCTGAAGAACAGTTCGGCCGTGTCCTGCGCGTGCATGCCCATCTTGTCGAGGTTGCGGCCGCGCTCGAAGCCGGGCATGCCACGTTCGAGCACGAGCAGGCTCATCCCCCGGTGCGCGGCCGACGGGTCGGTCTTCACCACGGTGACCACGACGTCGCTGTTGATGCCGTTCGAGATGAACGTCTTCGCCCCGTTCACCACATACACATCGCCGTGTCGAACTGCCGTGGTCTTCACGCCGGCGACGTCACTGCCGGTGTTCGGTTCGGTGATCGCCAGCGCGCCGATCGTCTCGCCCGTGGCCATGCCGGGCAGCCAGCGCTGCTGCTGCTCGTCGTTGCAGAGCGACAGGAAGTACGGGACGACGATGTCGTTGTGGAGGGTCATGCCGTTGCCGCTGCCGATGACGCCCGTGTAGCCGATCTCCTCGGTCATGATCGCCGCGAACAGGTAGTCGTCGGTGCCGCCGCCGCCGAACTGCTCGGGGATGGTGAGACCGAGGAAGCCGTGCTTGCCGGCCTCGAGCCAGATGCTGCGCGGCGTGATCTGGTCGTGCTCCCACTGCTCGTGGTTCGGCACGACCTCGTTGTCGAGCCAGCTGCGGAAGGCCGCACGGAACTGGTCGTGCTCGTCGGAGAAGAGGGTGCGCGGAATCGCCTGCATCCCGCCACTGTAGAGACCGAGCGTTCCGGTCGCGATCTCGTACGGCTTCCGCACCGATTCGCGACCAGAATCTGAAGGGCCGGGCCGGGCCGGGCCGGGCCGGGCGGCGTGGTCAGGATGG
>JBBDMO010000116.1:0-14295 GCA_040878255.1 Ilumatobacteraceae bacterium
GGCCGCCGCGCTGATGGCCGACCGACACATCGTCCTCGAAGGCCCACCGGGCACCGGGAAGAGCACGCTGTTGCGTGCGGTCGCGCGCGAGCTCGGGCTCGGGTTCGAGTTCGTCGAAGGCAATGCCGAGCTCACGCCGGCCCGCCTGGTGGGTCACTTCGATCCTGCCCGGGTACTCGTCGACGGGTACGTGCCAGATGTGTTCGTGGACGGTCCACTCATCACCGCGATGACGTCGGGCTCACTGCTCTACGTCGAGGAGATCAACCGGATCCCGGAGGAGACCCTCAACGTCCTCATCACGGTGATGAGCGAGCAGGAACTGAACGTGCCGCGGCTCGGCCGCATCGCCTGTGCGCCCGGCTTCCGGCTGGTCGCGGCGATGAACCCGTTCGATGCCGTGGGCACCGCGCGCATCAGCGGCGCGGTGTACGACCGGATGTGCCGGCTCTCGATGGGCTATCAGCCCGCCGACGAGGAACAGGCGATCGTGCTGCGCGCCGTAGGCGAGGTCGACGAGGGCTGGGTCTGGAAGGTCGTGCGCGTCGTCCGCCTCACCCGCGAGCACACCGACCTGCGCGTCGGTTCGTCGGTGCGCGGTGCGATCGACACCGCCGTGGTCGCCCGTTCGCTGGCCGGTCTGCGCGGCGCAGCGGTCACCGACCCGGCCGTGGGTCTCGACGCCGCACTCATCGCCCTGTCGGGCCGCGTGCGTGTGCGCGAGGGCAGCAACCGGTCGAGCGAGGACATCGTCACCGAGCTGTGGCGCCAGGTTTTTCCTGCGACCGCGCCAGAGGGTGACGACGCGCAGGGAAAAGCGACCGCCCCGACCAGGGGCTGAACCCACCGCCACCGCCGCCACCGCCACCGCCACGTGCCAAAGAGGGCGACGATGCCGACGAGGCAGTCGCCGATGCGCAGCGCAGCACCAAGTCCCGCCGCGAGCTGTCGCGCAACCCGAACTTCGAGCAGGTGTCACCCGAGGTCGGCGAACTCGATGAGGCGGCGCTCGACGAGCTGCTGGAAGACGACCCCGATGCGGTGCTCGCGATGTTGGCCGACCTGACGGCAGCCACCGACCCGGTGCTGCGCGAGCTCGCTCGTCGGCTGGCGGGCCGGATCTTCGTCGACGTGAGCCGCCGCGGGCCGTCGCGGCCGCGTGGCATCGGCAAGCTCGTCGAGCAGCGGTACCGGCCCGACGGTGGCGACCTCGACCTCGACGCGAGCATGGATGCGATCATCGACGCCGGTGGTCGCGGCCGGGTGGTCGACCCCGAGCGGCTGCGGGTGCGTGGCTGGGTGCAGCCCGGTACCGCGCTGTGCCTGCTGGTCGACCGCAGCGGGTCGATGGGCGGCAAGCCGCTCGCCACCTCGGCCGTGGCGGCTGCTGCGGTGGCGTGGCGGTCGCCCGCCGACTACAGCGTCGTGGCGTTCGCCAAGGACACCGTCGTGGCCAAGAGCCAGGACGGCACCAAGCCGGCCGAGCGCGTCGTGAACGACGTGTTGGCCCTCCGTGGCTTCGGCACCACCGATCTGGCCGGTGCGCTCGCGGTGGCGCGCGAGCAGCTGTCGCGCAGCCGTGCGGGCCGCCGGATCACCGTGCTGCTGAGCGACTGCCGCGCCACGGTGGACGGCGACGTGGTGGGCGCTGCGGCCGGGCTCGACGAGTTGGTCATCATCGCCCCCGCCGGCGACAGCGACGAGGCCGAGGCGTTCGCCCGCAGCACCGGCGCACGTGTGGCCACGGTTGGCGGCCCGTCGGACGTGGCCGATGCCCTGGCCGAGGTGCTCAGCAGCTGACGTCGACGGGCGGCACGATGCCCTTCGGGTTCTGTTCCGGGTCGGGCTGGCTGATCGTGGTGGCCGTGGCGGGTGGCATGGTCGTGGTCGTCGTGGTGGTTGCGCCGACCGACGTCGACGATCCGGCCGACGTCGATGGCCCGGCCGTCGTCGACGGGGCGACCGTCGTGGTGGTCTCGAACACCTGCTCGGGCGCACCGGCCAGCGGTGCCTCACCCTTGAAGATGCGCAGGATCGCCTGCATGTTGTCGCCCTTGATCTGCGGCAGCAGTACCGAGTTGCCGCTGATCTTCGCGCCCTTCGTCTCGATCTGGTAGGTGGCGATACCGCCCGGCTCGAAGTTGCGAAGCACACCGACGAACTCGAGCATTCGGTCGACGGTGAGTTGCTTGTCGACCACGACGTTCTGTTGGGCCGCCTTGATGAGGCTGCGCGCGACCGAGGGGTCGGTGACACCGCGGTCGAGTGCGGCCGAGAGCACGCGGCGCAGGAAGTCCTGCTGACGCGACACCCGGCCGAGGTCGCCCACCGGGTCGGTCTTCCACTTCCCGTTGGTGTCCTGGTACTGGTAGTGCCGCGACCGCACGTAGGCGAGGGCGTGGTCGCCGTCGAACGTGAAGCAGGTACCGCCGCCCACGGGCACGTTCAACCCGGTGTTCGCGTCGCGGGCAGGGAACGTGAACGGCACCGCCACTCCGCCCAGGCCGTTGACGATCGTGCGGAAGGCGCAGAAGTCGATCTGGATGAAGTGGTCGACCCCGACACCGAAGTTCTGATAGATCGTGTCGATCAGGCGCTGCGGGTCATCCCTGACGTAGGCGGTGTTGATGCGCTGCTTGCTGCCGCGGCCGGCGATGTCGACCCACAGGTCACGCGGGAACGACAGCACTGCGGCCTGCTTCGTGCTCGGGTCGACGCGCATGATCATGACGGTGTCGCTGCGCGCACCCATGGTGGAACGGTCGCCGAATGCCGACGCATACGGCGAGTTCGGGTCGAGGCACGAGTTGTTGTCGGCGCCGGTGATGAGGAAGTTCTTCGCTGCCGCGTCGACGTCGGGGAAGGTCTCGGTGGGGGCCGCCGGCTCGTCGGTCACTGTGTCGCGCGTGGCCGGATCGACTGCCGGCGTGCCGCCGAGGTCGACCGAGATGGCCGGTGCAGCGAGGTCGACGCGGTTGAGGCTGTTGCCGTAGTAGCGCGCCGTCAACAGTGCCCCGGCGCCGACGAAGCACGCGGTGATGACGATGAGGTTGAGCGCGAGGAGTAGACGCTGGGTCCACGAATGACCGGACATGACCCGAGCAGGCTAGTGGGAGGTCGTCTCAGCGCCCGGTCAGTCGTGGATGATGACGCCGCGGATGTTCTCGCCGTTGCGCATCGCCTCGTACCCGTCGTTGATCCGGTCGAGCGGGTACCGGTGGGTGATCAGCTCGTCGAGCTTCAACGATCCCTCGCGGTACATGCCGAGGAGGCGAGGGATGTCGGCGCGTGGGTTCAGCGATCCGAAGATCGTGCCCTTGATCTCCTTGTTGTACATCGCGAGCTGGAACAGGTTGACCGACGCCTCGGTCTGGGTCATCGGCGCGATGGCGGTGACCACGCACGTGCCACCCTTACCGGTGAGCGTGAGGCCCAACTCCATCATCTCGCCGTACAGGACCCCGGGGGTCATGATGACCTTGTCGGCCATCTGGCCCCAGCTGATGTCCATGACGGCCGGCAACGCTTCCTCCATCGACCGGAACGTGTGCGTGGCGCCGAACTCCATCGCCTTCTCGCGCTTGAACTCGATCGGGTCGATCGCGATGACGTGCTTCGCGCCGGCCAGCCGTGCGCCCTGCACCGCGTTGATGCCGATGCCCCCGATGCCGACGACCACGACGATGTCGCCCGGCCGCACGTCGGCGCGCACCGTGGCCGAGCCGAAGCCGGTGGCGACGCCGCAGCTGACGAGCGCGACGCACTCGAGCGGCAGGTCGTCGTCGACCTTGATCACCGAGTTCTCGCTGACCACTGCGTGCTGCGCGAACGTGCCGATCTTGGCCATCAGACCGACGTGCTGCTCGGCCGAGCGGTCGCCGACGAAGTGGCGGTGCGTGCCATCGGTGATCATCCCGCCCCCGAGGGTGCCGCGGCCGTTGTCGCACAGGTTCTGGCGACCGGTCGAGCAGTAGCGGCAGCGGCCGCATGACGGGATGAAGCTGGCCGACACGTGGTCACCGGGTTGCACCGACGTGACACCGGGGCCGACCTCTTCGACGATGCCGGCGCCCTCGTGGCCACCGATGAGCGGGAAGATGCTGTCGATACCCATCATGCTGAGCGCCTCGGGCGGCGGCACCATGTCGCCGGTGACCATGTGCTCGTCGCTGTGGCACAGGCCCGCCGCCTTCCAGTGCACGAGCACCTCACCGGTGCGGGGCGGGTTGAGGGTGACCTCCTCGATCTGCCACTGCTGGTCGGTCCCCCACAGCACCCCCGCGCGCGTCTTCATGGGACGCGGTTGTATCAGGCGCCGAGGACGACCTCGCACCCGAGCTGCTCGGCCGTCGAGTACTCGACCGACTGCACTGAGCCTGCGTCGCGCAGGTCGCCGTAGGCGGCCTCGATCGCGGCCTGCTGCACGGGGGTGGCGCGCACGACGAGCCGCTCGACGATGGCACGCTGGCTGACTTTGGCCTCGGTCTTCGCGCGGCGAACCAGGGCGAGCACCTCCGACACCGGGTCGAGCGCGGCGTCGGCATCGAAGCCGGCGTCGGCGCCGAGGTCGGCAGCCGTGGGCCACGACGCACCGTGGACCGAACCGGGCTGCCACCAGCTCCAGACCTCGTCGGTGACGAAGGGCAGGAACGGCGCGAACGAGCGCAACAGCGTGGACAGTGCGGTACGCAGGGCGATGCGCGCCGACGGGTCTCCCTCGTATGCGCGGGCCTTCACCAGTTCGACGTAGTCGTCGCAGAACCACCAGAAGAACGACTCGGTCTGCTCGAGTGCGCGGGCGTAGTCGAACCCGTCGAACGCGGTGGTGGCGCCGGTGACCACCTTCGCGAGGCGGGCGAGCATCGCCTGATCGAGCGGCGCGTCGACCGGTGCATCGGGCTCGGCCTCGCCGAAGGACAGCACGAACTTGCTGACGTTCAGGATCTTCAGCGAGAGCTTGCGGCCGATCTTCATCTGACCCTCGTCGAACGCCGTGTCGACACCGGGACGACCCGACGCGGCCCAGTAACGGACGGCGTCGGTGCCGTACTGCTCGAGCAGGTGCATCGGGGTGACCGTGTTGCCCTTGCTCTTCGACATCTTCTTGCGGTCGGGGTCGAGGATCCAGCCCGAGAGCGCGGCGTTGCGCCATGGCACACCGCCATGTTCGTGATGGCTGCGGACCATGGTGGAGAACAGCCAGGTGCGGATGATGTCGTGGCCCTGCGGGCGGACGTCGAACGGGAACACAGCGTCGAACACGCCGCCGTCCTCGTTCCAGCCGCCCGCGATCTGCGGGGTGAGCGACGACGTGGCCCACGTGTCCATGACGTCGGGGTCGCCCATGAACCCGCCGGGAACGCCGCGCTGATCGGCAGTGAAGCCGGCCGGGCAGTCGGTGGACGGATCGACCGGTAGGTCTGCCTCGTCGGGCACCAGCACGTCGCCGTACATCGGGTTGCCGTCGGCGTCGAGGCGATACCAGAGCGGGATCGGCACACCGAAGAACCGCTGGCGGCTGACGAGCCAGTCGCCGTTCAGGCCACCGACCCAGTTGTCGTAGCGGGTGCGCATGTACGGCGGGTGCCACGTGACCTCGTCGCCGCGGGCGACGAGCGATGTGCGCAGCGCATCGTCGCGGCCGCCGTTGCGGATGTACCACTGGCGGGTGGCGACGATCTCGAGCGGGCGGCTGCCGCGCTCGTAGAACTTGACGGGGTGCGTGATGGGGCGGGCGTCGCCGAGCATCTCGCCCGACGCCTGCAGCATCTCGACGACCTTCTTCTGCGCCTGCTTGGGGGCGAGCCCTGCGAGGTGTGCGTACGCCTCGCGGCCGGCGTCGTTGCGGATCCACTCGGGCGCATCGGTGGCGAAGCGGCCGTCGAAGCCGATGAGCGCGCGCGACGGCAGGTTCAGCTCGCGCCACCACGTGACGTCGGTGATGTCACCGAAGGTGCAGATCATCGCGATGCCGGTGCCCTTGTCGGGGTCGGCGAGCGGGTGAGCGAGCACAGGCACCTCGACACCGAACAGCGGCGTGGTGACGGTGGTGCCGAACAGCGGCTGGTAGCGCGGGTCGTCGGGGTGCGCGACCATCGCGACACAGCTGGGCAGCAGCTCGGGGCGGGTGGTGTCGATCACCAGATCGCCCTGACCGTCAGTGCGGTGGAAGGCGACCTTGTGGTACGAGCCGGGCATCTCGCGGTCTTCCATCTCGGCCTGCGCAACGGCGGTGCGCTCGTCGATGTCGTACAGCGTGGGGGCATCCTGCTGGTACGCCTCGCCACGGGCGAGGTTGCGCAGGAACGCACGCTGGCTGACGCGGCGGGCGCGTTCGCCGATGGTGGTGTAGAGCAGCGACCAGTCGACCGACAGGCCGAGGCGGCGGATGAGCTCTTCGAACACCTGCTCGTCGAGGTGGGTGATCTCGCGGCACAGGTCGACGAAGTTGGGCCGGCTGACGGGGATGGCGCGGTGATCCTTGGGCACGTCACCGTGGAAGGGAGCCGTGAAGTCGGGGTCGAAGGGGAGCGACGGGTCGCAGCGCACGCCGGTGACGTTCTGGACGCGGCGCTCGGTGGCGAGGCCGTTGTCGTCCCAGCCGATGGGGTAGAAGACGACCTTGCCGCGCATGCGCTGGAAGCGGGCGACCGTGTCGGTGTGGGTGTAGCTGAACACGTGGCCGATGTGCAGCGAACCGCTGACGGTGGGTGGTGGGGTGTCGATGGCGAACACCTGCTCGCGGGCCGCGGTGCGGTCGAAGCGGTAGACGCCCTCGGCATCCCATCGCTTCATCAGGCCGGCTTCGATGCCGTCGAGTGACGGCTTGTCAGGGAGGTTCGTCATAGCGGAGCCCCAGGCTACCGGTGGCGGTCCGGCAGCCTGGGGCTCGATTGGTCCCTCCGGGTGATCAGAGGTCGATGGGACGGAGCACTCGGTCGACACCGTGGATGTAGCCGTTGGCGAGCTCGCCGCCGCCCACGTTGATCTTGTTCAGGAAGGCGTTGCGGGCGTTCGGGTCGCCGTCGACGAACTGGACGAACGCGGCGCGCTTGTTGATCACATCGACACCGAACGTGCCGCCGCCGAGGGTCGCGATCTGAGCGTTGTCGCTCGCAAGGACGGTGGCGGGGCTGAGGGCTGCACCGACGATGTGGTAGGTGAGGACGGCCTTCACCGTGGGCAAGCCGAGCGTGGCGAGCGCCGAGAGCACGTCAGCCTCGCGGTGGTAGCGCTGCTTGAACAGCTCCTGGGCGAGCAGGCGGAACGCCTGGTCGTTGGGCGCCAGCACCGTGAGGTCGGCGGCCGGGTTGGACGCGGCCTCCACCAGGTCGGGGAAGAGCAGCACGGCCTGGGTGACGATGTCGTAGTCGCGCCAGTTACGGTCGAAGCCGCTGGCATCGTCCTTCGCAGAGTCGGCGAGGAGGACGGCGGCGATCGTGCTCGTGGATGGCCCGGACGCTGCGCTGGCGCCGGTGGCCGGAACGGTCAGTGCGGCGGCTGCGGTTGCCAGGGCGATGCCCAGGCCGATCGTGTGGCGCTTTTTCATGGAGGGCTCCTTCGGGTCGTCGCTCGGGCGAGCTTCGTGGTTGTGCTTCCTACGGAATGGGCCGCACCGGCGGATGACGGCGTCTCGTAGGCTGCACGGCCATGCTGCACCTGTACGACACCGCCACCCGCGAGGTCCGCGAGCTCGAACTGCGCGAACCGGGCAACGTCAGCATCTACCTGTGCGGCCCCACCGTGTACGGCCCGCCGCACCTCGGCCACGGCCGGGCCACCCTCGTCTACGACGTGCTCCGCCGGTACCTCGAGTGGAGCGGCCTGTCGGTGCGGCTCGTCAGCAACATCACCGACATCGACGACAAGATCATCGACCGCGCCCAGCGCGAGGGACGTCCCTGGCAGGACATCACGCAGCGCTGCGAGAGCGTGTGGTTCGAGGCGATGGGCAAGCTCAACGTCACCCGCCCCACCGATGTCCCCCACGCAACGGAGTACGTCGACCAGATGGTCACCATGATCGGCGAGCTCGTCGAGGCCGGTCGGGCGTACAGCACCGACGACGGCGTGTACCTGAGCGTCGAGTCCGTCGATGACTACGGTCTGCTCGTGAATCAGCACCTCGACGACCTGCTCGCCGGCGGTGGCGAGCGCGAGGTGTTCGGTGCCGGCCAGAAGCGCCACCCCGCCGACTTCGCGCTGTGGAAGCTGTCGAAGCCCGGTGAGCCGTCGTGGCCGTCACCGTGGGGTGACGGGCGGCCGGGCTGGCACAGCGAGTGCGTGGTCATGAGCCTCGACATTTTGGGCGAGGGCTTCGACCTGCACTGCGGTGGCATGGACCTCAAGTTCCCGCACCACGAGAACGAGCGGGCACAGGCCGTCGCGCTGGGCAAGCGGTTCGCGAACCACTGGATGCACAACGGGTTCGTGGTGGACGCCGAGGGCGAGAAGATGTCGAAGAGCCTCGGCAACGTCGCCAACCTGATCGATCTCATGGAGCAGTACGACCCGCGGGCGTACCGGATGCTGCTGCTGCAGTCGCACTACCGCGGGCCGGTCAGCATCACCCAGGGCAACGTCGATGCGTCGGTGGCTGCGTTGGCCGGGCTCGACTCGTTCGCGGCCCGCACTGCCGCGCTGGCCGGTGCGGCACCCGACCCCGACGTGATCGCCCGCTTCCGCGAACGCATGGACGACGACCTCGACACGCCGGGTGCCACGGCACTGCTGTTCGACACGGTCCGCAAGGCCAACGCCGCGCTCGACGCCGCCGCCCCCGAGGCTGCGGCGCTCGCCGCCGCGGTGCACGAGATCTGCACGGCTGTGGGACTGGTGCTCGCCGTGGCGAGCGATGTGCCGGCCGAGGCCGCGGCGAAGGCGAACGCGCTCGACGCTGCCCGTGCAGCCAAGGACTTCGCCGCGGCTGACGCGCTGCGCGCCGAGTTGCAGGCCGATGGCTGGATCGTCGAGACCACGAAGGCCGGTACCAGCCTCCGTCGCTGAGCTGGCTACACCCCGTCGCCCCATGCGGGCACCGTGTAGGTGTCGATCGAAATGAACGTCGCCTTCGAGGTGACGCAGGTCGTGCCGTCGGCGGTGGTGATCTCGCCGGTCATGAACAGCTTTCGGCCCTCGCGTGACGCGAACCGAACCCGGCAGGTGAGCGGCACGTACAGCGGGGTGGGGCCGACGTAGCGAACCGTCAGCTCGCCGGTGAACGCCGGCAGGCGATGGACCTGGAGGATGAACCCGTACACATCGTCGAAGAGCGCGGCGACGATGCCGCCGTGGCTGCGCCCCGGTGCTCCCTCGTGCGCCGAGCGGAGCGTGACCGTGGCCTCGACCTCGTCACCGACCCGGCGGATCTCGGGGTCGAGGCCCCACGGCGACGACCGACCGCTGACGGGGCGGTCGTCGTGGGAGGTGAACGCCTCGCCATCGGCCGGTGGCACCCAGGCCTCGCCCTGCTGGAAACCGCGCTGCTCGCGGGTCCGTGCAGAGCCGGCGGACAGCCGGGCGGTGAGCTCGTCGAGTGTGCGCGCCACGTCGTCGATCAGGGCGTCGTCGGCTTCGTGGCCGATCAGCGCATGGCCGAGGTCGCGTACGGCGCGTCCGGCCCGGGCGCGCCGTTCGTCGTGGGTCGCCTCGTGGGTCATGGACGACGATCGTAGGGATGCCGTTCTGTGGTTCGGGTGCCGGAGAGGCTAGAACGGTGCATCGTGTCGACCCGTGAGCGCTCAGAGCGCACGCCGCTGCCCCCGGGCTACCTCACGCTGTGGACCACGGTCGCCCTCGATCTCGTCGGCTTCGGCATCGTCGTGCCGATCCTGGGGCGTTACGCCGAACGGTACGGGGCGAACGGCTTCGAGGTCGGGTTGCTGTTCGCGTCGTTCTCGCTGGCGCAGCTCGTGTGCGCGCCGCTGCTCGGCAAGCTCAGCGACCGGATCGGCCGCAAGCCGGTCATCGTGCTGTCACTCATCGGCACCGCGATCGGCAGCTTCGTCACGGGTGCGGCCGGTTCCCTCGGCCTGTTGTTCCTGGGCCGCATCATCGACGGCGCGTCGGGCGGCAGCCTGTCGGTGGCCCAGGCAGCGGTCACTGACATCGCCACCCCGGAACAGCGACCCAAGCTGCTCGGCATGTTGGGCGCCGCCTTCGGTGTGGGTTTCGTGCTCGGGCCGGCCATCGGTGGTCTGTCGGCGCTCGGTGGACCGCATGTGCCGTTCTACGTGGCGGGTGTGATCGCCAGCATCAACGCCGTCGCTGCCATCATCCGCCTCCCCGAGACACGGGTGGCCGATCAGCGACCGACCGAGCACGTGGTCGCACCGCGGTCGGCCGACCTGAGGCGACTGGCGTTCGTGGGCTTCGTCACGATGCTGGCCTTCACGGCGTTCGAGTCGACCTTCTCCCTGCTCGGCAGCGTGCGGTTCGGTCTGACGGAGGGCTCGACCGCAGCCGTGTTCCTGTTCGTGGGTGTGGTCCTGGTTGCCATGCAGGGCGGTGCCTACAGCCGCCTCGCCGAACGCTGGGGCGTGGGCATCGTGTTGCGCAACGGTCTCGGGCTGCTGGTGGTGGGCCTGCTGGTGCTGGCCGTTGCCACGAGCTGGGGGCTGCTGATCGGTTCGCTGGCGCTGCTAGCGCTAGGGCAGGGCTGCGCCTCGCCGGCGATCACGACGATGGTGGCCGACCGCGCCCCTGCGCACCAGCGCGGTCAGGCCCTCGGCTTCCAGCAGTCAGCCTCGGCGGTTGCTCGCGTGGTCGGCCCGCCGGTGGCCGGGCTGCTGTTCGACCACGTCGGCGTGGGCAGCCCCTCGGTGGCCGGTGCGCTGCTGTGTGCCCTGAGTCTGGGCCTGCTGGTGATGTGGGGACTCCACCGCCCCGCCAAGGACCTCGACATCACGATGGGGAGTTCCAGCGCGTCACCCTGACGCGGCGGAACTCCGCATCGGCTGGGGTCAGTCTCGGGGGTCGGCGGTGCAGGGGGCGCCGGCGCACACGTCGATCAGCGTGTCGTCGAACAGGAAGGCGGCCTTCTGCGTGCGCACGTCGGGGTCCGCGCGGGGGTCCTCGTGCGGGTCGCGATCACCGCTGGGAGGCAGGTTCTCGAGGGGGATCGGGTCACTGCCCGAGTCCCAGATCACGAGGCCGGATCCGGTGCTCGGGTAGGTCGTCGACTCGATGCCCCAACCCGGCTCGCGCTCACCGCTGCGGCCATCGGCGGTGACCGGTCGGTGGATGGTGGCACCCATGGCACGTGCCGCGATCATCGCCGTGAGCTCGCTCACCTGATGGTCGCCGAACGCGACGTGCAGCAGCACGGTCTTGGCCGGCGTGCCCTCGTACGGATCGCTGGTGACGTGCTGGACGTAGCCGGCACCTTCGCCGCGGTCCCACAGCATCTGCACGAGCCCGAGGATGAGGACGCGGTCGAGGTCGTTCGGGTACGCCGGTTTCATCACGGACTCGTAGGTCTCGAAGTCGACCGAGCGGGACAGCAGCAGGCTGTAGTTCATGCCCATCACGCCGAGCACTGAGCGGTTGATGTCGGGCGACACAGCGCTGAGCATCAGGCCCATGATCCCGCCCTGGCTGTTGCCGTCGTAGTTCAGGACTGAGGTGTCGATCAGCGGCGAGCCGTCGGCGCGCTGGAAGTTCGGGTCGCTCACGAGCCCGTCGTCGGCGGTCATCAGGCGGCCCATCACGATCGTGTTCAGGACGCCCTGCTGCAGCCGGTCGGCCATCGTCGGGAACGACGAGAAGTCGCTGAGTGCGGTGATCGCGTTACCGATGTCGTCCTCGCTCATGCCGGCCCATTTGGTCGCGCAATGGACGACGTTGTGCTCGTTCGACATGGCGCGCACGTTGCCGGCGTTGATCTCGCGGTTGCTGCCGAGCAGGCCGTGGCCGTACTGCACGAGGTGGGCCGGCTCAGTGCCGTTCATCGTCGCCACGCTGATGTTGCACATGAACGGTGCCTCGACCGAGCCGTTGCGCACCGGCACCTCGTCGGCCACCGGCGTGACGCCGTCGCCGTAGAAGAAGCGGTTGCCCGGGCCCCCGTCGCCGGTGAGGTAGTTGGGCACGGTGAAGGTGCCTTCGACCTGCAGGGCGATGTCGTCGTCGGTGTTCGGCGTGGCGCTGATGATCGTGAAGGCCGGCGCATCGTCGCCGAGCGCAGCGAGGGTGTCGTCGCGGATGGCGAGCATGCGCCCCGCGATGTCGTCGGTGGTGGCGACGGTGAAGCTCCACGCGAGTTGGAGGTCGGCCCGGTCGACACCGGCCGCGCCGAGCGCGTCGAAGGTCGCCTCCATGTCGGCCCGACGATCCTCGACCGCGGCGATGTCGGTCGTGAGCGCGTCGCGGTAGGTGCGGAACAGCGCCGTCGGCTCGACCGCACCGCCGCCATCGGTCACCAGGTCGCGCAGTGCGACTGCGAAGGTGGCACCCTCGCGCAGCGGCACAGCAGGGTGGATCTCGAGCAGGCGGTCCTCGTCGGCTGCGGCCTTTGCGTCGAGTTCGGCCCACAGCGGTACGCGCTCGCCCGATTCGGTGTCGACCACCACGACGGTCGCGTCGTCAGCGAGCGACGCCTCGAGGTCGGTCCAGCTCGGCAGGTTCGATGCCGCCGCGTCGAGCCCGGTCACATGGGTGAGGATCGGCGTGTTCGGACTGAAGCCGTCGTTGCGGTTCCACTCGGCCGGGTCGATGCCGATGCCGCTTGCGTTCGCCGGCATGCCGACCGCGGGGAACGCGACCCTGTCGTCAGCCCGGTACGCGTTCGAGGGGAAGGGGAGCAGGCACTGGCGGGTGTCGAGGGGTTCGCAGCCGTCGGGTGACGCATCGAGCTGCTCGCCGATCGCGGCCAATGTGGCCTCGTCGGCCGGCATCGCCGCTGGCGGCACAGCGGTGGTGGGCGCGACCGAAGCAGCCGTGCTGGTGTCGGTGGTTGCCATGGCCGCGGTGGTCGCCGTGGTCGCGCCGTCGCTGCCACCGCTGCACGCGGCCAGCACGAGCGCGCCGATGATCGCGATCGAAGTCGTTCTCCCCATGTGCCGACTCTTGCACGCACGAACGAGCGCGTCGCGGGTTGGCGTGGCTTGTTACCGGACGGTAACTTCACCGTATGGCCGATTTCTCGCTCAACGAAGACCAGCTGCAGATCCAGAAGTGGGTCCACGGGTTCGCCGAGGACGTCATCCGTCCGGCCGCGCACGAGTGGGACGAGCGCGAAGAGTTCCCGTACCCCATCGTGCAGGAGGCAGCGAAGATCGGCCTGTACGGCTGGGAGTTCCTGATGAGCTCGTTCAGCGACAGCACCGGTCTCACCCTGCCGGTCGCGATCGAAGAGCTGTTCTGGGGCGATGCGGGCATCGGCATGGCGATCATGGGCTCGGCCCTGGCGGCCGCCGGCATCAGTGGTAACGGCACCCCCGAGCAGGTCATGGAGTGGGTGCCGCAGTGCTATGGCGACGCCGACAAGATCCAGCTCGGTGCCTTCTGCGTCAGCGAGCCCGATGCCGGCAGCGACGTCAGCAGCCTGCGCACTCGCGCCGTCTACGACGAGGCCAATGACGAGTGGGTCATCAACGGCGTGAAGGCCTGGATCACCAACGGCGGCATCGCCGACGTGCACGTGGTGGTCGCTGCGGTCGAGCCCGAACTGAAGGGCCGCGGCCAGGCCAGCTTCGTCATCCCGCCCGGCACCAAGGGCCTCAGCCAGGGTCAGAAGTACCTGAAGCACGGCATTCGCGCCAGCCACACCGCCGAGGTCGTGCTCGAGGACGTGCGCGTGCCCGGCCGTTGCCTGCTCGGTGGCAAGGAGAAGCTTGACGCCAAGCTGGCCCGTGCCCGCGAGCGCGGCCACAGCGGCGAGAAGCAGCCGGCCATGGCCACCTTCGAGGCCACCCGACCGAGCGTCGGCGCCCAGGCGCTCGGCATTGCCCGTGCCGCGTACGAGTTCTCGCTCGAGTACGCCAAGGAGCGCCACGCGTTCGGCAAGCCGATCATCCAGCACCAGGCGATTGCGTTCAAGCTCGCCAACATGGCCACCGAGATCGATGCCAGCCGTCTGCTCATCTGGCGCGCTGCGTGGCTCGCCCGCAACGGCGGTTTCACCCACGGTGAGGGTTCGATGAGCAAGTACAAGGCCAGCGAGGTCGCCGTGCGGGTGACCGAGGACGCGATCCAGATCCTCGGCGGCTACGGCTACACCCGCGAGTACCCGGTCGAGCGCTGGCACCGTGACGCCAAGATCCACACGATCTTCGAAGGCACCAGCGAGATCCAGCA